>NZ_OZ255712.1:2742380-3084760 GCF_965277045.1 Roseovarius sp. | reverse complement strand
CGACCAGTACGGCTGCGGCACCTACGATCCGGCCTGGGTGGCGCGCTATGTCGAAAAGGACTACCTGCGCATAGATCCTGTCATCAAGGGCTGCTATCAGCGGTTCCACCCGGTCGACTGGAAACGGTTGGACTGGTCCGGCAAGCCCGCGCAGGCCTTCCTGAAAGAGGCGCTGGACCACGGGCTGGGCAACCAGGGCTATTCCATTCCGCTGCGCGGGCCGAACGGGCAATTCGCGCTCTTTACCGTGAACCACTGCTGCGATGACGACGCCTGGGCGGCGTTCACCGAGTCGCGCCGCCGCGAGCTGATCCTGTGCGCCCACACCTTCAACCAGAAGGCGCTGGAGTTCGAGCCCGACCGCGCCCCCGCGCCCGCGCGCCAGCTATCCCCGCGCGAGGTGGATGCGCTGACGCTGCTGGCCCTGGGCTATGGTCGGGCGCAGGTGGCCGACACGCTGTCGATCTCGGAACACACGCTGCGGGTCTACATCGAATCCGCGCGGTTCAAGCTTGGGGCGATCAACACCGTCCACGCGGTGGCCCGCGCCATCAGCCAGGGGCTGATCGTGATCTGACACGGGGCCGGTGAACGCAGCGCGCGGTGCACGCACGGGCGCTTAACGAATTGTCGAGAATTTTCCTCTTATCGTCACGACAGAGGGGAATTCGACCATGCTGCGCTACCTATACGCCGATCAACTGAACCGTTTCGCCAAGCTGTCCGACGGCATGTTCCGCGACCGGGCCGACCAGTTCAAAACCCGGCTCGGCTGGGACGTGCGTGTCGATGCGCAGGGGTTCGAGCGCGATGAATACGACGCCCTCAACCCGCTCTACGTGATCTGGGAAGGGGCGGACGGGCGCCACAAGGGCTCGATGCGGTTCCTGCCCACGACCGGGCGCACGATGATCAACGACCATTTCACCGATATCCTGGGCGGCGGTACGATCGTCAGCCCGCATATCTGGGAATGCACCCGGTTCTGCCTGGCGCGCGGCGCCGAAAGCCGCGTCGCCGCCGCGCTGATGCTGGGCGGGGGCGAGTTGATGCGCCATTTCGGCGTGCAGCATTTCGCCGGCGTGTTCGACGCGCGCATGGTGCGGATCTACCGCATGATCGGCGCCTCGCCAGAGGTTCTGGGCAGCGTCGGCGCGGGCCGTGACCGGATCAGCGTAGGCTTGTGGGAATTCACCGATGCCGCCCGCGCCCAAGTGGCACGACGCGCCGGCGTGACCCCGCAATTGAGCGAGCAATGGTTCCGCCGCAGCTTTGGCGACGAGCGCCAGCCTTTCGCGCAAACGGCCTAAGCGGGGCGTACCGGAATTTGCGCAAATTCCGACCCGGAAAATACGCATTTTCCGACCCATTTTCTGCGCAGAAAATGGTGCCCGCGCTGGTGCAGCGATGTGTGCGGCTGTAGGGTCGCGCCATGTCCCAGACCGCGCTTACATACTCTGACGACCAGGCCGAGGCCCATGACCGCATCGCGGCCGCGCTGCGCGAGGTTGGCGTCGACCTGGACGAGGGAATGCTGACCCCGCCACGCGAGGGCAAATCCCGCGTCATGGCCGTGGTGGGCAAGGCCGGGTCGGGCAAGACGCTGCTCTTGGCCGCACTCTACCGCGCGCTGGAGGAGGCCGGCGTCGACGTGGTGTCTGGCGACTGGGAAGGCCGCCGCCGCAAGGACCGGCGCACACTGGCTATCCTCGCGCCCACCAACAAGGCCGCCAGTGTCCTTCGGATGCGCGGCGTGCCCGCCACCACCATTCACCGCATCCTCTATACCCCCGTCTATGACCCCGAATACGAGCGCATCGCCGAATGGCTGGCCGGCAATGGCGACAAGCCCGAGATCGAGGGCCTGACCGAAGAGGCACTGGAACGCGCGCGGCTGTTCTATGGCACGCACAAGTCCATCCCCGGGGCGCTGGCGGCTGCCGGTCTCAGGGGCAGCGATTTCATCACCGGCTGGAAGCGCCGCGAAGAGCCTTTGGATATCGGCTTCATCGACGAGGCCTCGATGCTCGATGAAAAGCAATACGAGGACCTGCAGGAAATCTTTCCGACGCTGCTTCTCTTCGGAGACCCCGCCCAGCTCGCCCCGGTGAACCAGTCCGGCGCGATGGTCTTCGACGGGCTGCCCGCGCCCGCCAAGCTGACGCTGAACCGCATCCACCGGCAGGACGCCGACAACCCGATCCTCGATCTGGCGCACTCCTTGGGTGACCCCGACGTGGGCTTCCAGGATTTCGAGCGGCTGGTCGAGCAGAAGGCGGCGCAGGACGACCGCGTGCAATGGGCGCAACGGGTCGAGGTCGACCTGATGGCGCGCTCGCCCGTCCTCGTCTGGCGCAACGCCACACGCATCCGCCTGATCAACGCCTTTCGCGCCGTGCATGGCGCGCCCGACACCGAGCTTCTGGAAGGCGAGCCGCTCATTTGCGACGGGCTGGAACTGCCGCTCAAGCACCGCAAGAAACGGCTCGACCTCGAGGCGCGCGGCCTGATCAAGGGCGCGCAGGTGATCTATCTGGGCGCGGGCCGCAAGCCGGGCTTTTCCCGCCTGCACGTGATGGGCGCGGAGGATCCCCGCGTGAGTGCGGCCAGCATCGTCAAGATCGAGAAACCGGACGAGGAAGAACCCTTCATTCCCTTCGCCGCCCGCATGGGCGCCACCTTCCTGCACGGCGCGGCGGTCACGATCCACAAGGCGCAAGGCAGCCAGTGGCCCGACGTGCAGGTCTTCGCGCCGGACATCTACGCCGCCGCCCGCATGGGCCGGACCGAGGCGGGGCAACCGCTGTGGAAGCGTCTGGCCTACGTCGCCATCACCCGCGCCGAGGAGCGGCTGCACTGGGTGGTGCGCAACCGCCTGTCGAAACCCACGGGGGCGCTGCGCATCGACGACCTGCGCGCCGCCCCCGCGGCCCTGGAACTGGAAGCGGAGGAAGAGGCATGAAATCCATCCTGATCACCGGGGCCAGTTCCGGCATTGGCCGCGCCACCGCCGAGGTCTTTCTTAACGCGGGCTGGCGCGTGGGGCTGCTCGCCCGCCGCGCCGACAAACTGAAAGAGGTGGCCCACGGCCGCGAGGCGGTGGTCCTGCCCGCCGACGTGACCGATGCGGCAGCGATGGACCGCGCCTTCGAGACGTTTCTGGACAAGGCCGGGCGTCTGGATGCGGTGTTCAACAATGCCGGCATGTTCGGCCCCTCGACCACGCCCGACGCCGTCAGTGTCGAGGCTTTCGACGAGGTCATGTCCGTCAACCTGCGCGGCATGTTCATCACCGCGCGACTGGCCTTCGCCGCCATGCGCGCGCAGGACCCGCAGGGCGGGCGGATCATCAACAACGGCTCGCTGTCCGCTTACGTGCCGCGCCCCGGCTCGATCTGCTACACCACGTCGAAACACGCGATCACCGGCATGACCCGTTCGCTGTCGCTGGATGGCCGGCCTTTCGACATCGCCTGCGGCCAGATCGACATCGGCAATGCCGAAAGCGAACTGGTGGCGGGCCTGAAAGAGGCCAACCCCGAGATGCACACGATGGACGTGGAAAATGCCGCCCGGTCGGTGTTGCACATGGCCGAAATGCCGCCCGAGGCAAACGTCCAGTTTTTGACGGTGATGGCGACGAAGATGCCCTATATCGGCCGGGGGTAGGGGCCGCGCGATTGCCAGACCGCGGGATGGCGAGCCGACACGTGTTCATGGCGCTTTATGGAAGCCGCATCCGTAAGACCTCTGATCGGCACGCCTATGTCCCCCAATCGCCAGCCCGTCCGGGCGGCCCCCCTTTCAGCGATTGCTTGCAATCGCCTTTCGGTCACCGGACGATCGCGCGGCGGCGCGGCAAAGCCGCGCCTTGGTTCCGCGCGTTGGAGCTGTTTGATGGACAGCTTCGTAGAACCCCAGACTTGACCAAAGAGACCCCGGATCAGCTCCGGCATGACAGCGGCACCACCCAGCCGCCAGACCGGCAAGATCCACAAATCCCTTGCCTCGCCACCCTTTTACCGCAACTCTGAAGACATGACATTCCAACCCACCTCTCCGTTCCCGCCGCAAGGCAGCGCGCAACAGGTGGCCTTCCACCGCACCGAGCTTGCCGCGATCCTGTCGGTCTATGGCCGCATGGTCGCCGCCGGCGAATGGCGCGACTACGGGATCTCCAGCCTGCGCGACGTCGCGATCTTCTCGGTCTTCCGCCGCACCGCCGAGAACCCGCTCTACCGGATCGAGAAACGCCCCAAGCTGCGCAGCCGGCAGGGGCAATACGCGGTGATCGGCATGGACGGGCAGGTGCTGAAACGCGGGCATGACCTGCGCACCGTCTTGCGCGTGCTGGAGCGCAAGCTTATCCGTGCGATAGACTGAACCAACAGGAAAACGCATGACGACCCTGCCCGATTTCCGGCTGGAAACCCATTTCGCCAAGTGGGAATTCAAGGCCCGCCACCACATGACCGCCTCGGACGCAGAGAGCATGTCCCTTCCCGAACTGCTGGCCATGGCCAACCCCGAAGACCGCGACGGGTTCGAGAATATGTGGCTGGGCTATACCGAAACCTACGGCGCGCCCGAACTGCGCGCGGCGATTGCCGCAACCTACAAGGCGCAACCGGCGGACAACATCCTGTGTTTCGCCGGGGCCAGCGAAGGCATCTTCGCAGCAAACACCGTTCTGCTGGATGCAGACAGCCACGCCATCGTGGTCACCCCCAACTACCAGTCGCACGAAAGCCTGCCCCTGGCGATCTGCGAGGCGACCGGCGTACCGCTCGATCCGAACGACAACTGGTCGCTCGACATCGACCGGGTGCGCGAAGCGATCCGCCCCAACACCCGCCTGCTGACCATCAACTTTCCGCACAATCCCACCGGCGCGATCCTGCCGCGCGACCGCTACGACGCGCTGATCGAGCTTTGCCGCCACCACGGCATCTGGATCCTGCATGACGAGATCTTCAACGGGCTGGGCCCGTCGGACGCCGAACACCTGCCGTTCATCGCCGATGTCTACGAACGCGGGCTCTCGCTGGGCGTGATGTCGAAATCCTACGGCCTGCCGGGGCTGCGCGTCGGCTGGATCGCCTGCCAGGACCGCGAGGTGCTCAGCCGGATGGAGCGGATGAAGCATTACCTGTCGATCTGCAATTCCGGCCCCAGCGAGCGGCTGGCGCTCATCGCGCTCAAGAACCGCGATGCGATCCTGGCGCGCAACTGTGCCATCGTGGACGAGAACCTGCCCAAATGGGACGCGTTCTTTGCCCGCCATCCCGATCTTTTCGAGTGGCGGCGCCCGGATGGTGCCTGCATGGGCTTCCCGCGCTATCTGGGGGCGGACGGCGTCGAGGAATTCGCCCGCAAGCTGGTGGAAGAGTCGGGCGTTCTTCTGTTGCCTAGCACGATCTACCGCTCCGACCTCGGGCTGACGCCGACAGACCGCTTCCGCCTCGGCTTCGGGCGGCGCGGGCTGGACGACGGGCTGGCGGCGATGGAGGCGCATCTGACGCGCGCCGGCTGATCGGAGCCCGACGAAATTCGTGCGAATTTCGTGGGGCCTACCGCAGGTCGTACACCAGGCGCGGCAGCATCCGGCCCGGGATCGCCTCGGACGGGGCCGCGCCTGCGGGACGGCAGCCCATGGCGACATAGAAAGGCACCGCGCCGGGATCGGACTCGACGATCATTTCCGTGGCCCCCATGCCGCGGGCCGTCCCGACCGCCCATTGAAACAGCCGCCGCCCGGTTCCCATGCCCATATGCGCAGGATCGACGAAAAGCCTTTGCAGATAACAGCCCTCGTCCCCGTTCGAGACCTGCACCATGCCGAGCAGCGTCTCGCCCTCGACCTCGGTGATCGTCGGAATGTCCGTCAGGTCGGCCTCGGTCAGCGTCAGCACCGGCACGCAGGCGGCCATGAACTCCGCGTCATATCCCCAGTAGGCCTTGGACCGCAGGCACAGGGCGGTCAGGTCGGCAAGATCATTGGCGGAAGGTTGGCGCAATTCGGGCATGACGCAGCCTAAAACGAAAACGGGCGGGGATCATCCCCGCCCGCGTGTTCATTCAGTCTCTGACCGGATCACTCGTATTCCGGACCCAGCGCTGTCAGGCCCTTGAGGATGTCGATGGCATAGGCCAACTGGTAGTCTTCCTCGCGCAGCTTGGCGGCTTGCTCGACCTTCTCGCGGTCTTCCTCGATCTGGCGGATCTCGTCCTCGCTCAGGCTGTCATTGTCGAGACGCCCGCGCAGGTCCGCCTCCGAGCGGTCAAAGCGGTTGGCGGGGTTTTCCTCCTCGTCCTCCTCGCTTTCCTCGGCGCGGCGCGGCTGGTCCACGATGATGTCCGGGCTGACACCCAGCGCCTGGATCGAGCGGCCCGACGGCGTGTAATACCGCGCCGTGGTCAGGCGCATCGCGCCGTCGCCCCGCAGCGGCATGACCGTCTGGACCGATCCCTTGCCGAAGCTCTTGGTGCCCACGACGATGGCGCGGCGGTGATCCTGCAGCGCGCCGGCGACGATTTCCGACGCCGAGGCCGACCCGCCGTTGATCAGCACGACGATGGGCTTGCCCTCCGCCAGGTCGCCCGGCTTGGCGTTGAAGCGCTCGCCATCCTCGGGCGCACGGCCCCGTGTGCTGACGATCTCGCCCTTTTCCAGGAACGCGTCGCTGACCTGGATCGCCTGGTTCAACAGGCCCCCGGGGTTGTTGCGCAGGTCCAGCACGATGCCGTTGATCTTGTCGATGCCGCCCGCGTCCTCGATCTGCTCGGCCAGGCCGCTTTCCAGGTTGCGGAAGGTCTGGTCGTTGAACGTGGTCACCCGCAGCACGACGCTTTGCTGCTCGGTGCGCACCCGCACCGCGGTCAGCTTGATCGTGTCGCGCACGATCGACACGTCGAAGGGTTCCGCCTCGCCTTCTCGGACCACGGTGATGACGATCTCGCTGCCCACGGGGCCGCGCATCATTTCCACCGCCTCGTCCAGGGTCAGGCCCAGCACGCTTTCGCTGTCCACATGGGTGATGAAATCGCCGGCCTCGATGCCGGCATTCTCGGCCGGTGTGCCGTCGATCGGCGACACGACCTTAACGAATCCGTCTTCCTGCGTCACCTCGATGCCAAGCCCGCCGAACTCGCCGCGGGTCTGCACCCGCATGTCGGCGGCATCGTCGGGGCTGAGATAGCTGGAATGTGGATCGAGCGAGGTCAGCATGCCGTTGATCGCGGCCTCGATCAGTTCGCCTTCGTCCACTTCCTCGACATATTGCGAGCGGATTCGCTCGAAAATATCGCCAAAGAGGTCAAGCTGTTCGTAGACATTCGTCGTCTTGGCCGCCTCCTGCGCCAGAAGCGGCGCGGCGACTTGGGTTGTCACGACCGCGCCCGTCAGGCTGCCGACGAGGGCGGCGATCAGAAACTTCTTCATCGGGTTGCTCATCCTTCGCTTGTCTCGAACCAGGTCTCCGGATCGACGGGTTCGTTGTCTTCTCGCAGTTCTATATAAAGGGTTTGGCTCCGGGACGCACCCGCATCTTTTTCATTCTCGATCAAGAGCGCGTTAGCATCCTCGCCGGCCTCGCCCTCGGGCGCGCCCATCATGCCGATCGGGCTGCCGCCGGGCAGAACCTCGCCGATTTCGCCGTACACCACGTCAAGCCCGGCAAACACCATCAGAAGGCCCGCCTGCGGCTCCAGGATCACGACGTTGCCGTAATCCAGAAGCTCGCCGCGATAACGCAGCGTGGCCGGGGCCGGCGTGGTCACCAGCGCCCGGGGCCGGGTCGCCATCAGGATGCCGGGCCGGACGATCCCGGCGGCATCGGCCTCTCCGGCACGGCGCAGGATGCGCCCCTCGACCGGCAGGCGCAGGCTGCCCTTGCGGGCGTCGATCCCGGGCAGCGATCCGGGCACCTCGTCGACCGCGATCTGGCTCAGCCCGCTGGCGAACCCTTCCAGCGTTTCGGTCGAGGCCACCAGCAGCGCGGTCTTCACCGGGTCCTCGACGAACCGGCGCGGCAGGTCGGTGCGGTCGGCAATCGCCTGGCTCAGCGCGGTGCGCGCATCCTGTGCGCCCTTCAGCCCCTCGCGCAGGGTGTCGAGCGCGTTTTGCTGCAACTGCCGCAGCACGGTCACCTCTTCCAGCTCGGCTCGCAGGGCGGCGGCGCGGGTT
The DNA here is from genome assembly GCF_965277045.1 of Roseovarius sp. Lineage (GTDB taxonomy): Bacteria > Pseudomonadota > Alphaproteobacteria > Rhodobacterales > Rhodobacteraceae > Roseovarius. The sequence goes on along the minus strand of NZ_OZ255712.1, from coordinate 3,076,575 downwards.
TCCAGCGCCGGGGTGACATCCGACAGGATCATGCCCGACCGCGCCGTGCCGATCGGGCCGGAAGGATGCAACAACAGCACCGGCCCCTCGGATTGCGCCATGCTCTGCAACACGCCCAGAAGGCGGGCGATCTCGTCCTCGCGCGATTGCAGGCGGCGCGACAGCGCCTCTTCCTGGATGGCGGCGCGGCGCAGGCCCTCGCGCATCGCTTCTAGCCCGTCCTCGTAGGCGCCCACCACTTCGGTCAGAGCCTTCACGCGGTTGGCCGCGCCCTCGGCCGCCTCCATCAGCGCCGCGGCCCGGTTCAGGCGGTCCGACGCAGCCCGCGCCTCCGTGCCGGGGTCCTGCGCCAGGGCGGGGGCGCCGCCCATGAGCGCCAGCGAAAGAAGCGCCGCGCGGATCATTCCAGAAGGCTCGTCCCGGTCATCTCGTCCGGCTTGGGCAGGTCCATCAGGTCCAGCACCGTGGGCGCCAGGTCGGCCAGCCGCCCGTCGCGCAGACGCGCGCCCTCGGGCGCGCCCCTGACGATGACCGGCACCGGGTTGGTGGTATGCGCGGTATGCGGCCCGCCGGTCAGCGGGTCCACCATGGTCTCGCAATTGCCGTGATCGGCGGTGACGATGATGGCGCCCCCCGCCGCCTCCAGCGCGTCGAGCACCCGGCCCAGCCCCGCATCCACTGCCTCGCAGGCGCGGATCGCCGCCCCCAGGTCGCCGGTATGGCCCACCATGTCGGGGTTGGCATAGTTCACCACGATGAAATCGTAGCCTTCGGCGACGGCCTCCACCAGGTGGTCGGTGACCTCGCCCGCCGACATCTCGGGTTGCAAATCATAGGTCGCCACCTTGGGCGACGGCGCCATGTACCGCGCCTCGCCGTCCTCGGGGGTCTCGCGCCCGCCGGCCAGAAAAAAGGTCACATGCGGGTATTTCTCGGTCTCGGCGGTGTGGAACTGGCGCTTGCCATGCTGCGCCAGCCAGGCGCTCAGCGTGTTCACCGGCTGCTCGTCGGGAAAGATGCAGTCCATATAGGCGCTGTGCCGGCGCGAATACTCGGTGAACCCGCTGACGGCGGAAAAGGCCGGGCGCCTGCCGGTCTCGAAATCGTCGAACTCGGGGTCGGCGAAGGCCGCCAGGATCTCGCGCGCCCGGTCGGCGCGGAAATTCAGGCACAACAGACCGTCGCCGTCCTTCATGCCGTCATAATCCCCCAGAACGCGCGGCTTGATGAACTCGTCGGTCCGGCCCTTGGCATAGGCCTCGTCGATGCCGCAGGCGGCGGTATCGGCGGTGTACCCCTCGCCATGGGCCAGCGCCTCGTAGGCCAGTTGCACCCGGTCCCAGCGGTTGTCGCGGTCCATCGCGTAATACCGCCCCGACACGGTGGCGATCCGGGCCCCCATGGGCAGCGCCGCGCGCAACGCCTCCAGGTATACCTTGGCCGAGGTCGGCGCCACGTCGCGCCCGTCGGTGAAGGCATGAATGGCCACCGGCACACCCCGTGCCGTCAGCGCGTTGGCCGCCGCGATCATGTGCCCGATATGGCTGTGCACCCCGCCATCCGACAGCACGCCCAGCAGGTGCGCGGTGCCCCCCGCGGCCTCGACCTTGTCGGCAAACCGGATGAACCCGGGCAGGGCGCCGAACGTGCTGGTCTCGATCGCCCGGTCGATGCGCCGCAGATCCATCTCGATCACCCGGCCCGCGCCGATATTGAGGTGCCCCACCTCGGAATTGCCCATCTGCCCCTCGGGCAGGCCCACGTCATGGCCATGGGTGATCAGCGTGGCGTTCGGACAGGTCTCCATCAGCCGATCGAAATGCGGCGTCGCGGCCAGCGCGGGCGCGTTCGCCTCACGCTCCTCGCTGATGCCCCAACCGTCGAGAATACACAAAACTACGGGTCTTGGCGCGCTCAATCCTGCCTCCTGAATCCTTGGCCGCTTCTAACCCGTCTGAACCGGGTGGTGAACCGCTTTCTTGCCCGCTTCCTCTGGCCCGAAATATCCCGGGGAGTTTGAGGGGCAGCGCCCCTCATCACCGCTACAAAGTGTGGCGCAGCCACCCCGCAAGGTCACGCCCGGTGATAGGGCGCCCCCGCCAGGATCGAGGCCGCGCGGTAAAGCTGCTCGGCCAGCATCACCCGGGCCAGCATGTGCGGCCAGACCATCTTGCCGAAGGACAGCGTGACCTCCGCCCGGTCGCGCAGCGCGGGCGCGATCCCGTCGGCGCCGCCGATCACGAAGGCCACGTCGCCGCGGCCCGTGTCGCGCCAGCCGGCCAGATTGTCCGAAAATTCAGGAGATGTCAGCAGCTTGCCGCGCTCGTCCAGCGCCACGATCACCGCCCCCTTGGGCAATGCGCGCTCCAGCAGCTGCGCCTCGGCCTCCATGCCGCCGCCCTTGCGGTCCTCGACCTCGTGCATCTCTGCCGGGCCAAGCCCCAGGCTGCGTCCGGTCCGGTCGAACCGGACCAGGTAATCATCAAGCAAGGCGCGTTCCGGGCCGGTCTTCATCCGGCCCACCGCGCAGATATGGACGCGCATTCAGCTCTTGGCGGCCTGGGCTGCCCCGTGACCCTGAAGCCACATCTTTTCAAGCTGATAGAAGTCCCGCACCTCGGGGCGGAAGACATGGACGATCACGTCGCCCGTGTCGATCAGCACCCAGTCGCCCGCGTCCTTGCCCTCGACCTTGGTCAGCACGCCCATCTCGGATTTCAGCCGCTCCGAAAGCTTTTCGGCGATGGCCGTCACCTGGCGCGAGGACCGGCCCGAGCAGATCACCATGTAATCGCCGATCGGGGACTTGCCCCGAAGGTCGATCTGCACGATCTCTTCGGCCTTGTCTTCGTCGAGTGCGGAAAGGATGCGCGCAAGCTGTGCGTCACTGCTTGTCGCCATGTCGGACGCGCTCAAACCCGCGCCCCTTTCAGCGGCCGGAGCCGCGTCGATTGTAAGAGACAGGACATTGTCCTCCTTCTACTACGCACCGATCCGCCCCGGTGCCGAGCGTGACACGAAAATAGCAACTGGCGTGTCACAATTCAATGAAGGCTTTCCCGAAGCGCCCGGGCCTGTGGCCCTCGCGCCCCGGAAAACGGCAGCATCCCGCCACGTACACCCGACTTGTGTAGGACTCCGCGCCCTTACCAGCCTTCCTCGGTGTGGATGCGGTCGCCGGGAACGCCCAGCTCCTTCACCGCGTCGCGCATCGCATCGACATAGCCTTGCGGCCCGCAGATATAGACCTGACCGGACAGATTCGCGTGAGCCTCCAGGAACGCCTTGTCGACCTTGCCATGATGCAGCCCGGAGACGTCCTCGTCCGACAGCACATGATCGACCTTCAGGCCGTCCATCCCCTGCCATTCGTCGCGCAGGATGATGTCCTTCTCCTTGCTGTTGGAAAAGATCAGCTGACAGCCGTCCAGATCACCCTCTTTCGCCCGCTTCCGCAGGATCGCGATGAAAGGCGTGACGCCCGCACCCGCAGCCAGGAACAGCCCCGGCCCCTCATCGGTGATCGCGCCGAAGGGTCCGTCCAGCGTGACGTGCTCGCCCGGCGCCAGGTCTGGCAACTTCTCGGTCACGCCGTCATGCGACGGGTAGCTCTTGATCGTGAATTCCAGATGACTGTCGGCGGGCAGCGAGGTGAAGGTGAAGGGTCGCCCCTCCTCCTGCCAGCCGTCGCGGCACATCGCCAGTTCTGCAGCCTGCCCGGGCTGAAACTCAAAGCCTTCGGGGCGGTCGAACACATAGCGATGCGTGTCGTGGGTGACATTTTCCTGCGATTGCAGGGTCAGCGTATGGGCCATGAGATTTCTCCTTTTGGCCCGGTAACGCCACGGTCAGCCGCCTTGTTCCTCTGCCGCGCCATCCTGCGTCGCTTTGCCCGGTCCAGCCCGGTCCAACGCCCGCGTGCCCAGTTCCGAGCCTTCCAGTACCTTGACCTCGCGCTGCGGGAAGGGGATCGAAATGCCGTGCTGCTGGAACGCGTCCCACAGCGCCAGGTACACGTTGCCGCGGATGTTGGTCAGCCCCGCGGTCGGGTCGCTGATCCAGAACCGCAGGATGTAATCCACGCTGCTGTCGCCGAAGCCCACGATGTGGCACACCGGCGCCTTGAAGGACAGCACACGCTCCACGCCCTTGGCGGCCTCGATCGCCACCTTGCGCACCTGGTGCGGGTCGTCGCCATAGGCGGTGCCGAAATAGATATCCAGCCGCACGAATTCGTTGGAATGCGACCAGTTCACCACCTGCCCGGTGATCAGGTCCTCGTTCGGAATCAGGTATTCCTTGCCGTCCCGCGTGGTGATCGAGATATACCGCGCACCCAGAGAATTGATCCAGCCGAACGTCTCGCCCAGGCTGATCACGTCACCGGGCTTGATCGACTTGTCCAGAAGGATGATCACCCCCGACACCAGGTTCGACACCACCTTCTGCAGGCCAAAGCCGAGACCCACGCCGATGGCGCCCGACAGCACCGCGAGCCCGGTCAGGTCCACCCCCACGGCGCGCAGGCCGATGAAGAAGGCCGCGCCATAGAGCGAGATCTGGATCACCTTGACCGCCAGCACCTGCATCGACGGCGAAATGTCCTTGTTCGAGCGGATGCGCGAGGCCGAGGTCGTGGACACGAACCGCGCCAGGAACATCAGGAACGCGATCATCGCGACGGCCTGCAACACGATCCACAGCGACAGGCGCATCTCGCCCAGGTGCACCGACGCGCTGTCCAGGATCTGGATCGTCTCGTCCGTCAGCCCGACGATCGACAGGGTGACCCATGTCCAGGCGGCATAGCGCACCATGCCGCGCAGGAACGCGTTGCCGATCAGCCGCGTGATGACCGCGATGAACAGCCACGCCGTGGCAAGGCTCGCCATGACGCCGATGAGGTAGGATCGGCTGGGCCATGTCACCTCTTGCATGATCCCGTAGACCGGCCAGATCAGAAGCACCATGAAGATCAGGCGCAAGCGCCGGTGCATCATCACCAGGAACCGCATCCGCCACTTGGGCCAGCCTTCGCGGGTGCGCATCCAGTTGTGCAGGTGCGGGCCGAAGATCCGCGCCAGGATCGTCGCCGCAACCCAAAGCCCGATGATGATCCCCACCTGGTAAAGGCTCCATGGCCGCAACAGACCGGCCACGAACAATTGCGCCTGTTCCCACAGCCCGATGGCGATGGTCTGGGCCTGTTCGATCGCGTCGTTGGCGGCGTCCGGCGTCGCCTCGGCGGGCGAGCTCATGCCGGCCTCCTCGCCGGTCGCGGTGTCTGTGACGGCGTCCTCTTCCATGGCAATACCTTACACGCCCCCCGCTTGTGGACAAGTCGCGCTGGACAGTGGCCGCATGGCCTCTAAGCTGTTGTGAACATTCGGCGCGGCCCCGTCGCCGCCCCGGACCGCGTCATAAGAGGAGGAGCCGCGCCCATGTCCACGCTACTTGTCACCCACGAGGACGGTCTCAACCACGTCACGCCCGATGGCCACCCCGAACGCGTGGCGCGGCTGGAACACCTGTGGCCCGCGCTCGATGGCAAGGACGTGATCCGGGCCGAGGCGCCGCTGGCGACGGATGCCGACCTCACGCTGTGTCATCCGCAGGAGTACGTCAGCATGGTCCGCGAGGCGATCCCGGCGCAGGGCTTCAACCAGCTCGACGGCGACACGTGGCTGTCGCCGGGCTCGTTCGACTGCGCCTCGCGCGCCGTCGGCGGCGCGATGCTGGCGGTGGACAAGGTGCTGGATGGCGAGGTCGGCAACGCCTTCGTCGCCATGCGCCCGCCGGGCCACCACGCCGAAACCGCGACGCCGATGGGCTTCTGCCTGTTCGGTACCGTCGCGATTGCCGCGAAACACGCGCTGGAACGCCACGGCCTCAGCCGCGTCGCGGTGGTGGATTTCGACGTGCATCACGGCAACGGCTCGCAGGACCTGCTGCGCGGCGAGGCGCGCGCGCTTTTCATCTCGTCCCACCAGATGCCGCTCTGGCCCGGCACGGGCGGCGCGCATGAAACCGGCGATCACGACAATGTGCTGAACGTGCCCTTGGCGCCGGGCACGGCAGGGCAGGGGTTCCGGCAGGAATACGAAGGCCAGGTCTTTCCCCGGCTCAAAGAGTTCAGGCCCGAGCTGATCCTGGTCTCGGCCGGCTTTGACGCCCATGCCGACGACCCGCTGGCCAACCTCAACTTGCGCGAGGACGATTTCGCCTGGGTCACCCGCCGCCTGTGCGAGATCGCGGCGGAACAGTGCGAAGGCCGCCTGGTCTCCTGCCTCGAAGGCGGCTATGACCTCAATGCCCTGGCCGCCAGCGGGGCGGTGCACTTGGACGAGTTGATCCGCGCGGCGGGCTGAGCGACAGGCCGCCCTGCCGTGAGGTAAGTTAACGGTTTCACCGAAAATTCATGGAAAATGCCGCGCCGCGGCATTATCTTCCCGTCAGGGAGGACACCTCTGCCCGGGCATGGCCCGCGCCAAGGAGTCCAAGACCATGAATGCCGACGTCACTCATGACAAGATATTGATTCAGCCGGATATTCGCCGCCTGTGGCCGGCGGATAAACGGCTTTTGCTGGACCATTTCGCCCGGCTCGACCGCGAAACCCGCCGCCTGCGCTTCGGCGCCAGCGTGACCGAAGATTTCGTCGCCGGGTATGCCGAAACCCTGCTTGGCCTCGACAGCGTCGTCTACGGCGCGTTCGTTGACGGGGACCTGCACGGCGTCGGCGAGCTGCGGATGCTCCTGAACAGCTGGCCCGTGCGCGCCGAGATCGCCCTCAGCGTCGATCCCGACTGGCAGCACGAAGGTATCGGCGACGCGCTTTTCGTGCGGATGCTGGCGGCGGCGCAGAACCGGGGCGTGCGCTCGCTTTACATGATGTGCCTGCGCGAGAACGAACGGATGCAGCGCCTCGCGCGCCGTCACGACGCGACCCTGACCTTCGACATCGGCGAGGTCGAGGCCACGCTTGACCCGCCCTGGCCCACGGCGCTCTCCCTGGCCGAAGAAATGGTGGGCGAAACCCGCACCTACCTGCACGCGGTCCTGCGCCCGCCGTTCTGAAAAATCGACAGTCCCCCAGAAAATTCGTACGAATTTTCTGGGGCGCAGATTATTCGTAGAATAATCTGCGACACCCCGCGCCTTCACTCCGCCGCGTATCTCTGCCGCGCGGCGCTTTCCTGCAGCAGCCAATGCGCCACGATGGCGCTTTCATTGCGCGGCTCGACCCCCTGCCGCCGCAGCAGGTAATAGCCCGAGCGCGTGCGCACATGCTCCGCGCCCATGGGCCGGATCAGGTCGCCCGATTGCAGGTGGTGGTCCACCAGGTGCCCCCAGCCCAGCGCGATGCCCAGGCCATCCCGCGCCGCCTGGATCGCCAGTGGATAGGTGTTGACCGACGCCGACGGCCGCACCTTGTCGGGATCGGCGCCGATCCGGTCCAGCCAGGTGCGCCAGTTCAGCCATTCGGCATGGTTGTTGCTGACCTCGATCAGGTCGTGCCGCCGCAGCGCGTCGACACTGTCGATGCCCGCCCGCCCCTGCAGGTAGCCCGGCGCGCAGACCGGAAACACCGTCTCGCCGAACAACCGCGTCGCCTCGAACCCCGGCCAGTCGCCCTCGCCGCGCAGGATCGCCAGGTCCATGTCCTCTGCCAGGCACTCGGCATCCACGTCGGACGACGTGAGCGCGATGGTGATGTTGCAATTCGCCTCGTGAAACGCCCGCAGCCGCGGCATCAGCCACAGCGACGAGACAGAGTTCGTCGCGCCCAGCTTCACCGTGCTTTTCTCCAGTTGCGCGCACATGTCCTCGGACACCCGCACCAGCGTCTTCAGCGCCGGCGCGATGCCGGACAACAGCTTGCGCCCCATATCCGTCAGCCGCACCGAACGGTGCCCGCGCACGAACAGCGCGCACTGGTAATGCTGTTCCAGCAGCCGGATCTTGCGGCTGATGGCGGTTTCCGAGACGTTCAGTTCCTTGCCCGCCGCGGCAAAGCTCTCCAGCTCCGCTGCCACCTCGAAGGCCAGCAGGTAGTCAAGGCGCGGCAACACGGCGCGATTGCGCAGCATCCTTCACACTCCTCAAACTCGGGACAACGCCACGAGCCTAGCCGTGGCTGTAGCCCTTTGCCAAACATTTTTAGAGGCATGGCACAAAAAGTTTATAATCAGAGTTCCACCCGGTCTTTGCGATACTGCGCCCGCTAACAAAGGGCCGGCACGCAGAATCAGGCCCGACAGCCAACTGGGAGTTAACATGAAAATCAAAGCATTGATGTCCGCGACGGCCATCGCCCTGGCCTCCGCCTCGGCCGGTTTCGCCGCCGAGGACAGTTCCGAACCCATCGTCATCCCGCTGCACAACTGGTCCAGCCAGCTCGTGATGAGCCATGCCGTGGGCCAGATCTTCGAGGAGATGGGCAACAACGTCGAATACGTCACCACCGACAGCCAGGCGGTCTACGAATCGATCCGCCTGGGCGACGTGACGCTGGAACTGGAAGTCTGGGAAGGCTCGTTCGGCGAATCCTTCCGCACCGCGCTCGACAAGGGCGGCATCGTCGACGCCGGCGATCATGACGCCGTCACGCGCGAGGACTGGTGGTACCCGATGTGGACCAAGGACGCCTGCCCGGGGCTGCCGGACTGGAAGGCGCTCAATGACTGTGCCGAACTGTTCGCGACGCCCGAGACCGGCGACAAGGGCTTCTTCCTCGACGGGCCCGTCGACTGGCTCAAGCACGGCAAGGAACGTGCCGAGGCGCTGGATCTGAACTACGTCGTGAAAAACGCAGGCTCCGCTGCGGCCCTCTGGGCGCATATCGCCTCTGCCGAGGAGGACAAGAAGCCGATCATCGTCTTCAACTGGACCCCGAACTTTGCCGAGGCCGTCTGGCCGGGGGAATTCATCGAGTTTCCCGAATGGGAAGAAGGCTGCGACACCGACCCGTCCAAGGGCCCCAACCCTGACGCGCTTTACGATTGCGGCAACGCCGCCAACGGCTATCTGAAAAAGGCCGCCTGGGACGGTATGGAAGAGAAATGGCCCAACGCCTACGAAGTGCTGACCAAGATCTCTTTCACCAACGCCCAGATCGCCGAGATGGCCAAGCTGGTCGATGTCGACGATTACGAACCCGAGGAAGCGGCTGAAATCTGGCTGGAGGACAACGAGAGCGTCTGGAAACAGTGGTTGCCCGGCGGCGACACCTGACCCGACCTTTCGCGTTTTCCCTGTCCGGCTCCGTGCCGGGCAGGGGACTTGCCGGCGGGCATGCCCTGCCGGCGGCAATTCAAGGACGTCCTCACCCATGACCACCGACAGCCCCGTCATCTCCTGCCGCAACGCGTGGAAGCTTTTCGGCACCAATCCGCGCCGGTATCTGAAGTCGATGCCGCCCGGGCACAGTTACGAGGATATTCGCGCCGACGGCTATATCGCCGGGGTCAAGGATGTCTCGGTCGAGGTTTCCAAGGGCGAGATGCTGGTCATCATGGGGCTTTCGGGCTCCGGCAAGTCCACGCTTGTGCGGTGCTTTTCGCGCCTGCACGACATCACCGGCGGCACGATCGAGGTCGAGGGGCAGGACATCATGGCCCTGCCCGAGAAAGACCTGATCGAACTGCGCCGCTCGAAGATGGGCATGGTGTTCCAGTCCTTTGGCCTCTTGCCGCACCGCACCGTGCTGGAAAACGTGGCATTCCCGCTGGAAATGCGCGGGCAGGACCGGCACGCGCGCCGCGAACGCGCGCTGGAAGTGATCAAGCTGGTGGGGCTTGAAGGCCGCGAGGAGTATTTCCCGCGCGAGCTCAGCGGCGGCCAGCAACAGCGCGTCGGCATCGCGCGGTCGCTCGCCATCGAACCCGATATCTGGTTCCTGGACGAGCCCTTTTCCGCCCTCGACCCGCTGATCCGGCGCGAGATGCAGGATGAATTTCTGCGTCTGCAGGAATTGCTGGGCAAGACCATCGTCTTCATCACCCACGATTTCGACGAGGCGCTGCGCCTCGCCGACCGCATCGCCATCATGAAGGACGGCGCGATCGAGCAATGCGACACGCCCGACCGCATCGTGATGGACCCGCAGACCGAATATGTGCGCAAGTTCACCGAGGACGTGGACAAGGCCCATGTCGTGCACGCCAGCGTTCTGGCGAAACCCGTCAACGGCCATGCCGTCGAGGGCGACGCCATCGCGGGCGACCGCACCATTCACCAGATCGCGCGCCAGCTGGTCAGCGACCCGCGCGAGCATTTTCCCGTATCGGGCAAGGACGGCAAAATCATGGGCGTGATGGCCCGGGCCGAAGCACTGGAGGTGCTCCTGGGGGAAAGCGCCAATGGCTGATGTCGCCACGAACGCCACCCGCACCTCCCTGTCGATGCGCCAGCCCGGCACCACCCGCGACCCCGTGCTGGTGGCGCTGCTTGTGGCCGCGATCCTGCTGTGCGCGGCCAAGCCGGTTCTGCCCGATTTCCTGATCCGCCTGCCCGAGGCATGGATCCCGCCGCTGGCGCACTGGCTCGATGTCTTCTTCGACGCCATCACCGGCGACATGCAGCAAGGGCGGTTCGGCCTGATCTACATCACCCGCTGGTTCGCCGAAGGCCCGCTGGACTTCCTTTTGGGGTTCACCGCCAATTTGCTGGAGGGCAAGTATCGCTGGCCCTACATGGCCGATCCCATCCCGTGGGCCGCCGTGGCGGGGTTTGCGGCCGTCATCGGCTACTACCTCGGCGGCTGGAAACTGTCGCTGCTGGCCGGGGGCACCTTCGTCTGGACCGCGTTCATGGGCCAGTGGGAAATCACCATGCAGACCCTTTCGGTGCTGCTGGTCGCCGCGCCCCTGGGCTTTTTCGTAGGCCTGATCGTCGGCATCACGGCGTGGAAATACAAGGCTTTCGACAACGCGATCAAGCCGATCCTCGCCGTCATGCAGACGCTGCCCTTCTACACCTACCTCCTGCCTGCCGTGATCTTCTTCAAGGTGGGCCCGACCGCGGGCGCCATCGCCACCACGATCTATGCCACCCCGCCGATGATCCTGATGACGACGGTGGGCCTGAAAAAGGTCTCGCCCGAGATCGTCGAGGCCGGCAAGATGTCGGGCGCCACCCGCTGGCAGATGCTGACCAAGGTATTCATCCCCTCGGCCCGCACGGAAATTCTCGTCGGCGTGAACCAGGTCATCATGCTCTGCCTCGCCATGGTGGTTCTCACCGCCTTCATCGGCATGCCGGGCCTGGGCGGCAAGCTGCTCGCCATGATGAACTCCCTCAAGCTGGGCCGCTCCTTCGAAATCGGGATCACCATCGTGCTGGTCGCCATCACCCTCGACCGCCTGTCCAAGGCCTGGGTGCGCAAGCTGCCCGAGCATCACCCCAAGGACACGCCCTTCTACATCCGCTACAAGTACACCGTGCTGTCCGTGGTGGTCTTCGCCGGGCTCTACCTTCTGGCCCAACCCGTCGAGATCCTGAACGAGGTCGGCCGCCGCCAGTCGCTCTCCATGGGGCGCGAGATCGACGGCGTGTTCGAGGCGTTCCTCAACCTCGATTCCGTCGAGGCAATCACCGGCACCATCCGGTATGTCCTGAACGTCTGGGTCCTGATCCCCTTCCGCGACGCACTCCTGTGGATCCCCACCTCGGCCTTCATCCTGCTGGTGGTGGCCTTCGCCTATGGCGTCGGCGGCAAGAAACCGGCGATCTGTGCCGCGATCTTCTTCTCCATCGTCGCCTTTTCCGGCTGGTGGGACCGCTCGGTCATCACGCTCTATTCGGTGCTGTCGGCCATGGCGATCTCGATGCTGATCGGCATTCCCATCGGCATCCTCGCCGCGCGGTCGGAAAAATGGTCCGAACGGATGCTGCTGGCCTGCGACACCGCGCAGACCTTTCCCAGCTTCATCTACCTGCTTCCCGCGATCATGCTCTTCGGGATCACCGACACCACCGTGGTGCTGTCCATCGTGATCTTCACCATGGTCCCGCTCACCCGCTACACCATCGAGGGTCTGCGCAGCGTGCCCGCCGAGATGACCGAGGCCGCCGACATGGCCGGCTGCTCGCGCTGGCAGAAACTGACCTCGGTGCAACTGCCGTTGGCGATGCCCACCATGGCCGTCGGCTTCAACCAGGGCATCATGTTCGCCTTCTTCATGGTCATCATCGCGGCCTTCATCGGCACGCAGGACCTGGGCCAGGAACTTCAGCGCACGCTGGCGGGCACAGACTTGGGCAAGAACTTCGTCCTGGGGATCAACGTCTCGCTCATGGCGCTCACCTTCGACATGGCGATCCTCAGCTGGGCCAACCGCCGCAAAAAGGCGTTGGGCCTCGATTGATGGCACAATTCACGAGTGATAAAAGGCACATCCATGACCGTTAAGCCTGTCTTCGAGACCCCGTATGAACGCGCCGGCGTCATCACGCCCGGCCTGCCCATCCTGCCCCACGGGACGGAACGCCACCCCATCCCCGGCGGCGGCTCGCGCGCCGTGCCGATCTTTCGCGGCGACGAGATTTCCGTGCTGGATTTCCAGGGGCTTCAACCCGGCGAGATGGTGTTCTTCACCCCCGACGGCAAGTCCGACCCCGGCCGCCTTGGCGCCTCCAGCCATGGCCGCCCCGATGGCGTCCTGTCGGTGCTCGACAACGGCTCGGTCTCGGGCCGCCGCGTGGCCTCGGCGCTCGACCGTGCCGGGTTCAAGCTGGGAGATGCGCAATGCATCAAGGTGTTCTCCGAAGGCTCCCGCCCCGGCGAGATGGCCACGTTCCACGCCGACAGCGACGGCCTTTTGATCGTCGCCGCCCCTGGCGGGCCGATGGACCCGGGCACGCAGGCCCCGCCCACCGACCTGATCCTCTATATCCGCCGCGCCGATCCCGGCATCGCCAAGGGCGGGCACATGCCGCCCGACCCGCTGGCCGACCCTATCCACGACATCAACATCCAGCCGGGCCAGGCGAAATCCTATCACGTCCAGAAAGGCCAGTTCATCCAGGTGCTCGACGTTCAGGGCCGCGAATGCTCGGACTTTCAGGCGTTTTCCCTGCGCTCGCTCGACAAGGGCCTCGACCGCGAGATCGACCCGACCACGACGCGCACCCTGATGGGCTCGCTCTATCCGCAGCCGGGCATCTTCGCCAAGTACTGGAACGTCGACCAGGAACCGCTGGTCGAGATCGTGCAGGACACTTGCGGCCGCCACGACACGTTCGGCTTGGCCTGCACCGCCCGCTATTACGAGGAGCTGGGCTATCCCGGCCACGTCAACTGTTCCGAGAACATGAACCGCGACCTCGAACAATACGGCGTGCGCCCGCGCGCCGGCTGGCCCGCGATCAACTTCTTTTTCAACACCATGCTGGACGAAACCAACGCCATCGGCATGGACGACCCGTGGTCGCGCCCCGGCGATTATGTGCTTCTGCGGGCACTGACCGATCTGGTCTGCGTGTCCACCGCCTGTCCCTGCGACGTGGACGAGGCGAATGGCTGGAACCCCACCGATATCCAGGTCCGCACCTATGGCGAGACCAACAGCTTCAGCCGCTCCGTCGGCTACAGAAAATCAGCGGAGGCCCCTTTGGAACACACCAAGGAAACCGGATTTCACGAGTGTTTCGCCCGGCACACACGGGACTTTGTCGAGTATAACGGGTACTGGCTCCCGAATTCCTTCCCCTCGGTCGGCACAATCGGCGAATACTGGGCCTGCCGCGAGAAGGCGGCGATCATGGACCTGTCGCCCCTGCGTAAATACGAGGTCACCGGCCCCGACGCCGAGGAACTGATGCAGTACTGCGTGACCCGCAACGTCAAGAAGCTGGCCGTGGGTCAACTGGTCTATACCGCCATCTGCTATGAACACGGCGGCATGATCGACGACGGCACGCTCTTTCGCATGGGCGAAAACGCCTTCCGCTGGATCGGCGGCAACGACACGTCCGGCCTGTGGATTCGCGAACAGGCCGAGAAACTGGGCCTGAACGCCTGGGTGCGCAATTCCACCGATCAGCTGCATAACGTGGCCGTGCAGGGGCCTTTGTCGCGGGATATCCTGAAAGAGATCATCTGGACCGCGCCCGCCAACCCCACGCTTGAGGAACTGGGCATGTTCCGCTTCACCCCGGCGCGGCTGAACGATTTCGACGGCACCGCGATCGTCGTGGGCCGCGCGGGCTATTCCGGCGAGCTGGGCTACGAGATCTTCTGCCACCCCAAGGACGCCGAAGAGGTCTTCGACACGATCTGGAAAGTGGGCGAGCCGATGGGCCTGAAGCCCCTTGGATTGGCGGCGCTCGACATGATCCGGATCGAGGCCGGCCTGATCTTTGCAGGCAGTGAATTCGATGACCAGACCGACCCGTTCGAGGCCGGCATCGGTTTCGCCGTGCCGCTCAAGTCCAAGAACGACGATTTCATCGGGCGCGCCGCGCTGGAAGAACGCAAGGCGCATCCCCATCGCAAGATGGTCGGGCTGGAACTGGAAGGCGGCCGCGTGGCTAGCCCCGGCGATTGCGTCCGCATCGGCAAGGCGCAGGTGGGCGAGGTGACCTCCGCCGTGAAATCCCCCATCCTCGGCAAGAACATCGCGCTGGCCCGCGTGGACGTCACCCACGCCGAGCCGGGAACGGATATCGAGTTGGGCCAATTGGACGGGTTGCAGAAACGCCTCAAGGCCAGGGTCGTGCCCTATCCCCATTTCGACCCGACCAAGGAACGGGTGAAAGGCAATTACGGCTGATCGCTTTACTGTCATCCTCGGGCCTGACCCGAGGATCTCTTCTTTCGCACGTCCCGGGTTGGGCGGGGTTTCACCCCGCCACCGCCCGCCGGTGCCGGGATGAAATCCCGGCCTACACCCACGCCGTCCCGGGCCTGACCCGGGACCTCTTGCTCGTCCGCGATACCGCGTAGGGTGGGTAAAAACCCACGCGCCCCGCGCGCGCCCCGTTAACCACGCGAAACGCGAAATATCGCACCGTCGCGATACCACCCGGATACCGACGCGATACCGACGTCGCATTTTCGGCCAATTCGCCCCCTTAACCTTTTGATTCGCCTACGCAAACCGCCCCTGGCAGAACCACCCCGACGACATCGTCCCGCCATGGGCGTAATACAGCCACAACCGCTCCCCCCTGCCGGTGATCACCTGCCAGTAATCCCGGACCCCCGACCGCCAGTTCGGATCGTCCAGCCACCATTCCGGCGCGATCCGCTCCGGCCCCTTCGCCTCGGCCAACTCATGCGCCCGCCCGCGCCACCGGAAGGTGGCCGGCAAGTGCGGTGCGTCCGGGGCGTTGACCGGCTCCGGCGACCACATCAGCAGGGGGCGCGGAGTGGCGGGGCGGGGCCACTCAGTCGCCGGTTCCGACCAGGCGGCGGCCAGGATTTGTGACGTCTTTTCAGGGATGTGGCTGCTGGCCGGGTGCAGGCGGGTGATCGCCTCCAGCCCGATCCGCCCGCCGATCCGGCCAATCAGATCCTCCACGGCCGTATTCCGCGCCAGCCGGTCGCGCGCGGCCTGGGTCGCGTCCAGATGACCGGCGGCGGTGCGGTGCTGAACCGGCTCGCTCACGGCAGCCACCAGCCGCAAAGCGTCGATGCCGAAGCCCGCGTCGATCTCATCCAGCCGCATTGCCAGCAGGGGGCGGATGCGGTCGGGCTCGTCCGTCGCCCGCGCCAGCCCGGCCTCGATCCAGCCCATGGTGCCGTCGGCCCGCCACGCCTCCAGCCGGACCTTGCGCACCCCCTGTCCCTGGTCCGCCAGAAGCTGGCACAGTCGCGGCACCAGCCGGTCCAGCCCGGCCTGCAAATCGTCAATCAAACCAATGGGTTCTGGCAGGGTCAGCCGCGTCGCCAGCCGGGGCTTCACCCGCGCCGGAGAAACGGGTTCGGGCGCCGCTCCCACCGCCTGATCCATCCGCAAGAGCAGCCCCCGGCCAAAGCGCCGGGCCAGCGGCCCGCGGGGCTGGTTCAAGAGGTCGCCCACCTTGCGCAGGCCCAGCCGGTTGAGGGCCGCGACCTGGTCTTCCTCCAACCGCAGGGCAGCAATGGGCAAGGGCGACAGAAACGTGCGCGCCTGCCCGGGCGGCGCGATGGAAAACGGCATTGAATTTGAACGGCTTACGCCCGCCACGGGCGCGGCTCCCCCACGTTCCCAATGTCGCCGCTTGGCTGCCCGAGAGCGGGTCGCGCGGGCTTCCTGGTCGATGGCGTCACCACTGCGAACCGCGCCGGGTGTGGCCCCGGCATAGCGGGCCAAAGCCCAGGCCGCGCCCACGGTGCCGGCCAGCCCGCAACGCGTGGTCAGGTCTGAAAGTGACGCCTCTTCAATGGCTTGACGGATCATCGCCTCTTCCCCGCCGAAAAGATGCGCGCAGCCCGTGATGTCCAGTAGCAACGCATCGGGCGGCTGCGTCGCCACCCACGGGCTCAGCCGTTCGGCCCACCGCCCGAGGCTGGCCAGGAACGTGGCCTCCTGGTGCGGGTTTTGCAGTTTCGTGACCAGCGTCGCACACATCGCATGGGCATCGCGCAGGGGCTGACCCACGCGCAGCCCCGCCGCCTCGGCCGCACCCGACAGCGAGCACAGCACCTGCATCTGCCCGGTGTCGCGCACCACGGCAAAGGGCACGTCCACATCCAGCCCGGTCCGCCGCAGCAGCCGTTCGGCCCCCAGCCGGGGGAACCAGACAGAAAGGATACGCCGTTCGGGCATGGCAGCGGGACCGGATCAGCAGCAGATAATTGTTCTTGATTTGTTCCAAATTAGGGCGTCCCGGCACCGGAGTCGAGTCCGCAATGCCGTCCCAAGGCCCAAGACAGTTGACGCGGCCAGTGTCCCAAGGCTTAAACGGTGCATCATGGCCCAATCGCTCGATACTGTCTTCGCCGCACTGGCCGACCCGACCCGCCGCAGGATCCTGTCGATGCTGCTGGAGGATGACATGGCCGTGACGGACGTGGCGGAGCCGTTCGAGATGTCGCTGGCCGCGGTGTCGAAACACCTTGGCATCCTGACCCGCGCAGGCCTGATCAGCCAGGAACGGCGGGGCCGGGTGGTGTGGTGCAAGCTGGAGCCCGACGCCCTGCGCGACGCCAGCATCTGGATGCAAAGCTTCGGCCAGTTCGAGGCGGTGCACCTGGATGCGTTCGAGCAGTTCCTGGCGAAAGAGTTCCGCGATGATGGATGACGCGGCGCCGGGCGCGGCGCTGGATCCGCGCGTCTTGCCGCAGCCGCATGTCGAGACTGTGGAGCAGGCGCAGGTGGTCCCCATGTCGCAAGGCCGGGACCTGGCCTGTGGCGTGTTCCGTGCGGATGGCAGCTTTGCCGAGCAATCGCGCACACTCTATTCTGCCAATCGCTTTACCGCGCAGCCGGATATGCCGGGGGCGGCGGAGGTTTTGCCGGGGCGGCATCTCTTCATCGGCATCGGGCGGCATCATTTCGGGCATTTCCTGTTGGAATGCATCTCGCGGATGTGGCCGCTGGCCGAACGCAGCTATGACGGTCTGGTCCTGATCCCGATGCATGGCATTGATTTCGGGGCGGTTTTCGAGCGGCGGCTGAAGGCGTTCGTGGACCTCTTGAGCGACGGGGTGCCGGTGCATTTCGTGGAAACCCCGGTGCGGGTCGAGGTGCTGGACGTGCCGACGCAGGGCATGGGGCACCGCGACTGGATCACCGGCACGCCGGAATTTCGCCGCTTCATTCGCGGGCGGCTTCAGGCGGCGGTGACGCCCGAGGGGGACGAGAAAATCTACCTGTCGCGGTCCTTGCTGAAACGCCCGGGCCAGATGGTGGACCAGGAAGAGCGGATCGAGCGGCTGATGCACAAGGCGGGCTATACGATCCTGCACCCGCAGCGCCACAGTCTGCCGGAACAATGCGCCCATTATGCCGCCGCACGGCAGGTCGTGGGGCCCGATGGTTCGGCCTTTCACCTGGCGCCATTCATGCTGCAGCCCGGCACGAGGGTGGGCCTGATCCAGCGGCGCTGGCGGCAGGGGGCATTCGACGCGCTGGCCAATCAGATCGAGGCGTTCTGTGGTGTGGAACTGGTGAAAATGAACCCGCTGATCCGCCCGGACGACGGACAAGTGTCAGAAGAGGTGCCGCCACCCATGGATTATCGCCGCCTTGTGCGGAAGCTGGAGGCGGGTGGGTTTCTCTGACCAACAGGAGGACCCTTGCCATGAAGTCATCTGCCCTGACCCTGATGCTGGCCCTTTGGGCCGCCCCCGCCCTTGCCCAGAACGCCTGTGTCACGCCGCCGCCGGTGGGCGACCCTTGCATGGTGGGGCACTGGGTCGGAGAAAATACGGCCCCCGCGCGTATCCGCGCCGCCTTGCAGGGCATGGTGCCGGAGGACGTCATTCGCGACATCGCGGCAGGGGCCTCGCCGACCTTGGGAATTTCCATCTACGATGACGGGTTCTATCACACGCTCCCGTTTCACCAAGCCACGGAATTCACCGATACGTTCGTCGAGACCGGCGATGTCGTGGACGTCCGGCTGGACCTTGCCGCGCCGACGCAAGTGGGGTTCATCAACGGCGAATCCGGGCGGGTCACGTTCTGCGACGCAGGGTCCGCCCCGGCCATGTTTACGATGACGGCCAATGGTGATGTCATGACCGCACCGGTTGCGGGAGCGGAGCGGTATGAGCCGACGATCACCTATACCTGCCGTGGCGACACGATGGGCATGGATGTGCAACTGCCGGCGCCGATCGGCACGGTGCAGTATTTCCTGCGCAGGGTCCCAGAGGATGCGTTCGGCGAAGAGTTCCGGAGAGTTCGCGATGTGGCGCGGGACCTGGCCGAGTGACTATTCGTCCTTCAAGAGCAGCATCAGCGCCACGATGGTCAGCCCCACGCCCACGAGGATCATGCGTGGCGGCAGGCCGTGGCCAAGCGCGGCCTGCCAGCAGATCACCCACGTGGGCGTCAGGTAGGTATAGGCCATGACCTTGGCGCTGGGCAGGCGCAGCGAAGCGTATTGCAGCAGCACGAAGGTGATCGCCGTGGCCGCGACGGCGGTGTAGAGAATCGTGATCCAGACGATGGCGGGCAGGCCGGGCCAGTCGGTGTCGCGCATGTCGGACCAGCCCGCCAGCGCGATCAGCCCGGAGGCGGCGACCATGGCACCGAAGGAAAAGACGATGGGCCGCTCGCCCCGGTTCAGCTTGCGCACCAGCGGTGTATAGAAAGCGTGCGCGATGCAGCCGAAAAAGAAGATGACCTCGCCCCGGCCCATCTCGAACCGCATAAGCGCCTGAAGGTCGGCGTCGAAGATCACCCAGAGCGCCCCCGCCGCGCCGATGGCCAGCGCCACGCCCATGCGCGCGGTCATGACCTGCCGCAGAAGGATATAGCCGAACAGGCCGGACATGATGGGTGTCAGGGTAAAGACCGCCGCCGCACTGACCGGGGCGGCGGTTTTCAGGGCTTCGAACATCATCACGAAGTAAAGCCCCATCGACCCGCCCAGGAGCAGGTAGCGCCAGGGCGCCTGCCACGTGGCACGCGGGATGCCGACGGTGGCCCAGGCGGCGCTGCCCAGCAGGACCGAGGCCAGGATGAACCGTACGGCATTCAGCGCGGTGGGCGCGATATGCGGGGCGGCCATGGACCCAAGCGCGAAGGACCCGGCGATCAGCCCGGAAAAGGCCAGCATCGCGGCATGGCCGCGCAGCCGGTCGGTCATTCGACCTCCCAGGCCTTGGCGCGGTCCTTGAGGAAGCGCAGGAAGGCCTGCACCTTGGTGGTGCGGTGCAGGTCCATGTGGGTCACCAGCCAGATCGGCGCGGACCACTCGTCGCGCGCGGGCATGACCTCGGTCAGGTTGCCGAGCTGGTTGGCGAGGACCTTGCTGAGAAACCCGATGCCCGCACCGTGGGTGATCGCGCGGCGCTGAGCGTGCACGTCCTGGCTGCGGAAGATGATGCGCTCTTCGGGCGCTGTCTGCCGCAGCCACTGGTTGAAGGGCGCGCGGTTCTTCGGGTCATCGGCGCTGACGAACCAGTGCTGGTCGAACTCGTCCTCCGACGCGGGCAGGCCGTGCCGGTCGACATAAGATTGCGCGGCGTAAAGCGTGTGCGCCTGCTTGTAGAAAGGCTGTACCACGTTGTCGGGCTGATCCGGGGCGCGGCCCGCTCGGATGGCGACATGCGCCTCGCCGTATTCCAGGCGAAACAGGCGGTCGCCGGTCAGGTAGCGCAGGATGATGTCGGGATACTCCTGCCGAAACTCCGTCAGGACCGGCACCAGAAGGTGGCTGAACCCGCCCAGCGAGGTGATGACCAGCTCACCCGACACATCATTGCCTCGGCCCTTGATCCGGCCCGCGAGCTGGCTGAACTGGTCGTCGGTGGCTTGTGCGACGCGCAGCAAATCCTCTCCGGCCTCGGTGGTCGAATAGCCGCGGGCGTGGCGCTGAAAGAGCTTGACGCCCAGCCGCTCTTCGAGCGCGTCGATGTGGCGGATGACGGTGGCGTGGTGGACGCCAAGTGCCTCGGCGGCGCCGCTAACCGTTCCCACTCGCGCCACGTGAAAGGCGGTGCGGACTTCATCCCAGCTGTCCATGACGGGCCTCGCTTGCTTGTGCGAAATCAAACATTACTGGCCAGCCAGTATCAGCTGCGTTGAAAAAAGCGCAAGACAAGAATGATCGCGGGATGGGGCTTGCGATGAAAATCAGGCGCGGTGGCGCGTGATCAGCCGCACCAGAAGCGCACGATGGTATTGTCGCTGTCCAGATCGACGTTCAGCCGTTTGGGATTGTACTCCATCGTCACGATCCCGCCGGGCGGAATGATGCGCACGGGCTGGTCCAGCGTGGATTGATCGAAGGCGTCAAGCGGCTGGCCTACAAGGGCGGCATGGTCAGCCGCCATGCAGATATCGGGACCTTCCTCTTCGGCGCGCGAGGGCACGCCGTCGTCCGTCAGGTCCGGTCCGCAGGCAGTGAGGGTTGCCACGGTCAGGATCATCCACCAGCGCATCTGTCATACTCCTTCGCACAGTCAGCCGCAGCATTGGCGAAAGCACCCGCGCGACGCAAGCCCCGCGACGGTGTTTATGCAGGCAGTTACGGATGGGGGTCTACATGGCGTTCCTTGCGACAGGCCGTGGGAATCCGATGCGGGGCGATGGGCCTTTGCACAGAATTCTGTGCACCGCTGCACCTTGCATTGCCGTGGGGGCCGGTTAGCTTTTCGGCGAAAGCAAACCAAAACGAGAGCCCGTGATGACCGATGATACCTACACCCCGCCCGAAGTCTGGACCTGGGACGCCGAAAGCGGCGGCACCTTCGCCTCGACCAACCGGCCCATCGCCGGAGCCACCCATGACAAGGACCTGCCGGTGGGCGAGCATCCCTTCCAGCTTTACTCGATGGGCACGCCCAACGGGGTGAAGGTCACGGTCATGTTCGAGGAGCTTCTGGCCGCGGGTCATGACGCCGAGTACGACGCATGGCTCATCCGGATCGGCGATGGCGACCAGTTCGGCTCGGGTTTTGTCGAGGTGAACCCCAACTCCAAAATTCCGGCGATGGTGGACCGCTCGGGATCCGAGCCGATTGACGTGTTCGAATCCGGGTCGATCCTGATCCACCTAGCCGAGAAGTTCGGGGCGTTTCTGCCCAAGTCCGGCCCGCAGCGCACCGAGGTGATGAACTGGCTGATGTGGCAGATGGGCAGCGCGCCGTATCTGGGCGGCGGCTTCGGGCATTTCTATGCCTATGCGCCCGAGAAATACGAGTACCCGATCAACCGCTTCGCGATGGAGACCAAGCGGCAGCTGGACGTGCTGGACAAGCGGCTGGCGGATCGGCCCTATATCGCGGGGCAGGAGTACAGCATCGCCGACATGGCAATCTGGCCTTGGTACGGCAACCTGGCGTTGGGCCGGCAGTACAATGCCGGGAAGTTCCTGAGCGTGCACGAATACAAGAACGTCGTGGCATGGGCCGAAAAGATCCTGGACCGGCCCACCGTGCAGCGCGGTCGCATGGTGAACCGCACCATGGGCGAGCCGCACGAGCAGTTGTGGGAGCGTCACGACGCCTCGGACTTTGAGACCAAGACCCAGGACAAGATCGGCGACAAGGGCTGAGCGCCCACAATCGGCTTTCGCCGGAGGGGCGGATAGGGCAGGGTGCCCCTGAAAAGGAGTTGCCATGCCCGACCGTTCCAACCTGCTTGCCGTCCTGATCGACGCCGACAACGTTCCGTCGAAATATGCCGATGCCATCCTGAAGGAAGTCACCAGCTATGGCGAGCCGGGGCTGCGGCGGGTCTATGGCGACTGGTCCAGCCAACAGCTGAGCGGGTGGACAAAGACGGCGCAGAACCTTGGGCTGGTCCAGCACCAGCAGACCGCCAACACCAAGGGCAAGAACGCGTCGGATATCGGGCTGGTGATCGACGCGATGGATATCCTGCACGCCGGGCATTTCGACGGATTCGTTCTGGTGTCGTCGGACAGCGATTTTACCCGGCTGGCCAGCCGCATCCGCGAACAGGGCCTGACGGTGATCGGCATCGGCGAGGCCAAGGCGCCCGATGCGCTGAAGAACGCCTGCAATCGGTTCGTGGCGATCGAGAACATCTACCAGGAGGCCGGGCCGTCGGGGCGTACGAAGGTCAAGGTTGGGCTCGATTCGAAATCCGCGTCCAATGCCCGCAACCTGATCTTCGACGCGATGGAAAAGATCGACCAGGAAGGCGAGTGGTATCCTCTGGGCCGGATCGGTCAGCAGATCCAGGCGGACAAGCCGGATTTCGACACGCGGACCTATGGCGAGAAGAAGCTGAGCGATCTCGTGGGCAAGCTGAAGGTGTTCGAAACCAAGTCAGGGCCGGGCAACCAGATGCTGGTGCGCCGGGTCGACTAAGGCGTTTCCGGGTCAGTCTGAAACATGCATCGCTTTTTGCGTTTGAAAGTCAGCGAATAGCGATTCAAGGTTTCCCGGAAGCGCTCTAGAACGCGCCCATCTCCAGACCGGCGCCAATGGCTTGCCCCAGCTCGCGGCAGGGGGAAAGGTCCTCTTCCGACAGGTGTTTTTCGGCCAGGATCTGTTCCTGCGTCTGGGCATGGGTGCAGATGATGAAGGGCTCTTGCACCGCCTTCAGCCGCCAGCCCTGGGCGATGCGGGCGATCTGTTTCTGGGCGTTGGTGCCGTCGGACCCGGCACAGACCATCTGGGCATAGGGGCGCCCCTCGATCCGGCCCAACACGGGGTAATAGCAGCGGTCGAAGAAGTCCTTCATCATACCGGCGATGGCGGCCAGGTTTTCCGGCGCGCAGAAGATATAGCCATCGGCGCGCAGCAGATCGTCCGGCCCGGTCTCTTCGGCGGTCTGTAGCGTTGTTGTGGTTTCGTCCCGCGCGGCGTCTGCGGCGGCCTCCGCCATTTGGCGGCTGCCGCCGGTCTTGGAGTGATACACGATCAGAAGTTCGGCCATTGGCCCGAGGCCTAGTTCATCAGCCCGGCATGGCGCAAGCCGTCATCGACCATCGCCTTGGTCTCGTCGCTGAGGTCGGTCAGCGGCGAGCGCACCTCGTCACTGCACAGACCCAGCCGCGACAGGGCGTATTTCGCGCCCACGAGGCCAGGCTCGGTGAAGATCGCCTTGTGCAGCGGCATCAGCCGGTCCTGGATTTCCAGCGCCTTGGCGTAGTCGCCGGCTAGCGTGGCGTTCTGGACCTCGGCCACCATGCGGGGGGCGACGTTGCCGGTGACGGTGATCACGCCGACGCCGCCCTGGGCGTTGAAGCCGTGCGCGGTCGCGTCCTCGCCCGAGATCTGGCAGAAATCCTTGCCGCAGGTCATGCGCTGATGGCTGACGCGGGCCAGATCGCCGGTGGCGTCCTTGACGCCGACGATGCGCGGCAGCTTGGCCAGCTCGCCCATCGTGTCGGGCAGCATGTCCACCATGGACCGGCCGGGAATGTTGTAGATGATGATCGGCAGGTTGCAGCAATCGTGTAGCGCGGTGAAATGCGCGATCAGGCCACGCTGGGTGGGTTTGTTGTAATAGGGCGTCACCACCAGGGCTGCATCCGCGCCCACCTCTTCGGCGTGCTGGATGAAGCGGATCGATTCGAGCGTGTTGTTGCTGCCCGCGCCGGCGATCACCGGAATGCGGCCGTTGACGGCGCGCACCACTTCGGACACGACGGTTTCATGCTCGGTATGGCTGAGCGTGGGGCTTTCGCCGGTGGTGCCGACGGGCACGAGGCCGTGGCTGCCTTCGGCGATATGCCACTCCACAAGCTTCTTGAGCGTATCGAGATCCAGCTCGCCGTTCTTGAACGGCGTGACCAGGGCAGGAAATGATCCTTTGAACATGATACGCTCCTCTTTATGTCTTAGCCCCAAGGGCTGGTGGATGACCGCGGTGGAACACGCAATCGTGCCGCGGCGTTGCCCAGCTTGTGAATGGACGATCCGTCCCCTTGAAACTAGGCTGGCTGTGTCTATCGTCGCTGGCCCGGGAAAATGCAAGTGATGTTCAGCGTGCAAAGACTTGTCGTGGCCTTGATGGCCCTCCTGTGGCCATGGCTTGCCATGGCCCAGACTGAAGCCGTGAGCGAGGCGACTGCGTCCTCGGACGCCGGGGTCGACCCGGGCGCGGAAGAGACCGTCATGGTGGCGCCGGCGCCGCGTGTCCCGCCGCGCCCCTTGTCGAGTGCCTTCGATGCGATCCTGGCGGGGCGTTGGACGACCGCGATGCATCTGGCCGAGCGGGCGGGCCCCGGGGCGGTGACGTTGATCGAATGGCACCGGCTGCGGGCGGGCGAAGGCACGCCCTCCGACATCCTGACCTTTCTTGCCGACCACCCGGACTGGCCGGGACTGGATTACCTGCACAAGCAGGCCGAGGGCGCGATGATCGGCGCCAGCCCCGACGAGATCATTGCCTTTTACGAGGACCGAGTGCCGCAATCGGGCCTGGGCACGCTGTCCTATGCGCGTGCCCTGCAGGAGGCCGACCGGCCGGGCGATGCAGAGGTCGCGATGGTGTTGGCATGGCGGACGCTGGATTTGTCCACCGCAGAGCATGACGCCTTCATCCGGGCGCGACCGGAGCTGTTGGAACCCCATCACGCGGCACGGCTGGACATGGCCCTTTGGCGGGGCCTGCGGGACGTGCAGCAGATGCTGCCGCTGGTCGATGAGGCCACGCGCGATATCGCGCAGACCCGGTTGATGATCGAGGCCGATGCCGACGGCGCCGACAAGCGACTTGACCTGTTGCCCGAGGCGGCCCGCACGGATCCCCACATCGCCTACGCCCTGTTCAACCGCCACATTCGCAAGAACCGGGCCGATGACGCGATCAAGCTGATCCTTCGCCAAAGCCGTCTGGAAGGAAACGGGCTGGGGGATGCCGAGCGTTGGGCGGGCTGGCGGCGGGAACTGGCCCGGGACAGGATGCGCGACGGTGCCGCGCGCACGGCCTATGACCTGGCGTCGGTGCATGGTCTGGTCGAAGGATCGCATTTCGCGGACCTCGAGTGGCTGGCGGGCTTCATCGCGCTGACGGACCTCAACGATCCCGAGCTTGCGGTATTCCACTTCGAGCGGTTCATGGATGCGGTCGAGACGCCGATTTCGTTGGGCCGGGCCGGGTACTGGCTGGGCCGCGCTCAGGAGGCCGCCGGCAACGAGGCCGCGGCCGAGATCGCCTACGAGTTGGGCGCGCTGCACCAGACCAGCTTTTACGGGCTGCTCGCCGCCGAGCGGGGCGGCTTTCCGTTCGACCGGGCGCTTATGGGGCGTCAGAGCTTTCCCGACTGGCGCGAAGCGGAGTTCGCGCGGGGCGAAGTGTTCCAGGCCGGCGTTCTGGCGCTGGCCAACGGTCGGGTCTCGCTCGCCGAGCAGTTCTTCAAGCATCTGGCGGGCACACTTGACCTGGAGCCTCTGCGACAGCTGGGACAGGCGATGCACGATTTGGGCTCGCCGCACCTGCAGGTGATGGTGGGCAAGGCGGCGGCGCAACGGGGAATCACGCTGCCCGCCCCCTATTATCCGCTGCACCCGATGCATGAGCTCGACCTGCCGGTCCCGATGGAGCTGGCGCTTGCGATCGCCCGGCGCGAAAGCGAGTTCGACCAGAACGTCGCCAGCGGCGCGGGTGCGATGGGGCTGATGCAACTGATGCCCGGAACGGCGGCAGAAGTGGCGAGGCGATTGGGCGAAACCGGGCACACACGGTCCAGGGTGTTCGACGACTGGGCTTATAATGCCCGCCTTGGGTCTGCCTACCTGGCGCAGATGGCGGCACAGTTCGATGGCAACGTCATCATGATGTCGGCGGCCTACAACGCAGGGCCTGCACGGCCACCGAGCTGGATGACGCGGTTCGGCGACCCGCGTCAGGAGGGCGGGGACATCATCGACTGGATCGAGCATATCCCCTTCAACGAGACGCGGAATTACGTGATGCGCGTGGCCGAGAGCCTGCCGGTCTACCGGGCGCGGCTGGGCAAAGAACCGCACCCGGTGCCGTTTTCGCAGGAACTTGTCGGCAGCACGTTGAAGCCGACCGTGGATTGACCAAGGACGCCGCGCCGGCGGACAGCCGCCCGCACGGCGTGCCGCAATGGTCAGTGGTTGGAATGGTCCATGCTTTCGCCGTCTTCGGGGCGGGTTTCCACGTTGAACGTGACCTCGACCTCGCCCGCGTTCTCGAACACCAGCGTGGCGGGAATTTTCTGGCCTTCCTCAAGCTGCGACGAGAGGCCCATGAACATCACGTGATAGCCGCCCGGTGCCAGCTTGACCGTTTCACCGGCGGGGATGGGCAGGTTTTCGACATGCATCATCTTGGCGACGCCGTCGGTTTCCTCGGTCGTGTGGATCTCGACCTTGGGGAAATCGGCGCGCACCTCGAGCAGCACGTCGTCGGTCTCGCCGGTATTGGTGATCATCAGGAACCCCGCGCCGGTCTTGGCCATCTTCGGCGTTTCGAACGCCATAGGGTGCATGATTTCCAGATCGCCCACGGTGTAGTCATGCGCGGTGGCGATGCCGGCCGAGAGGATGAGGGCGGATGCGAGGGTAAGAAGGGTTTTCATGTCAGTCTCCTGTAAGCTGGCGACGCGGGTGAGAGGCCCGGTGCCAATTTTGCTATGGGAACGCGCCGGGCAGAGGCCCGCCTGCGTCGATTTTTTGGGGAATTGGAATGCGGGCGGTAGGCCCGCGCGGGATCAGGCCCGCATGGGCGGGGCGCGGGCGGCGTTCTGAACCGGTGCGCCGGGCACGGGCGGAGACGCGCCGGCCTGCGCGAGGGCGAGCGCGGATGGCACCTGAAGCGGTGTCGGCAGAGGCTGGTCCACGGCCAGGTCGAAGGCCGTCACGCCGAAGAACGGGCAGGGATCGGCCAGCAATCCGGTTTCGCCGTCGTTCTCCACCGGCAGGCCGGTTTCCATCGAGACATAGACGATCTGCCCGCCAGAGCAGAGCGCCATCACCCCCGGTTCCGGCGCGGCGAGGATCGTGGGCTGGGCCACGACGCGGATCGCGATGAACAGCGCCAAGACCAGCGTGAACGCCGCCTTGCAGATCGCTGTCATGTGTCGCGCCGAGCGCATGGATGAGACCCCTCGTCTTTCAGACGTTTGATACATGGTCGGCCTGCTGCGGGAAAGCCCGGTAAAATGCCGCACTAAAGCGTTTCCGGGGCAGTCTGAAGCATGCATCGCTTTTTGCGTCTCAAGAGGCAGTGAAAAGCGACTCAATGTGTCCCGGAAATGCTTTAGCCGCGCAGGCGCTGGCGCCAAAGGGTGAACAGCCCGGCGGCCACGATCAGCCCCGCGCCAAGGGCCACGTTGGTGCGGATCGTTTCGGAAAAGAAAAGGATGCCGATTGTGCTGGCGAAGACCAGTTGCAGGTAGGCGAAGGGCTGCACGGCGCTGGCCTCGGCCACCTCGTAGCACTTGATGAGCGTATAGTGCCCCGCCGCGCCGGTGACGCAAAGCGCGGCCATCCAGAGCCAGTTATAGGCCGACATCGGCTCCCAGAACCACAGGCCGACGGCGGTCATGGCGACTGAGCCCACGGTGCCGGTCCAGAAAAAGCTGGTGGCGGCGCTGTCGCGGCGGCCGACGTAACGGGTCAGCAGGCCGTAGAGTGCGAACATCAGAGCGGCGATCAGCGGCACGATCGCCTCGGGCTGGAACACGCCGAAACCCGGTTGCAGGATGATGATGACGCCGACGAAGCCCACTCCGATCGCCGCCCATCGGCGCCAGCCGACGCTTTCGCCCAGCACCGGGCCGGAGAGGGCGGCGATCAGCAGCGGGTAGCAGGCGAAGACGGCGTGGCTTTCGACCAGCCCCAATAGGGTAAAGCCGAAGATCATCACGCAGATCTCGGCCACCAGCAGCACGGCGCGAAAGCCCTGCACCAAAGGCTGATCGGTGCGGGCGGCGGCGCGAAGGCCGCCGGCGGTGCGGCTGGCCACGGTCATCACGAAGGCCGCGAAGAACCAATAGCGGATCATCACGATCATCAGCACGTTGTATTCCCGCGCGAGGTATTGCGAGATGCCGTCCTGCACCGCGAAGATGAAGGTCGTGGTCACCATCATCAGGATGCCGAGGCGGGTGTTCTGCTCTGCCATGGTCAGGTCTTTCTTGCGCGGGTCATGTGCCGCTTGCGCCCGTATCCCGGAACGCGCGCGACTTCAAACCCCGCCGCCTGCAATCCGCGCCGGACGAAGCCCGCCGCGGTATAGGTGGCCGCGGTGCCACCCGGTGCGGTGTGCCGGCCCACGTGGCGCATCAGGGCCTCTTCCCACAGCTCGGGGTTCTTGGCGGGGGAGAATCCGTCGAGGAACCAGGCGTCGGCCATTCCGTCCCAGCCGGGCAGTGTGTTGCGGGCGTCGCCCTCGATGATCTGGAGCCGGAAATCGGGGCTGGTCAGAGGCTCGATGAAGGGGCCGGCGCTTTCCAGTCCGAGCGCTTCGACCGGCAGGTCGGGAAAGACCTTGAGCGCGCGGGCGATCTGGGCAGGCTCCATGGGGAACGCCTCGAAGCTGGTGAAATGCAGGGTGCCGGGCACGCCCGCCGCACGCCATGCCTGAAGTGCGGTCAGGAAGTTGAGTCCGGTGCCGAATCCCAGTTCGGCCACGTGGAACCCATCACGGAACCGGGCGGGCAGGTCGTTGCCGCCCAGAAAGACGTGGCGCGTTTCGGCCAGGCCGTTTTCGAGGCTGAAATACGGGTCGTCGAACCGGGTGGAGACCGGCACATCGCCTTCGCGCCATTCCAGTTCTGCCTGCTGGCCCTGCATCGCGCCTTCCGGTAGTCAGGGAAAATCCCGGCGACCATGCCGCCGGGCAGGGGAAATGACAATGGCAGACGTCACCATCTACGGCGCCGGAATCTTCGGCCTGTCCATCGCCTTCGCGTGCCAGTCGCGGGGGGCGAAGGTGCGGGTGATTGACCCCGGCGGCGTGGGCGCGGGGGCGTCGGGTGGCGTGGTCGGCGCGCTTGCGCCGCACGTGCCCGAGATCTGGAATGAGAAGAAGGCGTTCCAGCTGGACAGCCTGCTGATGGCAGAGGTGTTCTGGGCCGAGGTGGCGGAGGTCTCTGGCCTGCCGCCGGGCTATGCCCGGACAGGCCGGGTGCAGCCGGTGGCGGACGAGGCCGGGCTGGCGCTGGCGCGGCAGCGGGAGGTCACCGCGCGTGAACTGTGGGGCGAGGCCGCAACGTGGCAGGTTGTAAAGGCGGATGCTGTGGCGCATGCGCCGGTCACGCCAACGGGGCTCTTGATCCTCGATACGCTGTCGGCGCGGTTGCATCCACGCGAAGGCGCCAAGGCGCTGGCGGCGGCCATCGTGACCCGTGGCGGAGAGATCGTGGCCGAGGGCAAGCCGCAGGGCCGCGTGGTTCATGCGACGGGGGTCGCCGGGTTGGCAGAGTTGTCGGAGAGGCTTGCAGCGCCGGTGGGCAACGGCGTCAAGGGACAGGGCGCGGTGCTGGATTTCGCGGCGCCGGACTCGCCACAGGTCTTTGCCAACGCGCTGCACGTGATCTTTCACCGCAACGGGACGACGGCCGTAGGCTCGACCTCGGAGCGGGAGTATGCAAGCGCGACGGAAACGGATGCGCAACTGGACGAGGTTCTGGACCGCCTGCGCATTGCGGTGCCGGCATTGCGAGACGCGAAGGTCATCGAGCGCTGGGCCGGGGTGCGGCCCCGGGCGCGGTCGCGGGCGCCGATGCTGGGCGTGCATCCGCTTTATCCGGACCAGTTCATCGCCAATGGCGGCTTCAAGATCGGGTTCGGCATGGCACCGAAAGTGGCGCAGGTGATGGCGGACCTCGTGCTGGACGGGCGGGACGAGATCCCGGCGGTGTTCAGGCCCGAGGCCTCTTTGCCGAAGACCTGCTGATCATCCTGCCTGCGCGGACATGCATTGCCGCCCGTCGGGGCCGCGCACCCAGCAGGTGCCGTTCTCGGTCCAGCAGATCGTTGCGATCTCGTGGTGCATCAGGGGACTGGTTGCGCGGAAGCTGAAACGTTTCAGCCCGCCCAGCTCGGCATCGGCCATTTGCATCAGGTGATGCGCCAGCAGGGGTCCGTGGACGACGAGGCCGTCATAGCCTTCAACCTCGCGGGCATATGTCTCGTCGTAATGGATGCGGTGACCGTTGAAAGTGAGCGCGGAGTAGCGGAAGAGGAGCGTGCTGTCGAAAGTGATTGTACGGGTCTTCACCGCGCCGTCGGTGGCACGGGGCGGTTCGGGTTTCCGGCCGCCATCATCCTCGCGATAGACGAGGTCCTGATGCTCGGTGATGCAGCAGATGTCGTCTTGCCAGATTTCATGGCGCAGGGTGACGAAGGCCAGCGGGCCGCTGCGGCCCTGCTTGAGCTGGGCCTCTTCGCGGGTGGTGCGGCGCGTGGCGGGCTGGCCCGCGCGGAAGGGGGCGTGGAATTCAAGCTGCCCGCCCGCCCACATGCGCCGGGGCAGGCCCATGTCGGGAATGACGCCGCCCAGCTTCGGGTGTCCGTCGCGGCCAAGGTCGGCGGGCGCCTGCGGATCCCAGAAATAGATCTGGTGGAAGAACGGCGGCAGGGCGTCGCCTGCCTCTATGGTAGGCGTTTCGCCCAACGTTGCCTGAAGCGCGCGGGCGCGTGCCGGGTCGATGGAGTCGTGAAGGGTCTGGGTGGCGTCTGTCATCTTGGACTGCTTTCGAGTTTTGGCGTATGTCTATGACGCCGATACGCGAGATGACAATGCTAGCGAAGAGTACGTGCTCATGCCGACCCGCCTGACATCGCTGGATCACCTCGTGCTGACGGTGGCGGATATCGACGCGACCGTTGCCTTTTACAGCGATGCCCTGGGGATGACGGCGGAGGCATTCACCCCTGCTGACGGCACGCGACGGTGGGCGCTGAAATTCGGGGCACAGAAGATCAATCTGCACAAGGCGGGGGCGGAGTTCGAGCCGAAGGCGGCGCATCCCGGCCCCGGGACAGCGGATCTTTGTTTCCTGAGCGATGCGCCGCTGGCGGACTGGCAGGACCATCTTGCCGCGCAACGCGTCACGGTCGAGGAAGGACCGGTGCCGCGTACCGGGGCGACGGGGCCGCTGACCTCGATCTACATACGCGACCCGGATGGCAACCTGATCGAGATTTCCAACGCCGGTTGAAGGCCTATTCCGGCTCGGCAAAGCTTTCGGCGCAGAAACGGTGGAGTTCCAGCGTATCGCTCCAGTGATCCTTGGGCAGGCCCGCCTTGACCTTCAATGCTCTCAGGAATTCGGCGGGGTCGTGCAGGCTCTCCCAGACCATGGGCAGGAAGACACCGCGTTTGGCCCCGTCGCGCAGGATCAGACCGTCGCGGTGGGGTGTCAGTTGCGACAGAAGGTCAGCCTGATTCGCGAAGGTCATCGGCGCGGAGGGTGACAGGACGGCGATCTTGAGGCGCAAGTCGGGGACCTCGCCGGCGCTCAGGGGCTTGAAGCGCGGATCGGCGGAGGCGGATTTGACCGTATTCTCGGAGACGTCACGGACCAGCGGTTGATGCGCGGCAAGCGAGCCGATGCAGCCGCGCAGGCGGCCATCCCTTTGCAGGGTGATGAAGCTGGCGGCGTGCCCACGCAGGGCCTGTGGAAAGCTGGTTTCATCGAGCTTTGGCGGCTTGCCGCGCCTGGTGAAGGACTCGAGCGTCTGCCGCGCGGCCTTGAGCAGCATCTCTCGGTGGCGCGGGATGATGATTTCGTCGGTGGTATCGAACAGCGCCCAGGCGCCGTAGCCCACGGTGCGCGACGTGTCGCCGGTGACATCGGCGCTGGACGCCATGGCCAGACGGGCAACGCGCAGTCCCGTACCCACGGTCGAGGCGAGGAACCCGGTGATGGCGGCGGCACCGCAGGCGTGGCGCGGTGTGAGGATCGTGCTCTTGGACGTTTCCAGCAGCTTGGCCGTCTCGGAATCCTTCGCATCCGCCGCGTCGCGGGTCAGGAAATGGCTGAGGTCGCTGGACAGAACGAAGAGCGGCTGGCCTTGGGCGGCGAGGTGGTCGATGGCCGCCGCCACCTGATCCTGCGTCGCGTTGCCGATGACGAGCGGGACCACCCTGGCGCGGGGATGCAGGCGGTGCAGGAAGGCAAGCTGCGTCTCGATCCCATGCTCGCGGTCATGGGCAGCGTCCTCGACATGGGCCAGCCCTGCCTGAACGAGGCTGTTGGTGACGGACCGGTGGATCATCACGTCGAAACCGGGCATGGCGTAGCCCTTTTGCGAGGGCAGGGCGATGCCGTCGAACGAATGGGCATGAGAGGGCGACAGGATGACGATGGTCTCAGGCTGTCCTCGGACGGTGGCCCGCCATGCGGCGCCGGTCAGCCAGCCGGAAAAGCGATAGCCCGCGTGTGGCGAGATGATTGCGCGGGGCACCGAGCCCTCGGGCCGCCAGCCGCTGGTGCCGCGAGTGATGCAGCTTTCGGCCTCGGACCGGAGCGCATGCGCGTCTGCCGGGTAGAAGGTTCCGGCGACGGCGGGCTGGCGCATCAGAGGATCGGGTTCACTATTCATGGTCGGGTCAATCGCATAATGTGGTGACAGGATCATGGAGGAAATTCGCCCGCGATGCACCCCGCGCGATTCTGGGAAGCCGAGACTGACGGCAGGCTGCGCTGCACCCTGTGCCCGCGCTTCTGCACATTGCGGGACGGGCAGCGGGGCATGTGTTTCGTTCGTATGCGGCAGGGCGACCGGATAGTGCTGGACACCTATGGCCGCTCGACAGGGTTCTGCATCGACCCGATCGAGAAGAAGCCGCTGAATCACTTTTTGCCCGGCACGCCGGTGCTGAGCTTCGGCACGGCAGGGTGCAACCTGGCCTGCAAGTTCTGCCAGAACCACGAGATTTCGAAAAGTCGCGAGGTCGACAGCCTGGCGCATGCGGCGTCGCCGGAAAAGATCGCCCGCGTGGCGCGGGCAGAGGGCTGTGCGTCGGTGGCGTTTACCTACAATGACCCGGTGATCTTTCACGAATATGCGCTGGGCACCGCCGCGGCCTGCCGCGAGGCCGGCGTGAAAAGCGTGGCGGTGACGGCGGGGTATATCTGCGACGCGCCACGGGCAGAGTTCTTTGGTGCGATGGATGCGGCGAATATCGACCTGAAAGGCTTTACCGAAGGATTTTATCGCAAGCTGACCGGATCGGAGATCGCGCCGGTGCTGGAGACGATCGCCTACGCCGTGAACGAAACCGATTGCTGGGTCGAACTGACGACGCTGCTGATCCCGGGAGAGAATGACAGCGCTGCGGAGATGGAGGCGCTGTCGGCCTGGGTGATGAAGACCTGCGGGCCCGACGTACCGGTGCATTTCACCGCCTTTCATCCCGATCACCGGATGCTGTCGCACGAACGCACGCCGCTGGAGACGCTGCTGCGGGCGCGTCAGGTGGCGCATCAGGCGGGGCTGCGGCATGTCTATATCGGCAATGTCCATCATCCCGAAGCGCAGTCGAGCTACTGCGCCGGATGCGGGGACCGCGTGATCGGGCGGGACTGGTACGCGCTGTCGGAGTGGAAGCTGGACGATTTCGGCGCGTGCGTCACCTGCGGCACGCCTTTTCCCGGTGTGATCGACGGCCCGCCGGGCGACTGGGGGCGCAAGCGGCGGCCATTGCGCATGGCGTGAAAACGCGAAAAGGCCCCGGGTGGCGCGCCACCCGGGGTCAGGCCTGACAGGCGGAGGAAAATCTTACCAGTCCGTCGGACCCTTCTCGGCGAAGGCGTGGACAAGAAAGTCGATGAAGGCGCGTACCTTGGGCTGCGTGAAACGGCCCGGAGGATAGACTGCGTAGATGCCCTGGGTTTCCATCGGCAGGTCCGGGATGACATCGACCACTTTTCCGTCCTTCATCGCGTTGGCGTATAGGAAACTGGGCAGGTAGGCGATGCCGAGGCCCGAAATGGCGGCATTGAGCAGCGACTGGCCATCATTGACCGAAAGACCGCCCGCGGTGCGCACCTGGCGCTTTTCGCCCGAGGGAGCGGTCAGCTTCCAGACCGATCCGTTGGACTGGCTGGAATAGTGCAAAAGCTTGTGTTCGTTGAGTTCGTCGATCTTGCCGGGTTGACCGAATTTTTGCAGGTAAGCGGGGCTGGCGATCATGCGCTTGGTGGTCTCGGTCAGCTTCCGGGCGCGCAGCGTGCTGTCTTCAAGCTCGCCGATGCGAATCGCCATGTCGAAGCCTTCGGAAATCAACTCCACATAGCGGTTGTTGAGCACCATGTTGACCGTGATGTCCGGGAAATCGTCGAGAAACTGGCCGAGGATCGGGCTAAGGTGATTCACGCCGAAATCGGTCGCCACGGAAATGCGCAGAAGGCCCGAGGGATCGGACTGCATCGAACTGACCAGCGCGTCTGCCTCGCCCGCGTCGTTCAGGACGCGCAGGGCGCGGTCGTAATACGCCAGACCGATCTCGGTCGGGCTGACCCGGCGGGTGGTCCGGTTCAGCAGGCGCGCGCCCAGACGGGCCTCGAGAGACGAGACGTGCTTGGAGACGGCGGACTTGGAAATACCCATTTTGCGGGCAGCGTCCGTGAACCCACCCTGGTCCACGACGGTCGCAAAGGCCTCCATTTCGGTAAGGCGATCCATTCTCGATACCCTCGTCATTTCTTGTTGGGGTCAAGCTATCACCGTAAATTCGGGCACAACTGCGGCGCGAGCCAGACAATATCTTGGTTTTGTGGTGCATCGTTCGTGGCCCGGAAACAGCTTTCATGCCGCCGACAGGGGCCAGGGGCCTTGTCTTGCGGCCCGTGAGGTCCATCTTCAGCACCGTCGCAGGGCCGTTCTGGAGAAGCGGCATCTGCGGGGCCTGAACCAGGGAGAGCTCGCATGAAACTTCTTACGAAATCCTTCGCCATTCTGGCGGTGACAGCCTCGATGGCTTTTGCCGAACGAACCGCTGCGCCCGAAGGTGCAGAGGTCTATTTCGTCAACCTTGAAGACGGCGCCACCGTATCTGCGCCGGTGAAGGTCGTCTTCGGCCTGAGCGGCATGGGCGTGGCACCGGCCGGCACCGAAAAGGAGCATACCGGACATCACCACATCCTGATCGACCGCGCGCCGCTGGGCGAAGGCCCCGATGGCGAGGAAGAGCTGCAAAACGCGCTCCCGTCGGATGACAACCACATGCATTTCGGTGGCGGTCAGACCGAGGTGGAGCTGGACCTGGAGCCGGGCGAACACACGCTGCAACTGGTGCTCGGTGACATGAACCACGTGCCGCACGACCCGCCGGTGACGTCGGAGCAGATCACGATCACGGTCGAGTAACCTCGGTCAGATCCACTTCAGCTTTCGCAGGATCCAGATCGCGCCAAACGTCAGGACCACCAGCCCGATGCACAGGGCGGCGAAGGCCCAGGGGGTGTTCACGCCGGGCATCCCCGCCACGTTCACGCCGAACAGGCCGGTGATGAAGCCCAGCGGCAGGAACACGGCGGCCACGATCGACAGGATATAGCCGTTGCGGTTCTGCCGCTGGTCGGCTTGCGTGGCGTGGTGGTCCTGCACGGCGTCCATCCGGCCGATCATCGACTCCAGTTCCTCGACCGCCAGCTTTGCGAGGTTGCCCAACTCGCGCAGGCGGGCGCGGGCATCGGAGGTGACAAGTTCGCTGTCGGTGCCGACAAGGGCAATCAGCGCGTCGCGCTGTGGCGCGAGGTAGCGGCGCAGGCGGATCGCCATGCGTTGCTCTTCGGCCAGATCCTCTGGCGGGTCTTCGTCGTCATCCACGACGCTGTCTTCCATGTCGTCGACGCGGCGGCTGAGGTCGAAAACCGTGTCCTGGACGCGGGTCATCAGCCGCTGCGCGAGGTCATGGACAAAGGCGATGGGGCTGGCAGGCGCGGTGCCGGCGGCCACGTCCTCGCGAATGGCATCGATGGCGAAGACCCGGCGCTTGCGCACCGTCACGACCAGGCGGTCGGTCACCCACATGCGCACGGCGACCATCTGGTCGGCGGGGCCGTCTGCGTTGAGGTTCACGCCGCGCAGGTTCAGCATCAGCCCGTCGCCGTAGCGATCGCAACGCGGTCGGGTTTCCGGGGCCAGCAGCGCGGTCGCCGGGATGGACGGAACGCACGCCTCCAGCCAGGCCGGAAGCTCTGGATCGGCAAGGTCGAAATGCCACCAGGCATAGCCTTCGTCCGGGCCGTTTTCAGAGGCCGGGCGGGCGGTGCCATCAGGGGCGATATCGAAGGCGCAAACTGGCATGGCGCGAAACTAGGGCGGTGCCGGGGTGCGGGCAAGAGACTACAGCGCCGCCGCCAGACGCGTGCCCTGATCGATGGCGCGCTTGGCGTCGAGTTCTGCCGCGACGTCCGCGCCGCCGATGACGTGGCAGGCGATGCCCCTGGCCTCGAGCGCGTCGGCAAGGCTGCGTTCGCTGACCTGTCCGGCGCAAAGCACGATGGTGTCCACCTCGAGCGTGCGCGGGTCTTCGCGGCCTTCGTCGTTCGAGAGGACAAGCCCGGCGGGTTCGATGCGCTCGTAGGTGACCCCGCCGAGCATCTCGACATCCTTCATCCGGAGCGACGCGCGGTGAATCCAGCCCGTCGTTTTGCCGAGCCGTTTGCCCACACGCTCGGACTTGCGCTGCAGGAGCGTGACGGCGCGGGCGGGCGCATCGGGCTGCGGGCCTTCGGGGGCGAGCCCACCGGGGGTTTCTGCCGGGTCGCCGACGCCCCATTCCTCTTTCCACTCCGCGAGGTTCTCGGTCGGGCTTTCGCCCTCGTGCACGAGGAACTCGGCCACATCGAACCCGATGCCGCCTGCGCCGATGATGGCCACGCGCTTGCCCGCTGGCTTCTTGTGCTTCAGCACGTCGATATAGCTGAGCGTGTTGTCGCCATCCTGGCCTTCGATTTGCGGGTCGCGGGGCAGGACGCCGGTGGCGATGATCACCTCGTCAAAGCCGGTCAGGTCGTCTGCCTGCACGTCCTGGCCCAGCTTCACCGTCACGCCGGTTTCCTCCAACATCGTGGCGTACCAGTCGACGAGGCCGAAGAATTCCTCCTTGCCGGGGATCTGCTTGGCCATGTTGAGCTGACCGCCGATCTGGTCGTCGCGGTCGAAGAGCGTCACATCATGGCCGCGCTGTGCCGCCGTGATCGCGGTGGAAAGGCCCGCAGGCCCGGCACCGACGACGGCAACGGACTTGGGTTTGTCCGTGGGTGTAATCGGCAGCTCGGTCTCATAGCAGGCGCGCGGGTTCACGAGGCAGGTCGAGATCTTGCCTGAAAATGTGTGGTCCAAGCAGGCCTGGTTGCAGGCGATGCAGGGCGCGATTGTGTCGGCGCGGCCTTCGACGGCCTTCTTGACGAACTCCGCATCCGCAAGGAAGGGGCGGGCCATCGACACCATGTCGGCGCAACCGTTGGCCAGCACGTCCTCGGCCACCTGCGGCGTGTTGATGCGGTTCGAGGTGATGATGGGGATGCCCACATGCCCCATCAGCTTTTTCGTGACCCAGGTGAAGGCCGCGCGGGGGACCGAGGTGACGATGGTGGGAATGCGCGCCTCGTGCCAGCCGATGCCGGTGTTGATGATGCTGGCCCCGGCCTTTTCCACCGCTTGCGCAAGTTGGACCACCTCGTCGAAGGTCGAGCCTTCGGGGACGAGGTCGATCATGGACAGGCGGTAGATCAGGATGAAATCGGGGCCTACGGCCTCGCGCACCCGGCGCACGATCTCCAGCGGCAGGCGCATCCGGTTCTCGTAGGAGCCGCCCCAGCGGTCCTCGCGCTTGTTGGTGTGGCGCACGAGGAACTGGTTGATGAAATACCCCTCGGATCCCATGATCTCGACCCCGTCATAGCCAGCCTCTCGCGCGCGGGCCGCGGCGGTGACGATATCGGCGATCTGTTTCTTGATGCCATCCTCGTCCAGCTCTTTCGGCGGAAAGGGCGAGATGGGGGACTTGATGGGCGAGGGGGCGACGCATTCCTTGCCATAGGCATAGCGGCCCGCATGAAGGATCTGCATGGCGATCAAGCCGCCCGCGTCATGAACCCGGTCGGTGACCACCTTGTGGTTGGCGATGTCCTGCTCGTTGAAAAGGCCCGCCGCGCCGGGAAAGACGCCGCCCTCGCGGTTCGGGGCCATGCCGCCGGTGACCATCAGGGACACCCCGCCACGGGCGCGCGTGGCATAGAATTCGGCCACGCGGTTCCAGTCCTTGGTCTCTTCCAGCCCGGTATGCATCGAGCCCATCAGCACGCGGTTCTTCAGCGTGACGTGGCCCAGATCGAGCGGGGCGAGCAGGTGCGGGTATTGGGTCATGTGCGGCCTCCCGGGGACGTTCGGATCAAAACGTAGGTTGACGCGCACCATGGTCACGTCAGCCGCGATTGTCACGTCCGACGCTGCGTTAAGGCGC
Source organism: Roseovarius sp. (assembly GCF_965277045.1). Classification (GTDB taxonomy): domain Bacteria; phylum Pseudomonadota; class Alphaproteobacteria; order Rhodobacterales; family Rhodobacteraceae; genus Roseovarius. The sequence continues at coordinate 3,037,594 of NZ_OZ255712.1, read as the reverse complement.
AGCGGTCGTGTCACCTGGTTGTGATGCCGGGTGCAGGGGCGGGTTCTTGACGGCGGCGTGCGATCCTGAGCAACTTTGCTGCCAACCAAGTCTGCAAGGAGAGAGCTTATGTTGACCCGACGCAATCTTCTCGCCGGTGCCGCCGGGCTGGTGGCCACGGCCCCGCTTGCCGGTCTGGCGCAATCCGGCCCCGCCATTCATGTCATGAAAGACCCCAACTGCGGCTGTTGCCGCGCGTGGATGGAAATCCTGCAAGAAGACGGGTTTGCGGTGACCAGCGAGGATGCGTTCGGCACGATCCTGTCGCGTTACAAGATCGACAACGGCATTCCGCCGCAGATGATCTCGTGCCACACCGGCAAGATTGCCGGGTACATGATCGAAGGTCACGTGCCGCCCGCCGACATCCGCCGCCTGCTGGACGAAAGCCCCGACGCGGTGGGCCTTGCGGTGCCGGGGATGCCCTACGGCTCGCCGGGGATGGGACCGGAGGACCGGCGCGACGCCTATGAGGTGCACTTGATCCTGCGGGACGGCAGCACCGAGGTGTTCTCCAGCTACAACGCGGCGGCCTGAGCGGCCCGAGCTCAGGCGCTGGCGGCCCAGTCCCAGTACATCTCGCGCACTCTGCGAGTGACCGGGCCGATCTGGTAATTGGTCTCGTCAAACGCCGTGACCGGCGTGACCTTCATCATGTTGCCGGACAGAAAGACCTCGTCGGCGTCGTGGAAATCGTCGAAGGACATGACGCATTCATGCACGGTGACGCCATCGGCGCGCAGGTTCTCGATATGCCGCGCTCGGGTGATCCCGGCCAGGAAGGTGCCGTTGGGCACGGGCGTGAAGACCTCGCCATCCTTGACGGCAAAGGCATTGGCGGTGGCGGCCTCGGCCACGTTGCCAAGCGCGTCGGCCACAAGCGCGTTGGTGAAGCCCTTGGATTTCGCCTCGGCCAGCATCCGGGCGTTGTTGGGGTATAGGCAGGCGGCCTTGGCGTTGACCACCGCGTCCTCCAGCACCGGGCGGCGAAAGCGCGTGCGCGTGATCGTGGCGGAATGCTCGGGCGCGGCCATGGGGATTTCTTCAAGGCTGATGGCAAAGCCGGTTGCGCCGCCCTCCTTGGGGACTATGGCCGACATGCCGCCCTCGATGGCCCAGTACATGGGGCGGATATAGACGGCCGCGTCGGGGGCGTAGGCTTTCAGCCCTTCGTGCACGATCTCGACCATATCCTCGTCCGTCACGGTCGGCGTGACCATCAGCGCCTCGGCCGAGGCGTTCACCCGGGCACAGTGCCGGTCGAGGTCGGGTGTCAGCCCATGGGCGAAACGCGCCCCGTCGAACACGTTCGAGCCAAGCCACATACCGTGATCGGCGGCGCGCATCACCGGGATGTCGCCCTCGTGCCAGGTACCGTCGAAATAGGTCCGGATGTTGCTGCCTGTGGCCATGGTTGCCTCCCTTTTGGCGCGGACCCTAAGCCGGGCGGCGCGAAGGGTCCAGAGGGGTCAGCCGGCCTCGGCCAGCAGGGCCTCGATATCCAGCCGGCTGTTGGCCATCTTCAGATTGCCTTCGGCATCGCGCGGCCAATCTTCCGGGGCGCGGTCGCGGTAAAGCTCGACGCCGTTGCCGTCAGGATCGGACAGGTAGACCGCTTCGCTGACACCGTGATCGGCGGCGCCCTCAAGCGGGATGCCGGCCTCCAGCACGCGTTTCAAAGCCTGCGCCAACGCTGTGCGATCGGGGTAGAGGAATGCCGTGTGGTAAAGGCCCGTATGCCCGGGCGGGGGCGGCGTGCCGCCCTTGCTGTCCCACGTATTCAGGCCGATGTGATGGTGATAGCCGCCTGCCGATAGAAAGGCGGCCTCGTTACCGTAGCGTTGTTGCAATTCGAAGCCCAGAACCCCGGAATAGAAGGAGATCGCACGTTCCAGGTCCGACACGCGCAGGTGCACGTGGCCGATACGGGTTTCGGGATGCGTTGTGAATGCCATGATATGACCCTTTCCTGCTTGTTCCAGAGATGGGCCGGTTGAACGTATCGCGCAATTCCGCGCGCTGCCGCAGAGATCGTGCGAAAATGCAGATGCTTTTTCTTGCTGCAAATACTCCGGGGAGTTTGAGGGGGGGAGTGGGGAGTTTGAGGGGGGAGTTTGAGGGGCAGCGCCCCTCATTCCTGCAAATCGAGCGTGGCGCAGCCACTCGATCGGGTCAGGCGCCCACCATGCCGACGATTTCCTTGGTGCGCTTGAGGATCGGCGCGGCGATCTCGCGGGCCTTGCCGGCGCCCTCCGACAGGATGCGGTCGATCTCGGCGGGGTCCTGCATCAGGCGGGCCATCTCGTCGGAAATCGGCGCCAGCTTGGCCACCGCCAGGTCGGCCAGGGCGGGCTTGAACGTGCCGAATTGTTGCCCGCCCACATCGCGCATCACCTGATCGACGCTCTGGTCGTTGAGCGCGGAGTAGATGTTCACTAGGTTGCGGGCCTCGGGGCGATCCTCAAGCCCTTTCGCGTCGGACGGCAGCGGTTCGGGGTCGGTCTTGGCCTTGCGGATCTTCTTGGAGATCGTGTCGGCATCGTCGGTCAGGTTGATCCGGGACATGTCCGAGGGGTCGGATTTCGACATCTTCTTGGACCCGTCGCGCAGGCTCATGACGCGGGTGGCCGCGCCCTCGATCACCGGCTCGGTGATGGGAAAGAAATCGACCTCGAAATCGTTGTTGAACTTGATCGCGATGTCGCGGGTCAGTTCCAGGTGCTGTTTCTGGTCCTCGCCCACCGGCACATGCGTGGCGTGGTAGGCGAGGATGTCGGCGGCCATCAGCGCGGGATAGGCAAACAGGCCCAGCGAGGCGTTTTCCTGGTTCTTGCCGGCCTTGTCCTTCCACTGGGTCATCCGCTTCATCCAACCCATGCGGGCGACGCAGTTGAAGATCCAGGCCAGTTCGGCATGGGCCGAGACCTGGCTTTGGTTGAAGAGGATCGACCGCGCCGGATCGACGCCGGAGGCGATGAAGCCCGCGGTCAGCTCGCGGGTGGCGTGGCGCAGGGCGGCGGGGTCCTGCCAGACGGTGATGGCATGCATATCGACCATGCAGAAGATCGACTCGACGCCGCTGTTCTGGCTGTCGGCGAACCGCTTGAGCGCGCCGAGGTAATTGCCCAGCGTCAGGCCGCCCGACGGCTGGATGCCGGAAAAGACGCGGGGGGTGAAGCTGGCCTCGGCCATGGCGGACTCCGTCTGGAAATTCGTGTCCGCCTCGCTTACTGCTGCGGTCAACAGCCGTCAAGGAGGCCACACCGATGTCCGATCCCCGAGCCACAGGCCCCGGCGACAGCCCGGTCAACCCGATCCCGCCGCTGGTGCTGGCCATCGTGGCCGCCATGGCCGCTGCCGAGGCGGTGTTCCAGCTGGGCGCGCGCGGGCTGGCGGGTGGGCCTGAGGCGATTGGGTGGCGAATCTCGACGATCCAGCAGTTCGGGTTTTCCAACCGCGCGATGACCTGGATGCTGGAGACCGGTCAGTTAAGGTTTGATTATCTTATCCGCTTCGTCACTTATCCGTTCGTTCATGCCAGCCTGATGCAGGCTCTTTTCGCCATCGTGATGACGCTCGCCATCGGCAAATTCGTGGCCGAACGCATGGCCGGGTGGGCGGTGGCGATTTTATTTTTTGCCTCGTCCATCTTCGGCGCGCTGGTCTTTGGCCTGATCTATCCTGACGGGCCTGGGTTAATAGGAGGTTTTCCCGGCGTCTACGGCCTGATCGGGGGCTTCACCTGCCTTGTCTGGCTGCAGCTGGGTGTGATCGGCGAAAACCAGATGCGGGCTTTTGCAATGATCGGCGTGCTTCTGGGCCTGCAACTTTTCTTCGGGCTGCTTTATGGCAATAATTTCACATGGGTGGCCGATATCGGTGGGTTCATCGGCGGATTTCTTCTGTCCTTCGTGCTGGTGCCCGGCGGAATGGCGCGGCTGCGGCAGAGATTGCAGAGGCGCTAACCTGTCAGCGGCGGACCGCCTTGCGGAACTCCGAGATGCGGAAGGCGCCCAGAAGCTGGCCAAGTGCGAAATATGTCAGGCTGCCGAGCAGGATGAGGACAAGGAGTGCCAGCCAGCGCCAGCCATCAAGCCCGAAGAACGGCGTCATGAGCACTTGCAGACCCCAGAGCACGACGCCGAGCAGGAGCGAGGTCAGAAGAATACGCCATATTCGGCGGCGGAACCGGTCGTCGAAGCGCGCGACCTCGCCATAGCCGCGCGCACCGCGCACCAGAAGCCAGATCATGGCCCAACCTGCGGCCGTGGTGGCGATGGCCGCCGCCCACCATCCGACGAGATAGGAGAGGCCAACCGCCAGCGCGGCGTTCACGATCATCGCTATGACGGCGTAATGAAACGGTCTTTTCGTGTCCGACCGCGCGAAATAGAGCGGTTGCAGCACCTTTTGCAGCACAAAGGCGGGCAGGCCCAGGCCGTAGATCATCACCGCAAGTGCGGTGGCGGCAGTGTCGTCGGCATCGAACTTGCCGCGCTCGAACAGCACCGACACGAGCGGCAGCGGAATCACCATCAGCGCCACAGCACAGGGCACGGTGAGCGCCAGCGAGATTTCGGCCGCGCGGGAGTAGGCGTGGCGCGCGCCTTCGTGATCCTCGGCCTTCAGGCGGCGGGACAGGTCAGGCAGAAGGACGATGCCGACGGCGATGCCCACGACCCCCAGAGGCAACTGGTACAGGCGGTCGGCGGCGTAGAGCCAGCTGACGGCGCTTTCGGTGTTCGAGGCCACGAGCTGGCCCACCACAAGGTTGATCTGCACCACGCCGCCCGCAAGGGCCGCGGGGACGGCGACGCGCACCAGCCTGGACATTTCGGGCGTCCAACGGGGGCGGGTGGGCCGGATGCGCATCCCGGCACGGTCGGCGGCGATCCAGACCAGCACCAGCTGCGCCACGCCGGCGAAGGGGATCGTCCAGATCAGCGCATCGGCCACGGGGCCGCCCATGTAGTGCGTGATCATCATCGCGCCGACCAGCAGAACGTTCAGGATGAGGGGTGCGGCGGCGGCAGCGGCGAAGCGTCCGGCGGCGTTGAGAACCCCGGAAAACAGGGCCGCGAGCGAGATGAAGAAGATATACGGGAAGGTGACCCGCGCATAGTCGACGGTGATGGCGAAGCGCGGATCGCCGTAATAGCCCTCGGCCGTGGCATAGACCAGCGCGGGCATGAAGATCATCGCCAGCGCGGTCAGGATCAGCAGGACGAAGCCGAGGCCCGAGAGCGCCAGCCGGGCAAAGCCGATGGGGTCCTCGTCGGCCTCCAGCCGCCTGGAAAACATCGGCACGAAGGCAGCGTTGAACGCGCCCTCGGCAAAGAAGCGGCGGAACATGTTGGGCAGGCGGAAGGCGGCGACATAGGCGTCCATCAAAACGCCGGGGCCGATAAGGTTGGCGATGATGACGTCGCGCACGAAGCCCAGGATCCGGCTGGCCAGGGTCCAGACGCCCACGGTCAGGACGCCGGAGAGAAGGCGGATGGGTTTCATGTGCGGTGCCTGCGTCTGCCTTGTTTTCAAGAGCATTAGCCGATTGCCGGGGGCGGGGGAAGGCCGGTCTGCGGTGCAGGGGAGCTGTGCGCTGCGAATCGGGGATTAACGGCCATATTCAGCCGTTTTTGGCACGTCGGTATCGCGTCGGTATCCGAGTGGTATCGTGTTGGTGGACATTTCGCGTGTCGGGGACGCGCGCGTTCGTGACCGGGCCGCGCGGCGCGTTTGCCGGATATTCGGCTCTGGCGCCCGGCGACGAGGGTGATAGCGTGCCGGGCAACCCCACCCAAACCGGAAGGTGCCGCTATGACGTCCTCGCCCTATGACATCCTGTTCGAGCCGGTGAAGATCGGGCCGAAGACCACGCGCAACCGGTTCTACCAGGTGCCACATTGCACCGGGATGGGGCATCGCTATCCGCAGGCCGAGGCGGCGCATCGCGGCGTGAAGGCCGAGGGTGGCTGGGGCGTGGTGTCGACCCAGGAGACCGAGATCCATCCCAGTTCCGACCTGACGCCCGCCAACGAGGGGCGGTTGTGGGATGACGGGGACATTCCGGCGCTGCGCCTGATGGCCGAGGCCGTTCAGACGCATGGCAGCCTGGCGGCGATCCAGTTGGCGCATAACGGGCATCATGCCACCGGGCGGTATTCGCGCGAGCCGATGCTGGCGCCGTCGCACACGCCCAGCGACTGGGGCGATCCGTGGCAGGCGCGCGGGATGGACAAGGCCGACATCAAGGCGTTCCGCGGCTGGCATGTGGACGCGGCGAAGCGGGCCAAGCGGGCCGGGTTCGACATCATCTACGTCTATGCCGGGCACGACATGACCCTGTTACAGCATTTCCTGCTGGCGCGGCACAATCACCGGAGCGACGAATACGGCGGCAGCTTCGAGAACCGGCTGAGGCTGTTCCGCGAGGTGCTGGCCGACACCAAGGAGGCCGTCGGCGACACGTGCGCCATCGCGGTGCGGCTGGCGGTGGACGAGTTGATGGGCGAGGAGGGACTGCGCCACGAGGTCGAGGGGCGCGACATCATCGCGGCGCTGGCCGAGGAGCCGGACCTTTGGGACGTCAACATCTCGGACTGGTCGAATGACAGCCAGACGGCGCGATTTGCCAAGGAGGGGTATCAGGAGCCCTACACCGCTTTCGTCAAATCGGTGACGACGAAGCCGGTGGTGGGTGTGGGGCGCTATACCTCGCCCGACACGATGGTGCGGCTGGTGAAATCGGGGCACTTGGACCTGATCGGCGCGGCAAGGCCCTCGATTGCCGATCCGTTCCTGCCGAAGAAGATCGAGGAAGGGCGGCTGGAGGACATTCGCGAGTGTATCGGGTGCAATATCTGTGTGTCGGGCGACAACCTGATGATGCCGATGCGCTGCACCCAGAACCCGACGGTGGGAGAGGAATGGCGGCGCGGCTGGCACCCGGAGGTGATGACCGGCGACAAGGTGGCGTCGGAGCGGTTCCTGGTCGTGGGCGGCGGGCCGGCTGGCATGGAGGCGGCGCGCGGGCTGGTCGCGGCGGGCCACGAGGTGGTGCTGGCCGAGGCAAGCGACGCCTGGGGCGGGCGCGTGGCCATCGAGAGCGCGCTGCCGGGGCTGGCCGAATGGGGCCGGGTGCGCGACTGGCGGCTGTGGCAGTTGCAGCAGAAGGATGCGGCCGATCTCTACCTGCAAAGCCGGCTGAGTTCATCGGATATCCTGGAGTACGGCATCGGGCAGGTGGTGCTGGCCACCGGGGCCAGCTGGCGGCTGGATGGTGTTGGGCGCACGCACCGCCTGCCGGTCGCGGCGTTCGGGGCGTTGCCGGTGCTGTCGCCCGAAAGCGCGATGCAGGGCGGGTTCGAGCAGGACGATGGAACGGGGCCGATCGTGATTTTTGACGACGAGGGGTATTACCTGGGCAACATCCTGGCCGAGCTTGCCGTGCAGACCGGGCGCGAGGTGGTCTTCGTGACGCCATCGCCCATCGTCGCGCCCTGGACCGAGAACACGCTGGAGCAGGCGCGCATCCAGGCCCGGCTGATCCAGCTGGGCGTGACGATCGTGCCGCTGCACAAGGTCGCCGACGGCGACGGCAGCACGCTGGAGCTGGCCTGCATCTATTCCGACGCGCGGCGGCAGATCCCCTGCGCCACGCTGGTGCCGGTGACGTCGCGGGTGCCCAATGACGCGCTGTGGAGCAACCTGAAGGAGCACGAGGCGGACTGGGACGCGGCGGGGATCAGGGCGGTGACGCGGATCGGGGATTGTTATTGTCCCGGCACCATCGCGGCGGCGGTCCATGCCGGGCATGCGTTTGCCCGGACGGTGACGGGCGCGCAGGTCGACCCGCCGCGCCGGGGCGAGCGGGTGGATCTGTCGCAGGGGTGATCGGGGCGCGGACCGGAATTTTTTGAAAATTCCGGGCGTGAAAATGCGTATTTTCACGGTCATTTCCTGCGCAGGAAATGGTGTCTGCAGGACCCTGCGGTGGAGTTGGAGTGCAACGAGTGCTTTGGGGCTATTCCGGTCCTTCTCGACACGCGCGGCGAATGTCGGCTTTGAGCGCTTGTGAGACATTGGGTTTGAGCCCCCAGCCGGTTAACAGCCGCGAAGCGGCCCGGCCATCGTCAGCCCCTCCCATGGGCTGGCGATTTGGCGGGGGCCGGGCGCACCGATCATTCTGGGGAAGGCTCTGGCAGGCATAAAGTGCTTCAGAATTGTCGTCGGATCGCCACCCCAGGGGCTAACGATCGCCTCCGTCTTGAACGGCAGAAAAGTCCGCGGCGGGCGATACTTTCCCGCCTGCCTCCAGCGCAGCAGACGCGCGCGCCGCGCCTCAGCTGATCGCCTGTTCCACTCCTTCCGAGATCGCCTGGCGCAGCTTGCGTTCCAGCGCCCGTTGTTTGGCCGGAGAGTGGAATTTCAGGCCGAACATGTCCTTGACGTAGAACGTGTCGACCACCTGTTCGCCGTAGGTCGCGATGACGGCGGAATTGATGTAGACGTTGCCGTTGCTGAGCGTGCGCGTCAGGTCGTAGAGCAGGCCGGGGCGGTCGCGGGTGTCGACCTCGATGATCGTGTAGATCTCCGAGCCTTCGTTGTCGAAGGTGATATGCGTCGGCACGCGGAAGGCGCGTTCGCGTTTCTTGATCTTGTCGCGCGACTGCATGGCGTCGCGGGCCACCACCTCGCCCCGCAATGTCTTGTGGATCATCTGGGTCAGTCGCGGCAGGCGGTCGGCCTCGTAGGGGCTGCCCTCGGCGTCTTGGATCCAAAAGGCCGCGGTGGCATAGCCGTCCTTGGTGGTATAGGTGCGCGCATCCACCACGTTGGCGCCCACCAGCGCCAGCGCGCCGCACATGCGGCTGAAGATGCCGGGGTGGTCGGCCAGCGCGAAGCAGACGCGGGTGGCATCGCGGTCTTCGTCCGGGGTCAGCTGGATGCGCACCTCGTTTTCCGAGATGTCGCGCAGCAGCAAGGCGAAATCCTGATGCGCGGTGACGTGTAGGCCCTGCCAATACGGCGGGTAGTGCCGGTCAAGTTCCGCCTTGAGCGCCTTGGCGTCCCAATCGGAGAGCGCCTCGCGCAGGTTGCGCTTGGCCTCGGTGCCGCGCTGTTCGCGGTTGAGCGCCTCGAGCCCGCCTTCCATGGCGCGGCGGGTCTGGCGGTAGAGCGCGCGGATGAGCGAGGCCTTCCAGTTGTTCCACACATCCGGGCCGACGCCGCGAATGTCGCAGACGGTCAGCACGCACAGAAGGTCCAGCCGCTCGCGGGTCTGCACCGCCTTGGCGAAGTCGCGCACGGTGCGCGGGTCGGCGATGTCGCGTTTCTGGGCCATGTCGGACATCAGCAGGTGATAGCGCACCAGCCATTCCACCGTGTCGACCTCTCTCGGTTTCAGCCCCAGCCGGGGGGCGACGCGGCGGGCGATCTGGGCGCCGAGGATCGAGTGATCCTCGTCCCGGCCCTTGCCGATGTCGTGCAAAAGGAGGGCCACGTAGAGCACCTTGCGGTTCACGCCCTCCTTCAGGATGGACGACGCGATGGGCAGGTCCTCGGTCAGTTCCTTGCGCTCGATCTTCGACAGCTGGCTGATGCACTGGATCGTGTGCTCGTCCACCGTGTAGCTGTGATACATGTTGAACTGCATCATCGCGCGGATCGGCTCGAATTCGGGGATGAAGGCCGAGAGCACGCCAAGCTCGTTCATGCGGCGCAGGGCGCGTTCGGGATTGCCGTGCTTGAGAAGCAGGCCGAGAAAGAGCTTCTGCGCCTCGGGTTTGTCGCGAAAGCCTTCGGTGATGAGGTCGAGATTGGCCGTCACCAGCCGCATGGCGTCGGGGTGGATCAGCAGGCCGGTGCGCAGGGCCTCTTCGTAGATGCGCAAGAGGTTGAGCGGATCGGACAGGAAGTCTTTTTCATCCACGATGCCCAGCCGGCCATGGATCTCCTTGTAGCCGTCCTTGAGCTTGCGCTTGCGGGTGAAGAGGCGTTGCAGCAGCGGCTCGGATTTGACGTGCGCCGCTTCCAGCTTGGTCAGGAAGATGCGGGTCAGGTCGCCGACGGCGGTGGCGTGGCGGAAATACTCCTGCATGAAGACCTCGACCGCACGGCGCCCGGCGCGATCCTTGTAGCCCATGCGCTCGGCCACCTCGACCTGGAGGTCGAAGGTCAGCTGTTCGGTCGCGCGGTTCGTGACGAGGTGCAGGTGGCAGCGGGTGGCCCAGAGAAAATTCTCGGCCTTCAGGAAGGTCTCGAACTCGTCTTCCATGAAGAGGCCGTGCCCGACCAGATCGGACACGTCGTCGACATGGTAGAGGTACTTGGAAATCCAGAACAGCGATTGCAGGTCGCGCAGGCCGCCCTTGCCCTCCTTGACGTTGGGCTCGACCATGTAGCGTTCGCCCTGCTTTTCGTGCCGGGCGTCGCGCTCTTCCAGCTTGGCCTCGACGAATTCGCGTTCGGAGCCCTTGAAGAGGTCGTTGCGCAGGCGGTGGTCGAGATCGGCCGCAAGCCTGTCGTCGCCGTAGAGCAGGCGCTTTTCCAGAAGCGCGGTGCGGATGGTGAAATCCTCGGTGCCGAGGCGGATGCATTCACGGATCGTGCGACTGGCGTGGCCGACCTTCAGCTTGAGGTCCCACAGCATGTAGAGCGTGCTTTCGATCACGCTCTCGGCCCAGGGGGTGATCTTGTAGGGCGTGAGAAAGAGCAGGTCCACGTCCGAGAAGGGGGCCATTTCCCCCCGGCCATAGCCGCCCACGGCGAACACCGTCAGGCGTTCGGACTCGGTGGGGTTGGGCAGGGGGTGCAGGTGGCGGCTGGCCACCTGCAGGGCGGTCATCACGGCGCAATCGGTCAGCCAGGTGTAGGCGCGGGTCGCCTCGCGCGCCGCGAACGGCGTCTGGCGCAGTGCCTCGGCGATGGCCGCATAGCCCGACGTCATGGCGTCACGCGTGGCGGCGACCGCCTCGCGGCGCAGGGCCGCGGCGTCGGACGGGTCGGCCTCGCGCGCGGTCTCGATCCGCGCGAGCACGGCGTCCTGGTCGAAAATGACCTCTGCCGGACAGATCAGCGCGTCCGGCGGCGTCAGCGTGTCCTTCATGACGTGGGCCGGGCGCGCGGGATCAGAGCCCCGCGCGGCCGAAGCTGGCGGGTGCGGGCGACAGCACCACGACCTGCTGGTTGCGGATGGTGGCCACAGCCAGGCCGCGCTGCGTCGTGCCGTTGGGCAGGAAGCGGAAGATGCCGTTCACGCCCTGGAAGCCGGACGACTGCGTCAGGCTGGAGCGCGACAGGGCATCGGCGCGGCCCGATTTCGCCAGCGCGCCGATGGCGGCGATGGCATCGTAGCTGAGACCGGCAAGATCATGCGGCGCACCGCCGTTGGCCGCCTGGAAGCGCGAGGCGAACTGGTTGGCGCGCCGGGGGTCGGGGATGGCGAACCAGCCGTTCTGAACGCCCGGAAGCGTGCGCGTCTGGGCCGGTTCGTCCCAGCGGGCCAGGCCGATATACTGCATCTCGGCCGGGGACAGCCCCGCCTCGGGCAGCATCTGCGAAAAGAGCGGCAGGGCACCGGCGGCGTTGGCGGTCAGGAAGATCGCGTCGGCGCTGTTGCTTTGCGCGGTTTCCTTGATGGAGGGCACGGCGCCCACGACCCCGCCCTGGGAAAACTCGTAGTTCACCACGCCGGCCGAGGTGGCGCCGTTGGCGCGGATCGCCTGAGCGATGGCGTCGCGGCCCAGCTCTCCGGCGAGGTTGCGCGAATGCACGGTCATGATGCGGCGCTTGCCCTGGCCGACGGCATAGCCCGTGAGGCGGTTGGCGGTATCCTGGAAGGTCTGGCCGAGGATCAGCAGGTTGCCGCCCGCGATGGTCGGGTTGTTGGAAAAGGCCAATACGTTGATGTTCTTGGGCGCCATGGCGACGGCCACGGCATTGGCGGATTCGGCGTGCAGGGGGCCCACGATGATCTTGGCGCCGTCGGCGGCGGCAGTGAGTGCCGCCTGCTGGGCCTTGCCGGCGTTTCCGGCGGTGCCGTAGACGCGCAGGTCGATATTCACGCCCGACAGGTCCGCGACGGCCATGCGGGCGGCATTTTCCAGGTCGCGGGCCAGGCGCTGTTCCTGCGGATTGGAGGCGCCATGCGGGACCAGAAGAGCAACCGGCACGGCGGCGCCGGGGTCGATCCGCTGGCCGCTGTTGCCGCCGGCGCCGGGGAGTCCGGTGTCGCAGGCGGCAAGCAGCAGGATAGTGGCCAGAAGGGCAAGTCGGTGGAACGGCTTGCGGACGGCATCGAAAACGGCAAACATCGGGGTATGAACTCCTTCTTTCGCGCGGTCCGGGTGGACGGCGCAGTTGGCCACGATAATAGACGTCCAGAGAGGCGGGTCCAGTGATGAATCCCGACAAGCAGAGCCTTGCGCCCGGGCTGTACCTTGTGGCGACACCGATTGGCGCCGCGCGGGATATCACGTTGCGGACCCTGGACATCCTTGCCAGCGCCGACGTGCTGGCCGCAGAGGACACACGCAGCCTGCGGCGGTTGATGGAAATCCATGGGGTCAAGCTGAACGACAGGCCGCTGGTGTCCTATCACGACCATAATGGCGACCGCGCCCGCCCGCGCCTGATGGCGGCGCTGGAGCAGGGAAAATCAGTGGTTTACGCGTCCGAGGCGGGCACGCCGATGGTGGCGGACCCCGGGTACGACTTGGCGCGGGCGGCGGTGGCCGAGGGCTTTCCGCTGATATCGGCGCCGGGGCCGTCGGCGGTGGTCACGGCGCTGACCGTGGCCGGTCTGCCGACCGACCGTTTCTTTTTCGCGGGCTTCCTGCCCTCGGGCGGGTCCAAGCGGAAATCCGCACTTCGGGAGGTGGCGGGCGTGCCGGGAACGCTGGTGTTCTACGAATCGCCCAAGCGGGTGGCGGCGATGCTGCGCGACGCGGTCGAGATACTGGGCGCCGAGCGGCAGGCGGCGGTCTGCCGGGAACTGACCAAGAAGTTCGAGGAGGTGCTGCGCGGCACGCTGGGCGAGCTGGCCGGACGGCTGGAGGCGCAGCCGATCAAGGGCGAGATCGTGGTGCTGATCGAGCGCGGCGCGGCCGCGGCCGGCAGCGGCGAGGACCTCGACACGGCGCTGAACGAAGCGCTGGAGACGCAGAGCGTGCGGGATGCGGCCGATACGGTGGCGGCGCGGCTGGGGCTGAAACGGCGGGTCGTGTACCAGAGGGCGCTGGAATTGAGCGGTTAGGGGAAAATTAGATGTTTTGATGTCTGATGCGAAAGGTTTGGTGACGAAAGGTGAACCGGAATGACATGCGACACCATCCTGCAAAGGCGCAGGGAACGCGGGCAACGTGCCTATCACAAGGGGGTCTCTGCCGAGAAATCCGTGGCACTTGAGTATGACCGTCGCGGCGTGGACCTGCTGGAAACGCGCTGGCGGGGTCAGGGCGGCGAAATCGACCTGATCTTTCTCGATGACGGCGTCTACGTGTTCTGCGAGGTGAAGGCGTCGGACACTGTCGACAGCGCGATGGCGCTGCTGCGTCCGGCGCAGATGCAACGCATTCACGTGGCGGCTTCGGAATATCTGGGCCAGACGCCCGATGGCCAGTTGAGCGAGGTGCGTTTCGACCTGGCGGTCGTGGACGGGCAGGGCGCTGTCACCGTGATGGAAAACGCGTTCGGGCATTTCTGAATTGATCCCTGTCGGTGCTTGGCCCATGTAGAGGGCAGCAAGAGGACGGGGATGGCCCATGAAGATTGCCTTTCAGATGGATCCGATCGGCGGGATCGACATTGCCGGGGACAGCAGCTTTCGCCTGGCCGAGGAGGCACAGGCGCGGGGGCACGACCTGTTCTACTATACGCCGGACAAGCTGGCCTATGACCGGGGGCGGATCACCGCGCGGGGTTGGCCGCTGACCGTGCAGCGGGTGAAGGGCGATCATTTCAGCCTGGGCGCGGAGCGCGTCGCGGACCTGTCGGAGTTCGACGTGGTCTGGCTGCGCCAGGATCCGCCCTTCGACATGTTCTACATCACCACGACGCATCTGCTGGAGCGGGTGCGCGACACGACACTGGTGGTGAACGATCCGTTCTGGGTGCGGAACTTTCCCGAGAAGCTGTTGATTCTCGATTTTCCGGAACTGATGCCGCCCACGGCGATTGCGCGCGATCTGGATACCATCCGCGCGTTCAAGGCCGAGCATGGCGACGTGATCCTGAAACCGCTTTACGGCAATGGCGGGGCGGGGGTGTTCCACCTGCCCGAGAGCGACCGGAACCTTTCGAGCCTGCACGAGATGTTCACCGGGTTCAGCCGCGAGCCGCTGATCGTCCAGAAATACCTGCCCGAGATCAAGGACGGCGACAAGCGCGTGATCCTGGTGGATGGCGAGCCGGTGGGGGCGATCAACCGCCTGCCCGGCAAGGGCGAGGTGCGGTCGAACATGCATGTGGGCGGGCGGCCCGAGAAGGTGGCGCTGACCGACCGGGACCGCGAGATCTGTGCCACCATCGGGCCGAGGTTGCGCGAGGCGGGGCAGATCTTTGTCGGGATCGACGTGATCGGGCAATACCTGACCGAGATCAACGTGACCTCGCCCACCGGCATCCAGGAGCTTGAGCGGTTCGACGGGATCAATGTGGCCGGCAAAATCTGGGACGCGATCGAGGCGAAACGCGTATGAGCGCGATGCGGCCACTGCTGAACCGGTGGCTGCGGCTGACCGAGAAGCCGCATTTGCGCAAGGCCACGGTCGCCAAGGCGCGCAGCTCCTTCGAGACCAAGGCGAAGTTTCTGTTCCACGCGCCGCGCGGCACCTCGGTGGCCGAGGACGAGCTGGCCGACGTGCCGGTGCTGTGGACCTGGGCCCTGGGCGTGGGGCGCGAAGACGGGCCGCTGATCCTTTATTTCCATGGTGGCGGCTTCGTGTTCGGCAGCCCGCGGGTCTATCGCAAGATGCTGGCGGCGCTGTCGCGCGAGGCGCGGGCGCCGGCGGCGCTGGTGCAATACCGGCTGGCGCCGGAGACGCCCTTTCCGGGGGCGTTCGACGATTGCATGGCGGCCTACCGCGCGGTGATGGACCGGCCCGGCGGCGTGGTGCTGGCGGGCGACAGCGCGGGGGGATGCCTGGCGCTGGCGGTGCTGGCGGAGATCACGCGGGAGGGGCTGACGCAGCCCAAGGGGTGCATCGCGCTGTCGCCGGTGACAGACCTGACCTTTTCGGGCGATAGCATCCGGGAAAACGCCGAGAGCGAAGTGGTTCTGCCGATCGAGCGGGCCGAGGAGATGTGCGAGTGGTATCTTGGGGACGCGGACCCGAAAGACCCGCGCGTCTCGCCGCTTTTTGCCGATTTCAAGGGTGCCGCGCCGGTGTGGATCGGGGTGGGCGACACCGAAGTGCTGCGCGACGACACGATCCGCATGGCGGCGCATTTGCGTGACGAGGGCGTGGAGGTGACCGAGGTGGTCGAACACGACCTGCCGCATGTCTGGCCGCTTTTTCACAACATGCTGCCCGAGGGGCGCGAGACGCTGGCGGATCTGGGGGATTGGATCAGGTCTCTTTCATCGACATAAGACGGTAGCTGACGGCCTCGGCCACGTGGGGGCGGCGGACGCAGTCGGAGCCGTCGAGATCGGCAATGGTGCGCGCCACGCGTAGGACGCGGTGGTAGCCGCGCGCCGAAAGGCCCATGCGTTCGGCCACGGCGTTCAAAAGGTCGCGGCCCTCGGTGTCGGGCGTGGCGATCTCTTCCAGGGCCTCGCCTTCGGCATCGGCATTGAGGCGCATGTCGGCGTGATCGCTGAAGCGGGATTGTTGTACCGCCCGCGCCGTCGCGACCCGCTCGGCCACCTGGGCTGAGCTGTCGCCCGAGGGGGGCAGGTCGAGGTCTGTGAAGCTGACCGGAGGGACCTCGATGCGCAGATCGAAACGGTCCATCAGGGGGCCGGAGATGCGGCCCATGTAATCTTCGCCGCATTGGGGCACGCGGGCGCAGGCGCGGGCCGGGTCGGGCAGGTAGCCGCATTTGCAGGGGTTGGCGGCGGCCACAAGCAGGAAACGGCAGGGGTAGCGGACATGGGCGTTGGCGCGGGCGACGACCACTTCGCCCGTCTCGATGGGTTGGCGCAGGGTTTCGAGCACGGCGCGGGGGTATTCGGGAAATTCGTCCATGAAGAGCACGCCGTTATGGGCAAGGCTGATTTCGCCCGGGCCTGCCCGCCGCCCGCCGCCGACGATGGCGGCCATGGAAGCGGTGTGGTGCGGCTCGCGGAAAGGCCTTGTGCGGTTGATGCCACCCTCGGTCAGCAGCCCGGCGAGGGAGTGGATCATCGAGGTTTCCAGCGCCTCGGGCGCCGTGAGGGGCGGCAGGATGCCGGGCAGGCGCGCCGCGAGCATGGATTTGCCGGAGCCGGGCGTGCCGACCATCATCAGGTGATGGCGGCCCGCTGCGGCGATTTCCAGCGCGCGCTTGGCGCGTTCCTGGCCCTTGACGTCGCGCAGATCGCGGCCCGAGACATCCGCCGTGACCTCGCCCGGTTCTGCCGGGGGCAGGGGCGACTGGCCGGTGTAGTGGCGCACCACGTCGGCGAGTGTTGCGGCGCCGATCACCTGGGTGGCACCGACCCAGGCGGCCTCGGCCCCTGAACCCTTGGGACAGAGCAGCGTGCGGTCTTCCTCGGCGGCGGCCATGGCGGCGGGGAGCGCGCCGATGACGGGGATGAGCGAGCCGTCGAGTGAGAGCTCGCCCAAAGAACACGTACCTTCGACCGCATCGGGGGGGATGATTTCGAGCGCCGCCAGCAGGGCCAGCGCGATGGGCAGGTCGAAATGGCTGCCTTCCTTGGGCATGTCGGCGGGCGACAGGTTGATGGTGATGCGCTTGCTGGGCAGCGCGATGGCCATCGACGACAGCGCCGTGCGGACGCGGTCACGCGCCTCGGACACGGCCTTGTCGGGGAGGCCGACGAGCGAGAAGGCCGGGACGCCGGGGGTGACGGCGCATTGCACCTCGACCTGGCGGGCCTCGACGCCCTCGAAGGCGACGGTATAGGCGCGGGCGACCATGGGGGACTCCGTTCCCGTGAGAATGGTTAACGGATAGCGCGCCAGTGGTTTAGGAATGGTTAACCGTCTTCGGGGTCGCGCCGGTGGCGGACGTCGGAGCCTCCGGCGGGGATATTTTCGGCCAGAGGAAGAGGCGGGTCAGGTCGCGGCGTCGCGTATCGCGGTGAAGGCGGGCCAGGCGTCGGGGTCGGACACGGTCTTGTCGCGGCAGGTGGCGTTGCAGAAGCCGAAAATGCGCCCGCCGGTTTCCATCAGGTGCGACGGGGCGTCGCCCGAATAGGGGCAGGCTGTGTTTTCGGGGGTGCCATCGGTGACGGCGCGGGCCGGGACGGGGCGGGGGCCGGGCCACGCGCTGTGGTCGAACGGCTGGTCATAGGGGACAGTTTCGTAGGATTTGGTGAGGCCGAGCGCGCGCCACTGGCGGAAGGCCGGGTCGGCGAGCGTGGTATCGACGTATGCTTGCGCCGTCTTGCCAACGGGAAGGGCGTAGCCGGCGATGCGGGCGGCGACCGGGGCGTAGAACGTATCGGCGAGGCTGTAGCGCCCGAAAAGCCAGGGGCCGTCCGCGCCGTGGCGGGTGCGGGCGATGGCCCAGAGCGTGCCGATGCGGGAGAGATCGGCATTGACGGCGTCGGAGGGCGTAAAACCCTGCCACTGGTGGCGAAGCTGCATCGGGCAGTCGCCGCGCAGGGCGGAGAAGCCTGAATGCATTTCGGCGGTGATCGAGCGGGCCAGGGCGCGGGCGGCGGGATCCTCGGGCCAGAGGCCGGCCTCGGGGTGGCGTTCGGCCAGGGTTTCGGCCATGGCGAGGCTGTCGAAGATGACGATGCCGTCCGCGTCCCGCATCACCGGCACGAGGCGGGCGGGGGCGAGGTCGGAAAGGTCGTCGGCCATGGTGCCGTCATAGAGCCCGACCATGTGGGTGCGGTATGGCAGGCCGAACTTTTCCAGCATGAGCCAGCCGCGCAGGGACCAGCTTGAGAATGTGCGGTCGCCGATGAAGAGATCATATGTCATGCCGCGACGTTAGGCCGGGCGCGGGGCGCCGCAAAGCGATCATTTGTGCGGCGGTGCATCACGGGGCGTGATCGATGCCCGCCACGTGCCAGCCGGAGGATGTGTGGTGCAGCTCGGTCACCGAGAGCGCGGCGATACTGTGGTCGAACGCCTCGGTCGCGGTGAGGGCGAGCGCGCGCTGCACCTGGGTCAGGATGACGCCGAGATGGGCGACGATCACCAGATTGGCGCCGGGGTGGGCGGCGATGAGCGCGTCGGTGGCAGCGTCGACGCGGGCGCCGAGTTCGGCCCAGGTTTCGCCCGAGGGCGGGCGCACCTCGCCCGGGTGGTCCCAGAACGCCTGGTAGCGGGCCTGGTCGTCGATGTCCTCGGGGGCCTTGAGATCCCAGTCGCCGAAGTGAAGCTCTCGCAGGGCGGGATCGTTCGGCAGGCGCGTGCGGCCCTTGGCCAGCGCGTCGGCCGTGGCGGCGGCGCGGGAGAGGTCGGAGGAGACGAGCATGGCCTGGCGCGGCAGGTGCGCGTCGAGGCGGGCGACGCGGGCGGTGTCGGAGAGATCGGCGGGCAGGTCGGCCCAGCCGACGAGGCCCCTGGCATGGGTTGGGCCGTGGCGGACCCAGAACAGCCGGGTCTTCACGGCAGGCTGCCCTTGAGCACGTGCGGCAGGCCGGCGGTGACATTGACCACGAGCCCCGCCGTGGCGGCGAGTTTCATGTTCAGCCGTCCCCGGGCGGCGCGCAGCGTGGCGTCTTCGCAGATTTCGGGGGCGCGGGTGATCATCACCACGGGCGCGGCGCAGAGGGCAAGGCCGGCCATGAGTTCTGCTTCGGCCTCGGCCAGGTCGTGGCCGGCCTCGGCCCTGTTGGCCAGCCAAAGCGGCAGCGCGTCGACGAGAACGGCGCTGTCGCCGCTGATCCCGGCGAGGGCGCGGCCGATATCGAGCGGTTCGTGACGGGTTTGCCAGGCGGTGTGCGGCGACGCCTGACGCCGGGCGAGCGTGTCCTGAATCCGGGTATCGTCGGGAGGTGTGGTCACCAGCGCGACGGGTGTGCGACCGGTTCCGAGGACCAGCTCTTCGGCAAGGATCGTCTTGCCCGATCCGATGCTCCCTAAGACGATAGTGACTCCAGGCAACATTTTTTTTGCATCCTTTTCGTGATCCGCGCGTTGGGATCGTGCGTACCACCACCAAAGACTGCGAAAAAGCTGCTTTAAACCGCGACCGGGAGTATTTCACCATGGCCTTGGATGGCAATTTCAGCACAAACATGTCACGCGCGGCAATGAAGGCCGAACTGCTTGACGCCGAGACCGAACTGACATTGGCCTATGCCTGGCGCGACCAGCGGGACGAGGCAGCGCTGCACCGTCTGATCACCGCCTACATGCGGCTGGCGATTTCGATGGCCTCGAAGTACCGGCGCTACGGCGCGCCGATGAACGACCTGATCCAGGAAGCGGGCCTGGGGCTTATGAAGGCCGCGGACAAGTTCGACCCCGACCGCGGCGTGCGGTTCTCGACCTACGCGGTGTGGTGGATCAAGGCGAGCATCCAGGATTACGTGATGCGCAACTGGTCGATGGTGCGCACCGGGTCGACCAGCAGCCAGAAGTCGCTGTTTTTCAACATGCGGCGGGTGCAGGCACGGCTGGAACGCGAGTCCATGGCCAAGGGCGAGACGCTGGACCGGCACCAGATGCGCGAGATGATCGCCATCGAGGTGGGTGTGCCGCTGCGTGACGTGGAAATGATGGAAGGCCGGTTGTCGGGCACGGATTTTTCGCTGAACGCGACGCAATCGACCGAAGACGAGGGCCGCGAGTGGATCGACACGATCGAGGACGAGGGCAAGCGTGGCGACGAACTGGTCGAGGAAGACCATGACCGTGGCGCGCTGCGCAACTGGCTGGGTGGTGCGATGTCCAAGCTGAACGAGCGTGAACGGTTCATCGTCGTGCAGCGCAAGCTGAAGGACGAGGCGCGGACGCTGGAGAGCCTGGGCGAAGAGCTGAGCCTGTCGAAGGAGCGTGTGCGCCAGATCGAGGCGGCGGCGTTCCAGAAGATGCGCCGGTACCTGGAAAAGCAGGGCGGCGAGGTGCAGAGCCTGCTGGCCTGAGCCAGTTTGCACCAGATGATACAAAGGGAATGACGCTGTCGCGGCTAGCGGCGGCGTTTTTTCTTGTCTTGTCATGCGGGCGGGGTCCGGGCCTTGTACCGTGTCGGGTCCGGGCATAGTGTTTGGCCGAAGTCGCAGGGAGCCGTCGGATGCTGGCCGGAAAACGAATTTTGCTGATCATCGGGGGCGGGATCGCGGCCTATAAGGCGCTGGACCTGATCCGGCGGCTGCGCGAGCGCGGTGCGGCGGTGACGCCGGTTCTGACGAAGGCCGGGGCGGAGTTCGTGACGCCGCTGTCGGTGTCGGCGCTGGCGGGGACGAAGGTGTTCCGGGATCTTTTCGACCTGACCGACGAGGCCGAGATGGGCCATATCGAGCTGAGCCGCAGTGCGGACCTGATCGTTGTGGCCCCGGCGACGGCGGACCTGATGGCGAAGATGGCCGGGGGGCAGGCGGATGACCTGGCCTCGACGCTGCTGCTGGCGACGGATACGGAGGTGCTGCTGGCGCCGGCGATGAACGTGCGGATGTGGGAGCATGCGGCGACGCAGAGGAATATCGCGACCCTCAAAGGCGACGGGATCGGGTTTGTCGGGCCTAATGCGGGCGACATGGTCTGTGGCGAGCATGGGCCCGGGCGGATGTCGGAGCCGCTGGAGATCGTGGCGGCGGTGGAGGCGCGGCTGGCGCAGGGGCCGCTGGCGGGCAGGCGAATCGTGGTGACCTCGGGGCCGACGCATGAGCCGATCGACCCGGTGCGGTATATCGCCAACCGCTCTTCCGGTGCGCAGGGCACGGCGATTGCCAGGGCGCTGGCGGGCGCGGGGGCGGAGGTGGTGTTCGTCACCGGGCCGGCGGATGTGGCCCCGCCCGAGGGGGTCGAGGTGGTGAGGGTCGAGACCGCGCAGGAGATGCTGGAAGCGGTCGAGGCCGCGCTGCCGGCTGACGCGGGGGTTTTTGCCGCCGCCGTGGCGGATTGGCGTGTTGCCAGCGCGGGGGCGAGCAAGATCAAAAAAGAGGGCGGCAAGTTGCCGGTGCTCGAGTTCGCTGAGAACCCCGACATCCTGGCCACGGTCAGTCGGTTGGAGGCGGGGCGGCCCGGATTGGTGGTGGGCTTTGCCGCCGAGACCGATGATGTGGTGGCGCACGCCACGGCCAAGCGGGCGCGCAAGGGGTGCGACTGGATCGTGGCCAATGACGTGAGCCCGGCGACGGGGATCATGGGCGGCACCGAGAACGCGGTGACGCTGATCACGGCGGACGGGGCCGAGACATGGCCGCGCATGTCGAAGGCGGACGTGGCGCGGCGGCTGGCGGAGCGCATCGCGGCGGCGCTGGGCTGAGGCCGGATGGTGCGCCGGAAGAGTTTAATGCCTTCGGCGAGGATATTTATGGCCAGAGGAAAAGCGGGAAGAACCGGCGCATGGTGAGCATTTCGGTGATGTGGGACGAGGGCGCGGATCGCGAGTTGGGCCTGCCAGGCTATGAGACCGCGGGGGCGGCGGGGGCGGATCTGCGCGCCAACCTGCCCGACCGGGGTGCGGTGGTGATCGCGCCGGGGGCGCGGGCGCTGGTGCCGACGGGGCTGCGGCTGGCGATACCGGAGGGGTATGAGGTGCAGGTGCGGCCCCGGTCGGGGCTGGCGTTGAAGCATGGGATCACGCTGCCCAACAGCCCCGGGACGATCGACAGTGATTACCGTGGGCCGTTGGGGGTGATCGTGATGAATGCCGGGGATGCGCCGTTCACTGTGGAGCACGGGATGCGGATTGCGCAGATGGTGGTGGCGCCGGTGGTGCAGGCGGGGTTCGAGGTGGTGGAAACCCTTGAGGAGACCGCGCGCGGGGCGGGCGGTTTCGGGTCCACGGGGGCAGGCTGATGCTGTTGGTGCTTGTGCTGGCCGGGGCGATCTGGGGCCTGGGCGCGTGGATGGGCGCGCCGCGGCGGCAGCGCTGGGGCATGATCGGGGTGCTGTGGGCCTTCGTCGTGCTGACGCAGTTGGTGCTGCCGGATGGCAATGGCTTGCGCGCGGCGACGGGAGGCGAGGTGGCGCCGTGGCTTTTGCTGGGGGGCGGCGTGGCGCTGGTGCTGGCGTACCGGCAGGTGTTGAGGCGGTTGCGGCGCCGGGTGGCCGAGCCAGAGCCGGAAAAGCCCAAGGGCCTGTTCGCGCCGACCGAGCTGGAACGCTACGCGCGGCATATCGTTTTGCGCGAGATCGGCGGGCCGGGGCAGAAGGCGCTGAAGCAGGCAAAGGTTCTGGTGATCGGGGCCGGGGGACTGGGCTCGCCCGCGATCCTGTACCTGGCGGCGGCGGGCGTGGGCCGGATCGGGGTGATCGACGATGACGTGGTGGATGCGACGAATCTGCAGCGGCAGGTGATCCACACCGATGCGCGGATCGACATGCCCAAGGTGCATTCGGCGGCGCAGGCGGCGCGGGACGTGAACCCATATGTGGAGATGCGACCTTATGAGCGGCGGTTGAGCGAGGAGATCGCAGCGGATCTGTTTGCCGAGTATGATCTGGTCCTCGACGGCACGGACAATTTCGACACGCGCTACCTGGCGAACCGGGTGGCGGTGGCGCAGGGCAAGCCGTTGATTTCAGGCGCTTTGTCGCAGTGGGAGGGGCAGGTGAGCGTCTTCGACCCGGCGAATGGCGCGCCGTGTTACCAGTGCATCTTCCCCGAGGCCCCGGCGCCAGGGCTGGCGCCGAGCTGCGCGGAAGCCGGCGTGCTGGGGCCGTTGCCGGGCGTGGTGGGGTCGATGATGGCGGTGGAAGCCGTAAAGGTGATCGCCCAGGCGGGTGCGCCGCTCAGGGGTGAAATGATGATCTATGACGCTCTATATGGAGAGAGCCGAAAGATTTCACTGAGCCGCCGGGCGGAGTGCCCCGTGTGCGGCCAACGAGGAGAGCAAGATGACCAATCCGCTTTTGAGTGAGTGGGAGACGCCGTTCGAGATGGCGCCGTTCGACCGGGTTAGGGACGAGGATTTCGCGCCGGCGTTCGAGGCCGGGTTGGAAGAGGCGCGGGGCGAGATCGCGGCGATTGCGGACAATCCCGAGCCGCCGACTTTCGCCAACACGGTAGAGGCGCTGGAAGTGGCCGGGGAGACGCTGGACAAGGTGCTGTCGGTGTTCTTCACCGTGGCCGGGGCGGACAGCAACGACAGGCGGCAGGAGTTGCAGCGGGAGTTCAGCCCGAAGCTGGCCGCGTATTCATCGGAGATTTACGGGAATAAGGCGCTGTTTCAGCGGATCGCGACGCTTTGGGAAGATCGCGAGAGCCTTGGGCTGACCGAGGAGCAGGAGCGGTTGCTGATGCTGACCCATCGCGGGTTCCGGCGGGCCGGGGCCGGGCTGGAAGGGGACGCGGACGCGCGGATGCGCGAGATCCGCTCGCGGCTGGCGGAGCTGGGCACGGCGTTCACGCAGAACCTGCTGAAAGACGAGGCGGGGTGGTACATGGAGTTGAACGAGGCGGACCTGGAAGGGCTGCCGGAATTCGTCGTGCGCTCGGCCCGCGCGGCGGGCGAGGAGAAGGGCGCGAAGGGGCCGGTGATCACGCTGTCGCGGTCGTTGATCGTGCCGTTTTTGCAGTTCTCGCCGCGGAGGGATTTGCGCGAGAAGGCCTATGCCGCATGGACGTCGCGCGGGGCAAATGGCGGCGAGACGGACAATCGGGGGATTGCCGCCGAAGTGCTGAAGCTGCGCGAGGAGCGGGCGAAGCTGTTGGGATACGAGAGTTTCGCGGCCTTCAAGCTGGAGACCGAGATGGCCAAGACGCCCGAGGCGGTGCGCGGCCTTCTGATGGATGTCTGGGGGCCGGCCCGCGCACAGGCGGAGGCGGATGCCGCCGTGCTGACCGAGATGATGCGCGAGGATGGCGTGAACGGGCCTTTGGAGCCGTGGGACTGGCGGTATTATTCCGAGAAGCGGCGCAAGATCGAGCATGACCTGGATGAGACGGCGCTGAAGCCGTATCTGCAGCTGGACCGGATGATCGAGGCGGCCTTTGCCTGTGCGCATCGGCTGTTCGGGCTGGAGTTCAAGCGGCTGGACGTGCCGCTGTACCACCCCGATTGCCGGGCGTGGGAGGTGACGCGGGAGGGGCGTCATGTGGCTGTGTTCATCGGGGATTACTTTGCGCGCGGGTCGAAGCGGTCGGGGGCGTGGTGCTCGGCGATGCGGGGCCAGCGGAAGTTCCCGGATGTGAAGGGGCCGGTGGTGATCAACGTGTGCAACTTCGCCAAGGGCGATCCGGCGCTTTTGAGCTATGACGACGCGCGGACGCTGTTTCACGAGTTCGGGCACGCGCTGCACCAGATGCTGTCGGACGTGACCTATGAGAGCATTTCGGGAACAAGCGTGGCGCGGGATTTCGTGGAGTTGCCGAGCCAGCTCTATGAGCATTGGCTGGAGGTGCCGGAGGTTCTGTCGGAATTCGCGACCCATGCGGACACGGGCGAGCCGATGCCGCAGGAGATGCTGGAGAAGGTGCTGGGCGCCGCGACATATGACATGGGGTTCCAGACGGTGGAATACGTGGCGTCGGCGATGGTCGATCTGGCGTTTCACGAGGGCGCAGCGCCCGACGATCCGATGGCGAAACAGGCCGAGGTGCTGGCGGAGATGGGGATGCCGCACGCGATCCGGATGCGGCACGCGACGCCGCATTTTGCCCATGTGTTCAGTGGTGACGGGTATTCGAGCGGGTACTACAGCTACATGTGGTCGGAAGTGATGGATGCCGATGCTTTCGCTGCCTTCGAGGAGGCTGGCGGGGCTTTCGATGCCGGGAAGGCACAGGCGCTGGAGGAGAATATCCTGTCCATGGGCGGGTCGCGCGAGGCAGAGGAATTGTACCTGGCCTTCCGGGGGCGGATGCCCGGGGTCGAGGCATTGCTGAAAGGGCGGGGGCTGGCGGCATGACACCGGAAGAGATCGAGAAGCTGCCTTATCGGCCCTGCGCGGGTGTGATGCTGGTGAACGGGGACGGCAAGGTTTTCGTTGGCCAGCGGATAGACAGCGAGTATGACGCCTGGCAGATGCCGCAGGGCGGAATCGACGAGGGCGAGGACCCGCGCGATGCGGCGCTGCGGGAGTTGTGGGAAGAAACCGGGGTGACCGCCGGCCTGGTGACGGTGGAGGCGGAGACGCCGGAGTGGATTCCCTATGATCTGCCGCATGAGCTGGTGCCGAAGCTGTGGAAGGCGCGGTACCGGGGGCAGATGCAGAAATGGTTCCTGCTGCGGTTTCACGGGAGCGATGCGGATGTGGACATCACCCTGCCGCCTGCGGAGTTTTCCGAGTGGAAATGGATTGCGCCCGAGGACGTGGTGGACGCCATCGTGCCGTTCAAGCGCGGGGTTTATGCCAAGGTGATGAACGTGTTCGGAGACAGGCTATGAAGATGTTTTTGGCGAGTATGGCTTTGGTGCTGGCGGCCGGACCGGCGCTGGCGCTGTCCTGCCTGCGACCGGACGTGGCGCGGACCTACAACCAGGCGTCGGAGGCGGAGCAGGCCTATGTGGTGGTGACCGGAGCGTTGCGGTTCGACGCGGCGCGGTTGCCGGAGAATGACGGCACCAGCCAGGATCGGCGGGTGGTGACGATTCCGGCGCGGCTGGAGGGGACATCGCTGTCGCGGGCGGGGTTCACGACACCTTTTGCGCGGGACATTACGTTGGAAGTCAGCTGTTTCGGGCCGTGGTGCGGCGGGGCGCAGTCGGGGGTGGAGTACCTGGTTTTCCTTGAAAAGCACGGGCGGAACCTGGTGATGGTCGCGGACCCCTGCGGAAGCTGGGCGTTCCCGGAGCCGTCGGCGGAGCAGGTGGAACAGGTGGAGGCCTGTATCGGCGGGTTGGAGTGTGCGCCGTTGAAGTGAGGCGAGCGTGGGTTTTTACCCACCCTACGAGGTCACGGATCGGGTCCGGGACGGGTTGAGTAGGGCCCGCGCGGAATCAAGGCCGAAGGCCGCCGCGCGATCGCCAGACCGCCCGGACGGGCTGGCGATTGGGTGACGTAAGCGCTTCGATTGAGGGTTTTGCGGAAGTTGTCGGCATAAAGTGCGTTGAAGGAAGGTTGTTCGCCAGCCCGCGGTCTGGCGATCGCGCGGCTTTCACCCACCCTAGGATTTGGACTCGAAATGAGAACAAAAGGTGAATATAGTGGCGACCTGCCATGTTCACCGAATTGTCGATCACCTCCAATTTCACCTTCCTGACCGGGGCGTCGCACGCCGAGGAATACGTGGCGCGGGCGGCGGAGCTGGGTCTGGCGGGGCTGGCCATTGCTGACGAGAACTCGGTCGCGGGGGTGGTGCGCGCCCATGCGGCGGTGCGCGAGATCGCCCGCGTGGTGGCCGAGCGGCAGCGGATCGAGGCGCGGGACGGTGCCATCGGCCCGCCCGCGCCAGCGCCTGCCGCGCCGGAGTGGGCCCATGTGCCGCGTTTCTACCCCGCCGCGCGGCTGGTGCTGCGCGAGGGGTTGGTGCTGACCGCCCTGCCCGAGACGCGGCAGGGATGGGGGCGGCTGAGCCGGCTGATCAGTGCCGGGCGTTTGCGGGTCGAGAAGGGGGAATGCGACCTGCGGCTGGACGAACTGCTGGAGGGGATGGCGGATATCGTTCTGCTTTTGCACCCGCCGGAGGGGGCGTTGCGGGACTGGAAGCATCACGCGGGGCGGCTGGTGAAGCGGCTGGGCGCGCAATGCTACCTGCTGATGGCGCCGCGCTATGACGGGCAGGATGCGGCGCGGTTCGACCGGCTGGCAAAGCTGGCGGGGGAGGTGGGGCTGGAGACCGTCGCCTCGGCGTTGCCTGCGATGCATCATGCGCGGCGGCGGCGGCTGGCGGATGTGCTGACCGCGATAAGGCAGGGACGGCGGGTGGACCAGTTGGGCCGGGATGCGTTGGCCAATGGCGAGCAGCGGTTGCGGTCCGAGGCGGAGATGCTGCGGCTCTTCGCGGGGCGCGAGGACGCGGTGCGGCGCACGGGGGAGGTGGCGGCGCGGCTGCGGTTTTCGCTGGACGAGTTGCGCTATGAGTACCCCAGCGAGGTGTCGCAGGGGGAAACGGCGGCGGAGAGGCTGCGACGGCTGGCCATGGAAGGCCTGCGCTGGCGCTATCCCGACGGCGCGCCGGAGCGGGTGCGGGGGATGATCGAGCATGAGTTGAGCCTGATCGCCAAGCTGAACTACGAGCCTTATTTCCTGACAGTGCGCGACGTGGTCGCCTTTGCCCGGTCGCGCGGGATCCTGTGCCAGGGGCGCGGGTCGGCGGCCAATTCGGTGGTGTGCTATTGCCTGGGCGTGACCTCGGTCAGCCCCGAGACCGGCACGATGGTGTTCGAGCGCTTCGTCAGCGAGGCGCGCAACGAGCCGCCCGACATTGACGTGGATTTCGAGCATGAGCGGCGCGAGGAGGTGATCCAGCATATCTATGAGCGCTATGGCCGGCACCGCGCGGGGCTGTGCGCGACGGTGATCCACTATCGCGGCAAGCGGGCCATCCGCGAGGTCGGCGCGGCGATGGGGCTGAGCCAGGACACGGTGGGGGCGCTCAGCTCGCAGCTGTGGGGATTCTTTGCCACATCGGGCGCGGTGGAGCGGGAGCGGATGCGCGAGATCGGGCTTGATCCCGACGACCGGCGGCTGCGCCAGACGATGGAGCTGGTGCGCGAGATCGAAGGGTTTCCGCGGCACCTGAGCCAGCATGTGGGCGGGTTCGTCATCACCGAGGGGCGGCTGGACGAGCTGGTGCCCATCGAGAACGCCACGATGGAAGGGCGGACGGTGATCTGCTGGGACAAGGACGATATCGACGCGCTGGGCATCCTGAAGGTGGATGTGCTGGCGCTGGGGATGCTGAGCTGCCTGCGCAAGGCGTTCGACCTGATCGAGCAGCATCACGGGCAGGAACATACGCTGGCCTCGCTGCCGCCGGAGGACTCGAAGGTCTATGACATGCTGTGCGAGGCGGACACGATCGGGGTGTTCCAGGTGGAGTCGCGCGCGCAGATGAATTTCCTGCCCCGGATGCGGCCGAGATGCTTTTACGACCTGGTGATCGAGGTGGCGATCATTCGGCCCGGGCCGATCCAGGGCGACATGGTGCATCCCTATATCCGGCGACGAAACGGCGAGGAGACGGTGGAGTTTCCATCCGACGAGCTGGGCCGGGTGCTGGGCAAGACGCTTGGGGTGCCGCTCTTTCAGGAGCAGGCGATGCAGATCGCCATCATCGGGGCGGGATTCACGCCCGAGGAGGCCGACCGGCTGCGCCGGTCGCTGGCGACGTTCAAGAAACACGGCAACGTGAGCGAGTTCCGCACGCGGTTTCTGCGCGGCATGCGGGCGAATGGCTATGACATGGAGTTTGCCGAACGGTGCTTTTCCCAGATCGAGGGGTTCGGCAGCTATGGTTTCCCCGAAAGCCACGCGGCCAGTTTCGCGCTGCTGGTCTATGCCAGCGCCTGGGTCAAGCGGCACCATCCGGGGATATTCGCCTGTGCGCTGTTGAATGCGCAGCCGATGGGGTTTTACGCGCCGGCGCAGATCGTGCGGGACGCGCGCGAACATGGCGTCGAGGTGCGGCCGGTCTGCATCAACGCCAGCTATTGGGACAACGCGATGGAGCCGGACGAGGCGGGTGGGCTGGCGCTGCGGCTGGGGTTCCGGCAGGTCAAGGGGATGGTGGAGGAGGACGCCCACTGGATCACCGCGGCGCGGGGCAACGGGTACCGCGAGGTGAGCGACGTGTGGCGCCGGGCGGGCGTGGCGCCCGAGGTGATGACGCGGCTGGCCGAAGCGGATGCCTTTGCCGGCATCGACGTGGCGCGGCGCGGGGCGCTGTGGGAAACCCACGCGATGGTGGGCAAGGAGGCGCTGCCGCTTTTCGCCGGGGACATGGAGGGCGAGGCGGTGTTCGAGCCTGCCGTTCACCTGCCCGCCATGACGACGGGCGAGGAGGTGGTGGAGGATTATGTCTCGATGCGGTTGTCGCTGAAGGCGCATCCGCTGGCCCTGTTGCGCGATCTGCTGACGCCTGTCGCCCCGGTGGAGCGGGGCGATCCGCCGAAGCGGCAGAGCGCCGCATTGGATGCCGTATCGCCCGGCGCGGATGCCGGAGCCTTCGGCGGGAGTGTCGCCAGGTCTGAAAATTGAGCTTTTACAGGTGTTTGTGAAAAGCGTTCGGGGTGTCCCTGTTCCTATCCATGGCCGTGCTGCATCCCGATGGTCGTAGAAGGGCCATCGACGCGTCGAAGTCGAGTTTCGTGAGCCGGTCAAATCCAGCCGGGACCCGCTCTTGCACTTGCAGTTGTGGCGGCCGGGCTTCATAACGCAGCACCACTCAGCGGCGACGGAAAATCTCCATGCGAATGCTCGATACATTCATCAAGCCGATGCATCCGGAAGGCAGAAAGTTCGTTGCGATCTTTGCCGGTGCGACCCTGCTGCTGTTTTTGTTGTCCGACATCCTGGGGTGGATCGGCGTCGGGCTTACGGTCTGGTGTTACTACTTCTTCCGCGACCCCGAGCGTGTGCCGCCGTCGCGAAGCGGTGTCATCGTCAGCCCGGCGGATGGCATCGTCTCGTTGATCGAGAAAGCGGTTCTCCCCGAAGAGCTTGGTATGTCCGGGGAGGCGTTGACCCGCATCAGCGTCTTCATGAGCGTGTTCAACTGCCATGTGAACCGGATGCCCGTCGGAGGCCGGATCGAAGCGGTCGCCTATCGGCCGGGCAAGTTTTTCAATGCCTCGCTGGACAAGGCCAGTGCCGACAACGAACGCAACAGCCTGCGCATCGCGATGCCGGACGGGCGGGATATTGCCGTCGTGCAGATTGCGGGGTTGGTGGCGCGGCGGATCGTGTGTTTCGTAAAGGTGGGCGACTCCCTGTCGACCTCGGAAAGGTTCGGGCTGATCCGGTTCGGCTCGAGGCTGGATGTCTATCTGCCCGACGGGGTTGTACCCCTGGTTCATGTGGGGCAGACCATGGTTGCCGGAGAAACAGTATTGGCCGACCTCACCTTGCCCGATGCCACGAGATAACCAGACCCCGCGGGACAGCGCCGGCAGGAACAGAAACGAAGCTGCGCTTGTCCAGTTGCTGCCCAACCTGATCACGCTTGCCGCGATCTGCGCGGGCATGACGTCGATCCGGTTCGCGGTTCAGGCGGAATACATGTTCGCGGTTCAACTGGTGCTGCTGGCCTGTGTGCTGGATGGCGTCGACGGCCGGGTCGCGCGTTTGCTGCGAAGCGACAGCAAGATCGGTGCGGAGCTCGATTCGCTCGCGGATTTCCTGAACTTCGGTATCGCGCCGCCGCTGATCCTGTATTTCTGGGGCTTGCAGGACATCCAAAGCGCGGCTTGGATTTTCGTGCTTTTCTTCTCGGTCTGCTGCGTGATCCGGCTGGCCCGTTTCAATGTCGACCACAAGTCGGAGGATGCGCCCGGGTCGGCCACCCACTTTTCGGGGGTTCCGTCGCCGGCCGGCGCGGTGTTGGTCATGATGCCGCTTTACCTGTCGTTTGCGTTCCAGAACGACAAGCTGCCGGGCCTTGTCATCTGCATCTACATGGTTTTCGTGGGCCTGTTGATGATCAGCGCCGTGCCGACGATGTCGCTCAAGGGCGTGACGATCTCGCGGGCGAACGTGAAGTTCTTCCTCGTCGGCGTTGTCCTGGCCGGGGCGGCTTTCTTTACGTTCACCTGGATTGCGCTGTTCGTCCTGTCCGCGTGCTATCTGCTTACGGTGGGATGGTCCGCGGTCGGCAAGGCGAGAGACCTCAAAAAGTAAGGAGAACCCATGGATATCGAGGCCGTCAAAACGTCCTACGCGCGGTGGGCCCCAATCTACGACAGGACATTCGGAGCGGTGACGAATGTCGGCAGGAAGCGTGCCGTCGATTATATCAACACGCGCTCCGGGAGCGTTCTCGAAGTGGGCGTGGGCACGGGACTTTCGCTCGAGCATTACGGCCCGGAGACGCAGATCAGCGGCATAGACTTCAGCGAGGACATGCTTGCCAAGGCCCGCGACAAGGTGGAGCGCTTGAATCTGGGTCATGTAAGGGAATTGCGGCAAATGGATGCCCGTAACCTCGATTTCCCGGAGAATCACTTCGACACGGTCGCAGCGATGCATGTCCTGTCGGTCGTCCCCGAGCCCGAGCGCGTGATGCGCGAAATCTGCCGGGTCTGCAAACCGGGCGGCAAAGTGGTGATCACGAACCATTTCGTGCGCAAGACAGGCGCGCTTTCCGTTCTGGAGCGGGTGCTGGCTCCGGTGGCCAACGTGATCGGCTGGCATTCCGATTTCGAGATCGAAACCGTGCTTGGGTCAGAGTGTCTCAGGCTGGACGAACAAAGGCCACTACCGCCCCTTGGCATGATGACGTTCCTGGTGTTGGAGAAAGCGGCGGAGCACTAAGGTGCGGAAGCACCGATGCACACCCGAAGTCGATGGCGTTAGGGTTCGGGCCATGGGTATTCGAAGCCGACTTTTGACGGCTTCCTGATCCGGCGCGCGCCCGCTTTCCGTTCTCTGCGTCGGTCCTCGCGCTATCCGGCATCGAAGGCGGCGGCGGGCGGAACGGCCCGTCGTTTCCACGTTATCACGATGATCGCGGTGACCGTGATCTGGGCGGCTGCGAACGCCACCAGTGCGGACAGAAGGCCCAGCATGTCGGCCAGGGCGCCGCTGGCGATCACCGGAAGCGAAAAGCCGAAATAGGCATAGACGAACAGGCCCGCCGTTGCCCTCGCCCGGTCGTCCGGCGCACGCAAAGACACTTCTGCCAGTGCAGCAAGGTAGGTGAAGCCATAGCTTGCGGCGCTGGTGATACAGGTGCCGACGAGAACGAATGTCAGAACCTTCAGCCACACACCGACCAGAAGGACGAGAAAGCCGAGCGGGATCAGGACGAATCCGAGGGCAAGCGCGCGGTCGTTGGTCAGGCGCCGGGCCATCGGTTGGCACAGGAACCCCATGAAGATCGCCAGGAAGATGACGAGGCCCGTCCACCCGCCGAGATCGTTCGCGGCAAGCTCCAGCGGAATGACAGCGATGGTCATGCCGGTCGTGGACCAGGCCAATGCCATTGCGGCACCGAAGACCCATGTGCCGGAGGGGAAGACCGGCAGGCGCAGGAGGGACACGGGGCGGGGCTTGTCGACCCGGGGAAGTCCGAGGGCGATCACGGCGAGGACCGGAGCCGCCACGAACAGGACGATGTAACTGGCGGGCAGGAGCGTCGGCCCCTGCACCCCGAGGCTGATACCCGTTGCCAGAGCGCCGCCGCCGAAGCCGAGCGATGTCGCGGAGGTCACGACAAGGGCGGCGTTCCTTGCACGGCTCGCGCCGAGAATTTCGGTCATGTAGGCCGTCCCGGCGGTTGTCGCCAGGCCTGTCCCGATCCCGAGCAGGACGCGCGCGACGACAAGGCTTGCCCAGCTTGGCACCTGTACGAGAAGCGCCGTCGCCACGGTGCCCAGGATCAAGGCCAGCGCGATCGGGACCCGTCTGCCGATGCGGTCCGACAGCCCGCCGAGCAGCAACAGCGTCGGCAGGAGACCACCGACATAGGACGCGAAAGCGACCGTCACCGCCGTGGCCCCGACATCGCTTTGGGCCGCGTAGACCTCGTAGAGCGGAGCCTGAAGATTGACGGCGAACGTCACCGTGAAGAGCCCGAGAGCGAGCAGCGAAACCGGGATGAGTCTGGACATGGGGCGCGGACCTCGAAGATTGACTTCAGACCGGCATGGCACGATGAATGTCGTAGGACAATTTTTCTATTGTACTAGATACAGTGAGGCCATGAAGAAGGCTCGATACATCCACCTTGCCGACATGCTCTCGACGGCGATCGAAGAGGGCAAGCTCTCCCCGGGCACGAAGCTGCCGACCCATCGCGCCTTTGCCGAACAGTTCAGCGTTGCGCTGGCCACGGCGACGCGTGTCTACAGTGAGGTTGAACGGAGGGGCCTGATCGTGGGCGAGGCCGGTCGGGGCACGTTCGTGCGCGATGTCGGGTTGCCGCCCACGCTGGGGGTCCGGCAGACGGCCAGCGATGGGCTCGTCGATCTTGTTTTCAACATGCCGGGGGACGCGGCCGACGCGGATATGTTGCGCGCGGGCCTGCGGCGGCTTGCGGCGGCGGGCGACCTTGAGGCGATGCTGCGATACCAGCCGCACGGTGGCCGGGCGCACGAGCGTCGGATCATTGCCGAAAGCCTAGCCTCGACCCTTGGCGCCATCGACCCCGACTGTCTTCTGGTCACGTCGGGCGGGCAGCACGGGCTGGCGGCGATCGCGTTCGGTCTTCTTCGGAGCGGCGACAGGGTCGCAACCGACACGCTGACCTATCCCGGCTTCAAGTCCGTCGCGGCGTTGCAGGGGCTGGATCTCGTTCCAGTCGAGGGGCGACATGGCGTGATGGACCCGGACGATCTGGAACGACAGTGTCGCGCGCGCAAGGTGCGGGCGGTCTACCTGATGCCGACGGTTCACAACCCATTGGGGTCCGTCATGGATGAGGCGACGCGCCTGCGCCTGATCGAGATCGCGCGCGCGCATGACCTGTTGCTCATCGAGGACGCGGCCTATGCATTCCTGGAACCGGACCCTCCGCCAAGCCTCTTCGCGCTTGCACCGGAACGAACGGTTTATGTCGGAAGCTTTTCCAAGAGCCTTTCGACAGGATTGCGTCTGGGCTACCTGGTCGCACCCGAGACCCACACGGACGGATTGCTTGAAGCGATCAGGGCGACGACCTGGAACGCCCCGGCGTTGATATCCGGGTTGGTCACGGGCTGGGTGGAGGACGGCACGCTTGCCAACTCCGAAGAGACCCGGCGGCGCGACGGCGCAGAGCGCCAGCGGCTCTGCCGGACCGTTCTTGGCGGTTCCTCTGTCCTGTCGCATCGTAACGCGGGCTTCGCCTGGTTGCCGCTTGAAAAGGGCGTTCGCGCCGAACCGATCGTCACACGGCTGAAGGCGCACGGAATTTCTGCGTCCGGCGCGGAACCGTTTGCAACCACCGTCGCGGCGCCACAGGCTTTGCGGCTTGCCTTCGGCGGGATTGCAATGGACGCGTTGACGGGAATTTTCCGGACGGTTCAGGACGCGGTCGATGCGGCGTCGGTATCGTAGGAGAGCCTTGATCGCTGACCCGCGTACAGGCAGGTCCTGAGTACCTTTCTGCCTTGGGACGTTATCGCTCGGCATCCGTTCGGCGGGACACTCCAGGGAACGGTGCGAGTGTCTGGTGCCGTGGGCGGGCCGGGCTGGCGTGGCGGGCAGGGCTGGTGTATGCGGCGCCCATGTCCGATTACGACCCGCCGATGACCCCGCTGGAGGTGCTGCACGAGGATCACGAGATCCTGGTGGTGGCCAAGCCGCCCGGCCTGCTGAGCGTGCCGGGCAAGGGGGAGCACCTTGCCGATTGCCTGCTGGCGCGTGTGCAGGAGGCGTTTCCCATGGCGCTGCTGGTGCATCGGCTGGACCGGGACACGTCCGGCGTGATGGTCTTTGCGCTGTCACCCCATGCGCAGCGCCACCTTGGCCTGCAATTCGAGAAGCGGCAGGTGAAGAAGATCTACGTGGCGCGGGTCTGGGGCCGGGTGGAAGAGCGGACCGGGACGGTGGACCTGCTGCTGATCGTGGACTGGCCGAACCGGCCCCGGCAGAAAGTGTGCCATGAGACCGGCAAGGCGGCGGTGACGGACTGGCGCGTGCAGAGATATGGCGATGGAGAGACCCGGATGCGGCTGATGCCGAAGACCGGGCGGAGCCACCAGCTGCGCGTGCATATGCAGGCGTTGGGCCATCCGATTTTGGGGGACCCGTTCTATGCAGAGGGTGCGGCGCTGGAGCATGAGCGCCTGATGCTGCATTCCGAGGAGTTGCGGTTGCGGCACCCGGATGGCGGGGCGGGAATGGTGTTTCGGCAGAAGGCGCCGTTCTGAAGCGGGCGGTGCGCCTGGATCGGTCTGTTTGTCTTGAGAATTTTTGGATCAGTGAAACTAGACTAGGGGGCCGCGGTCAACGTCGGGCCAGCCACATCACGAACAGGAAAGTGGCTAGGTGTGTTAGCCAGAATAACGGCTCATCGGGCGGGAGTCGGCCAATCATTAAAACCGTTTAGGGAGCGATTGTGACCTGAGTGGGGCGGGCGGCACATCGTCATGTGCGCTGGACGGGGTCAACGTCGGGCCAGCCAGATTACGAAGACAACTGTGGTCACGCGTATCAGCCAGAATAAAGGTTCGTCGGGCGGGAGATTACCAAGCATCGGCTCCGCCTAGCGCGCGAGTATGACCTTAGTTTGGCGGGTGGTACATCCTCAGGCAAGCAGGACGCGGTCGGTCAGGTTGAGGCGCTGCGCGATGATGGGTTTCAGCGTGGCGGCGAGATCTGGATCGTCGGACTGTAGCTGTTCGAGTTCGTCGAGGCGGTTTGTGGCGACGAGGGTGAGCGCGTCGAGACGGGGCGTGCCGTCGGGATGGCGGGGGAGTGCGGTGACGGTCTGGATGTGTTCGGGTTTTGGCGCGGGGGCCAGTTTGTTGACCTCCGCACCCGAAAGCGGGGTTTCGACAAAAGCATAGAGGCCGACGCCCTTGGCGGGCAGGGCGAAGGTGCAGAGCGCCACGTCGGTGATCTGCGGATGTTCGAGCAGGGCCTTGCGCAGGGCGGGGCCGTCCCGCTCCATCCGGTCCTCGGTGCCTTCGCCGTCGGACCAGTTCATCAGGCGGCGGGTGATGAAATTGTAGAGCCGTTTGCCGGTGGCCATCCAGACGCGGGAGGGCAGGGACTTTTGCGCCAACATGCGGTGCT
The DNA here is from genome assembly GCF_965277045.1 of Roseovarius sp. GTDB lineage: Bacteria > Pseudomonadota > Alphaproteobacteria > Rhodobacterales > Rhodobacteraceae > Roseovarius. The sequence goes on along the minus strand of NZ_OZ255712.1, from coordinate 3,001,496 downwards.
CTGACGGGGTGAGCAGATCGGGCGCGTAGGCGCGTTTCTGTTTCAGCAGGTGGCGCAGGTCCTCGCGGGCCTTGAGGCGGAAGAGCTTGCCCCGGCGGGGATGGACCGAGGCGAGCTGGAAGTCGATGACGGCGGCGCGGCCCTCGGGGGTCATCAGCCAGTTCTGCGGCTTGGCGATGTCGTTATGGGTGACCCCGGCGCGGCGCATTTCGCGCAGGAGGCGCTTGGCATCGTGGTACCATTCCGGGTCTGTGGGCTTGGCCAGTTGCAGCGGCGTGCCTTGGGTCCAGCTGCGCAGGAGGCCCACGTGGTCGGCGCGGATGAGGGTGGGGCAGCCTTCGATCCCCTGAACGGCGCGCAGGCCGCGGGTTTCGCGCGCAGCTAGCCAGCGCGAGAGCGGACGGGCGTAGAGCGGCACCGTGTCGAGCTTGCGCAGGACGACGGCGATGTCGGGGTGGCCTTGGAGGTGGCCGGAGATGGTTTCGGAAAAGATATCGCGCTTGTGCACGGTCTCGGGCACGAAGACGGCCTGCGCGATATCGGGGGAGCTGGTCATGGGGGGTGTTTAGTGTGTTTCAGCGTAGGGGGGAAGGTGGGGTGGAACCCCACCCTACGGAAGTGTCCGACGTTTTTTCGCGGTGCGATGTGCGGAAGGCTGCCAGACCCCGCAGCGCATCCAGCCGTCGAGGCGGCGGTATATCGGACGATCCGGTTGCGGGCGCCACCCGAGAGGCAGCGGATGATGCGGTCAGCCTTGCCGGTCCTCGTTCGCCGCGAAGCCGCCATTGGCGGGCGCGGCGCTGCGGCGCGACAGGCGCGAGACCGCCGCGCGGTAGCGGGAGCCGTGGAATTTGCGCACGAGCTTTTCGGTCCAGAAGGGATCGCCCGGCCGGGCGGCGGGACCGTCGAGCACATCCGCGATATCGGCAAGGCCCGAGGGGTAGATCATAGCCGGACGCAGGCGCGTGTGCCAATGGCACTGAACGAAGGCGTCGACGGGTCGGTCGAAAGGGTCGGACAGCGCCAGCAGCCGTGCGGCGGCGGCGCGGCTGACCATCTGGCCGGTGGCGCGCAGCCCGGCCTGTTGCGGCACCACGAGGCGGCAGTCGCGGAACGTGTCGACAAGATGCGACGGGCCTTTCGGGGCGTTGGTCTGGAACTGGATGTAGCCCAGCGTTTCGATATGGGTCCGGGCGAGAGTGAAGGCGGCGTGAAACGTGTCGGGGTCGATCTCGGCATCGTCCGCGAGGATCAGGGCGGCGCCCGCGTCGCGCCTCTGAAGCTCGGCCCAGATTTGGCGGTGCGAGAGGGTGCAGCCGATCTCGCCCGCCTTGAGGGGAAACGGGTAACCCGGCTCGAACAGCGCGGCCCCGACGCTGGACGAAAGGTCGGTGGAGGACATCGAGCCGCCGTCGACGGCGGGCCAGATCTCGGCCCTGAGGCCGCCGATGTCGCGGGCGTCGGCGAGCAGTGCCTGCGCGTTCTCTCGCCGGGCCGAAGCCCGGACGAGATGCAGCACGAAGGCGTGGACCTCCATCCGCGTCAGGCGTCTTCGGTCCAGCCCGAGACCGCCTTGACCTCGAGGAAGTCCTCGAGCCCCCATTTGCCGCCCTCGCGGCCGTTGCCGGACTGTTTCATGCCGCCGAAGGGCGACCCGAGGCCACGGCTTTGACCGTTCATTTCCACCATGCCCGAGCGCAGGGCACGGGCGCAGCGGTTGGCACGGGCCGGATCCTGGGTCTGGACGTAATTCGTCAGGCCATAGGGCGTGTCGTTGGCGATGCGGATGCCGTCCTCTTCGGTGTCGAAGGGGATGATCGACAGGACCGGGCCGAAGATCTCCTCGCGTGCGATGGTCATCTCGTTGTTGACGTCGGCGAAAATCGTCGGCTTGACGAAGAACCCGCGGTTGAGCCCGTCGGGGCGGCCGGTGCCGCCGGCCACGAGGCGCGCGCCTTCGTCGATGCCTTTCTGGATCAGGTCCTGGATCTTGTTGAACTGGGTCTCGTTCACCACGGGGCCCATGTGGCGGCCTTGCTCGGACGCGGGGCCGACGGTGACCTTGCCGGCCGTTTCGGCAGCGGTCTCGACGGCCTGGTCGTAGATCTCGCGTTGCACGAGCATGCGGGTCGGCGCGTTGCAGGACTGGCCGGTGTTGTTCATACAATGCAGGACGCCGCGCTTGACGGCCTTGTCGTCGGCATCGGCGAAGATCAGGTTGGCGCCCTTGCCGCCAAGCTCCAGCGAAACGCGCTTGAGCGTGTCGGCGGCGTTCTTGGAGATGAGCTTGCCGGCGCGCGAGGAGCCGGTGAAGGACACCATGTCGACGTCCGGGTGCCCGGTGAGCGCGGTGCCCGCGCCCGCGCCGTCGCCGTTGACGAGGTTGAAGACGCCCTTCGGAAAGCCTGCCTCGTCGATCATCTCGGCGAAGAGCAGGGCCGAGAGGGGCGATTCCTCGGACGGTTTGAGGATCATTGTGCAGCCGGCCAGAAGACCCGCGATGACCTTGAGCGAGATCTGGTTCATCGGCCAGTTCCAGGGCGTGATCATGGTGACGACGCCAACGGCCTCGTGAATGATGCGGTCGTTGGGGGCGTGATCGCCCAGCGGTTCGATCCAGTCGAATTCCGACGCGGCCTTGAGGATGGCCTCCATGTGGGACGAGCCGGCGCCGACCTGTTGGGCGCGGGCAAGGTCGATGGGGGCGCCCATTTCCATGCTGATGGCCTTGGCCATGTCCTCGGCGCGGGATTTGTAGATTTCGCGCAGTTTCTCGACCAGGGCCATGCGCTCGGCCACGGGGGTGGCCATCCAGCCGGGGAAGGCGGCCTTGGCGGCGGCGACGGCGGCGTCGCAATCGGCCTCGCCGGCCAACGAGATCACCGCGCAGGGGTCTTCGGTCGAGGGATCGATGACCTGGTGGTCGGTGCCCGCGACCGGGTCGACCCAGGCGCCGTCGATGTAGAATTGTTTCTTCTCGATCATGTCGCAGTCCTTTCGTCTGAGCCGCATATGTGGGCATTTGGCGCGCAGATGACCATAGGGGGCGGACTGCCGCAAGTGGGTGGTGTTAATTTCGCGAACCCTTCCTATGTTGGGCGCGAGGATTCGATTTGCAAAAGAAGGAGATGCCCCATGGCACTGCGGATCAACGACACCATTCCCGACCTGAAAGTGACCACCGACCAGGGCGAGTTCAGCCTGCATGACTGGATCGGCGACAGCTGGGCGATCCTGTTCTCGCATCCCAAGGATTTCACGCCCGTGTGCACCACCGAGTTCGGCGCCGTCGCACGGCTGGCCGACGAGTGGGAGAAGCGCGGCACAAAGGTGATCGGCGTCAGCGTCGACGGCGTGGAGGATCACAAGAAATGGAAGGGCGACATCGAGACCGCCGGCGGTGCCAAGCCGGGCTTTCCGATCATCGCGGATGACGGGCTGGAGGTGTCCAAGGCCTTCGACATGCTGCCCGCCGAGGCCTACCTGCCCGATGGCCGCACGCCTGCAGACAGCGCCACGGTGCGTTCGGTCTTCATCATCGGGCCGGACAAGAAGCTGAAGCTGACGATGACCTACCCGATGACGGTGGGCCGCAACTTTGGCGAGGTGCTGCGCGCGCTCGATGCGTTGCAGACCAGCGCCGGGCAGGGCGTGGCGACGCCCGCCGACTGGACCGTGGGGCAGGACGTCGTGATCCCCACCTCGGTCAGCGACGAGGACGCCAGGGCCAAGTTCGGGGAGTTCAACACCGTGCTGCCCTACCTGCGGATGGCGAAGCTGCCGGGTTGATCCAACGGAGCGGCTGCGCCGCGCAGGATATTGGGTCGGAGGGGCGCTGCCCCTCCGGTCGAAACCGGGGTTTCGACCTCCTCCCCGGGATATTTTCGGCCAGAGGAAGAGGGTCCTGTCGGGCGGTCATTCCGGTCAGCGCGTGAAGCTTTGAGCGCCCGCGGGCTGGGCAATGCCCGAGCGCACGTCGCGGCGCAGGCGCAGACCGCAGCGTTCGATCATCCGGCAGGAGGCCAGGTTGGTGGCGCGGGCGAATTGCTGCACGCGCTCGGCGCCGAGATCGTTCCCTGCCGCGCACAGGGCAAGGGCATTGACCCGGACGCCGATGCCGCGTTTGCGCTGAGCCTCGTGCACCGCCACGAGCCCGGCCCAGGCGGTGGCGTGATGCGGGCCGTGGGCGTTATAGGGAAAGTAGGCAAAGGCGGTGGCAGCGATGGTGCCGTCAGGCGGCCCGGATACTGTCGCGCGGGCCGTCGAACACGTCCCACCAGCTTATGGTGCAGCCTATCTCGGCCAGGCGGCGCTCGATGTCTGGGCAGTCTTCTGTCGGGGTCATGCGGAACGTAATCGCGTCTTGGTCGCGCAGGATTTGCTCGATCCTGTCCCAGCCGAAGCGGTCGGGGTCGTCTGTGCCGGCCATGCGGGCGGCAAAAACCGCCCCGGATGTGTCGCGCAGCGTGTCCGCTGCCGCCACTGTCGCCGCCTGCAACTTTTGTTGGGCCGCGCTGCCGTAAAGGCCGTTCATGGTGCCGGTCACGTGGTCCCTTTCGCCCCTTTCCGGGATCACATGAGCACGGAACGAGCAGATCGGTACTGGCTTGCGCTGTGCGCGTCGGCGGTTGCCGGGCCTGTCGGTTATGGACAGGGCCCGGATTTTGCGCGACATAGCCGGGCATGTCGAAACGTGATGCATTCGGGATCGGGGGCGAGACGGTAAAGCCCGGAAGCCGCAGGACGGTGGACGTGCCGGTGAGCACCCTGTCGGACCATACGCCGGTGAGCCTGGCGGTGCACGTGATCCACGGGCGGCGGCCCGGGCCGGTGCTGTTCGTCTCGGCGGCGATCCATGGCGACGAGGTGATCGGGGTCGAGATCGTGCGGCGGCTGTTGCGGGCGGCGCCCCTGAAGGGCATGGCGGGCACGTTGCTGGCGGTGCCGATCGTCAACGGGTTCGGCTTTCACAACCATTCGCGGTACCTGCCGGACCGGCGCGATCTGAACCGATGTTTCCCGGGCGGCGCGGAGGGCAGCATGGCGTCACGGCTGGCGCATATCTTCATGGAGGAGGTGGTGCGGCGTGCCGATGTGGGGATCGACCTGCATTCGGCGGCCATTCACCGGACGAACCTGCCGCAGATCCGGCTGACGCCGGGCAACGAGCGTTTGAAATCGCTGGGCGAGGCCTTTGGCGCGCCGGTGATGATGGCCTCGAAGCTGCGCGAGGGCAGCTTGCGGCTGGCTGCCGAGGACGAGGGCGTGGATGTCCTGCTGTACGAAGGCGGCGAGGCGCTGCGGTTCGACGAACTGGCCGTTCGGGCCGGGGTGAGCGGGTGCCTGCGGGTGATGCGGCGGCTGGGCATGATCGGGTCCAAGGGCGTGCCGAAGCGGCGCAGCGTGCCGGTGGTGGCGAACACGTCGCACTGGTACCGGGCGCCGGTGGGCGGAGTCTTTCGCGGGTACAAGGCGATCGGCGACGCGGTGGAGCCGGGCACGGTGCTGGGTGCTGTCAGCGATCCCATGGGCCAGACCGACCGCGAGGTGATCTGCGAGGAGGTGGGCATCGTGATCGGGCGGTCGAACATGCCTGCCGTCTACGAGGGCGAGGCGCTGTTTCATATCGCCGAGACGCCAAGGGCCGAGCATGCCGCCGAGGGGGTGGCCGCGCATATGGAGGCCGCCCCGCTTTACGACGAGGACGAGATCATCTGAGCCGCTGGATCAGGTCGTGTGGTCGCGGTTCTGCGGCAGGAGGAAGATCGAGGTGGCCAGCAGGCTGAACACCAGCTCGTAGACTTCCCATTTGCGCGACACGTCAATGGCGGCGATCACGAGGCTGGCGGCCACGGCCAGGACCGCATGGCGGGTGCTGGGGACCGGGGCAGAGATGCGGTCGGCGGTGCGTCTGATCCAGCCCACGCGTGGGTAGAGCAGCGGCAGCACGGCGAGGTAGAGCATCAGGATCAGCGTCAGGATCGGGCCGAAGAGCGTCTTGGCGAGGTGGAAGTCGCCCCAGGGCGTGGGCACGATCAGGTTGTGCAGGTTGGTTTCCTGCTGCTTGTTGATCTCCTGGAAGGTTTCGCCGGTTTCCCAGCCGAAGATGCGCTGGCCCCAGGAAATCTCCTCGCCCGCGGCGAAGAAGAACAGCAGGCCGTAGAACAGCGTGCAGCCGAAGGCCAGGGTGAGGCCGCGCGCCTTGAGAGAGCGGGCGTTGCCGAACAGAACGACGCTGGCCAGGAAAAGGAAGATCGCGGTGCCGTATTCGACGATCCCGTCCTCGCGTGCGTAGGTCAGGGTGAAAAAGTCGGTGCTGTAGAAGTAGATGCCGACCGTAAGCACCAGAACGGCGACGACGATGCCGAGAATCAGTCTGTCGAGTTGCCGGATCGTGGAAAGGGTCATGACTTCGCCTTGTGCCTTAGCTTTAGCGCGGAAATAGGCGAGGCGCGGCGCCGCATCAAGCGCAAAGCCAGGCCGCGTGGCGGAGACCCGCCCGGATCAGGCGTTGACGCGCTCGGGGCCGCCGGTGCTCATGGAGGTGCCGATATAGGGTTTGCCGGCCTCTTTCCATGCGCCGAAGCCGCCCTCCATGTGGGCGATGCGGCCGAGGCCGGCGTCGATCGCCGCGCGGGCCATCTTTTCCGACCGCACGCCCGAGCCGCAATGCAGGACGATACGCTTGTCGGACTGGCCGGGCAGTTTCTGCGCGTCGAAGAAGGGCATGGGAAAGAGCATGGCGCCCTCGATATGCTGGAAGGCGTATTCGGGGATCGTGCGGACGTCCATCAGCACGATTTCGTTCGCGGCGAAGGCGTCGGCGACCTCTTTGACGGTCCAGATCTCGAACGTGGCGGCGCCGATAGTTTCGGATTTCTTGGTGTGGCCTTCCTCGGGCTTGGCGTCTGGACGAGAAACGAGGGTGTTGCGCTGCGGGTTCCCGGAGCGTTCCGGAGCCGTAAGTGTCGTGGCGGTCCGGATCGTGAGAAAAAGCCTCGTCGGACGCTTTCAAAGGTTCACTCGAACCTAGCAGAATCGGACGCGGTCATGCTAGGTATTGCGGTATGAATGAAATCAGCCCCAATATAAGCCAGGAACGGCCTGTCATTCGGCAGCTGGACGAGACGGCGATCAACCGCATTGCCGCCGGTGAGGTGGTGGAGCGCCCGGCCTCGGCGGTCAAGGAACTGGTGGAGAATGCGCTGGATGCAGGCGCCCGCCGGGTCGATGTGGACATTGCCGATGGGGGCAAGACGCTGATCCGCGTGCGCGACGACGGCTGCGGGATGACCGGCGACGAGCTGCCGCTGGCGCTGAGCCGGCACGCGACGTCGAAGATCGACGGGTCGGATTTGCTGAATATCCATTCCTTCGGGTTTCGGGGCGAGGCGTTGCCGAGCCTGGGGTCGGTCGGGCGGCTGACGATCACCAGCCGGGCGCAGGGGTTCGACGGGGTCGAGATCACGGTGGCGGGCGGCGGGATCGGCGCGGTGAAGCCCGCGGCGCTGAACCGGGGCACGGTGGTGGAGTTGCGTGACCTTTTCTACGCCACGCCCGCGCGGTTGAAATTCATGCGCACTGACCGGGCCGAGGCGCAGGCGGTGGGCGACGTGATCAAGCGGCTGGCGATGGCGGAGCCGTTCGTCAGTTTCACCCTGCGCGACGTGAGCGAGGGGCGCGAGCCGCGTACGGTGTTTCGCGCCGATGCCGAGAGTGGCGATCTGTTCGATGCGCTGCACGGGCGTTTGGGCCAGGTTCTGGGACGGGAGTTCGCCGAGAACGCGTTGCGGATCGAGGCCGAGCGCGAGGGGATCGCGATGACGGGCTATGCCGCGTTGCCGACCTATTCGCGGGGGTCGAGCGTGGCGCAGTACCTCTTCGTCAACGGGCGGCCGGTGCGGGACAAGATGCTGTATGGCGCGCTCAGGGCGGCGTATCACGATTTTCTGAGCCGGGACCGGCATCCGGCGGCGGCGCTGTTTCTGGAATGCGACCCGAAGCTGGTGGATGTGAACGTGCATCCGGCGAAATCTGAGGTGCGGTTCCGTGACCCCGGCGTGGCTCGGGGGCTGCTGGTGTCGGGTCTGCGCCATGCGCTGGCCGAGGCGGGGCACCGGGCGTCGACCACCGTGGCAGGGGCGACGCTGGGCGCGATGCGGCCCGAGGCGGTGCCGCAGGCAGGTGGCGCACGGGTTTACCAGATGGACCGGCCCGGGGCGTCGGCGCGTACGGCGAGTTACCGGATGCAGGCGCCGGAGGCGGGCTTTGCGGAGATGCAAGGTGCCTGGTCCGGGCGGGTCGAGCCGGAGGTGGTGGAGACCTCGGAAGAGGCGGTGGCGCCGCAATCGCTGCCGCTGGGTGCGGCGCGGGCGCAGGTGCATGAGAATTACATCGTGGCCCAGACCGAGACCGGGATGGTGATCGTGGATCAGCATGCGGCGCATGAGCGGCTGGTCTACGAGAAGCTGAAGCGGCAGATGGCCGAGAACGGCGTGGCCAGCCAGGCGCTGCTGATCCCCGAGATCGTGGAGTTGAGCAGCGGCGAGGCGGGGATCCTGCTGGACATGGCCGAGGACTTGGCGCGGCTGGGGCTGGTGATCGAGGCCTTCGGGCCGGGCAGTATCGCGGTGCGCGAGACGCCGGCGATCCTGGGGCCCTGTGATGCGGGCAAGATGCTGCGCGACGTGTTGGACGAGCTGGCCGACATGGGTGAGAGCCTGAACGTGCAGGCGAAGATCGAGGCGATCCTGAGCCGGGTGGCCTGCCACGGCTCGATCCGGTCGGGGCGTCGCATGAGTGGTGAAGAAATGAATGCGCTTCTGCGCGAGATGGAGGCGACGCCGCATTCCGGACAATGCAACCACGGGCGGCCCACCTATGTGGAGCTGAAACTGAGCGATATCGAGCGGCTTTTCGGGCGGACATGATTACGATTGGCGACACAGTCTATCAGTTGGACGATCCTCTGGTGATCGCGGCACTGGCGGCGGGGGCCGTCGTGCTGTTGATCCTGTTGCTGGTGATCCTCGCGCTGCGGGCCGCGGCGCGGACGGCGCGAGCGACGGAGCCGCTGGCGCAGCAGTTGGGGCATCTGGGCCAGAACGTGCAGAGCCTGGCCAACGGGCAGGAGGGCCTGCGCAGTTCGATCCAGATGGTCAGCGACACCGCGACCAGCGGGCAGACCCAGCTGGCGCAGATGGTGGAACAGCGGCTGGCGGGCGTGCAGCAGCAGATGCAGGACCGGCTGGCCGATAACGCGATGCGCAGCCAGCGGGCACTGACCGAGATGCAGGAGCGGATGCGCGAGACGCTGCACGGCTCGTCCAAGCAGACGGCGACCAGCCTGACGGCCTTGCAGGAGCGGCTGAGCGCCATCGACAAGGCGCAGGACAATATCACCAAGCTGTCGGGCGATGTGCTGACGCTGCAGGACATCCTGTCGAACAAGCAGACCCGCGGGGCGTTCGGCGAGATCCAGTTGACCGATATCGTCACCAAGGCGATGCCGTCGGACAGTTATTCCCTGCAGGCGACGCTGTCGAACGGGCGGCGGGCGGATTGCCTCATTCACCTGCCGAACCCGCCGGGGCCGATCGCCATCGACAGCAAGTTCCCGCTGGAGGCCTACGAAGCGTTGCGCAATGCCAAGAGCGATTACGAGGTGAACGAGGCGGCGAAGTTCCTGCGGACCTCGGTGAAAAAGCACATCAAGGACATTTCCGACAAGTATATCCTGGATGGCGAGACGGCGGATGGCGCGCTGATGTTCCTGCCGTCCGAGGCGGTTTATGCCGAGCTGCACGCCAATTTCCCGGAACTGGTGCGCGAGGGGTTCGCCCAAAAGGTCTGGATCGTGTCGCCGACCACCTGCATGGCGACGCTGAATACGATGCGCGCAATCCTGAAGGATGCGCGGATGCGCGAACAGGCGGGGGCCATTCGCAAGATGCTGGGGCAGCTGCACCGCGACGTGGAACTGGTGCTCGAACGCGCGGGCAAGCTGGAGACGCATTTCGACCAGGCGCGGAGGGATGTGGAAGGGATTTCCACCGCCGCCGAGCGCGCGGGCAAGCGGGCGGCGAAGCTGGACAATTTCGACTTCGAGGAGCTGGCGCCGGAAGACGGCACGGGCGTGGTCAAGCTGACCGGGGAGCCGTAGGCGGGAGCGTTGGGAAACGCGTGGGGTACAGAGCGAAGCTGGATTTTCACGCGCAACAGGCAACTCATGTTCTGGGGACCGACACCGCGTGGGTTTTCACCCACCCTACGCGAGAACCGGGCCGGGCGACAAAAGTCTTGCCTGCCGTCGTTTCATTCTCTTAGTTTTTCATAGCGGCGTATTTTTGCCGTCTGCATGGATTTGCAGAGAAGGGATTGAGGATCATGAAGTATTTCATGTCTATCGTTTTCATTTGCTTTGCCGGTTTCGCGGCGGCGCAGTCCTATCCGGAACCGAGCGACCTGTCGGTCAACGACTTTGCGGGGATCATCGACGACGAGACCGAACAGCGCCTGACCGAGAAGCTTGATGCGCTGAGGGACCAGACCGGCGTCGAGCTGGTGGTGGTGACGCTGTCGCGGCAGGACATGTTCGCGCCGGATATCTCTCTCAAGAAATTCGGGCGTGAGATGTTCGATGAATGGGGTATCGGCGACGACGCGCGCGATGACGGGATTCTGGTGCTCGTTCTGCGGGCGGACCAGGCGATGCGGATCACGCTGGGCCAGGGATATGGCGAGGATGCGGACGTTGAGGCGGATGCCGCCGTCGACCGCAGTTTTCTGCCGGAGTTCCGGGAAGGCCGCTATGCGGAAGGGATCGAGACCGGGGTCGAGGACCTGATTGCCAACGTGGTGCGTGTGCGGGTGGACGTCCCCGAGACCGCCGAAGAGGTCGGGACCGCAACCGAAGCACAGGCCGCGGGCACCGCGGAGGAGGCCGGCGATGGCAGCATCGGCGGCGAGACCGGGGCGGAGGCCGCAAGCGCGGAGGCAGAGCCTGTCGCGACTGATGAGGGCGAGGACAGAGGCGGTGGCCTGTCCATCCTCGCTTGGATCGGAGGCGGGATCGCCGCGCTGATCGGCTTTTTCGTGTTCAGGAGCAAGACGCGCAAATGCCCGAACTGCGGCGCGAAAGGCAGCCTGAGCACCCGCAGAAAGACCTTGGTGGCACCGACCGAGAGCAGCGCGGGCAGGGGCGAACGCGTCACGAGTTGCGACAAATGCGGCTATGAAAATGCCGAAAGCTACCAGATTGCCAAGTTGGAAAAGGACGAACCGGAGCCCGAACCGGACCCTGAGCCGGCTCGTTTCGGCGGCGGCAAGGCGGGCAAGAAAGGATCGACCGGCAAGTGGTAGGGGTGGCGCGCCGGGCGTGACCCGACTCTACATCGTCTCCAGGCAGTGGCGGCGGAAGGCGCGTTTGAGCATGTCCAGCTCTTCGCGCAGGAGCGTCACCTCGGCGCGGATGTCATAGGCCAGCGCATCGCCCGAAACGATGGAGAAGCTGCCGAGGGCGGTGCCGGTCTGCTTGTCGGAAATCAGGAATGTCTGCACCCCGTCGGCGATGCGGTCGGCGGGGATGGGGACCCGCAGGACCCAGGCCTGTTCCTCGGGTTTCTCGACGACTTCGACCCCGGCGATGCTGTCTTGCAGGTGCGTGACCGACACGTCCGGGCGGCGGTCGCCGGCGCCGGTGATGACCCCTTCCCAGACGCCTTCGAAGAGGCGCGTCTTGGTCAATGTCAGCTCTTGCATCGGTGTCCTCCTAGAATTCCGCGCGGGGCCGGCGGCTGAAGGTCAGGTCACGCAGGATGACCTGGCTCATCTGGGGGTTCTCGAAAATCAGGTCGATCCAGGCCCGCTCGATCCGCTTTTCGTTCAGCTTGGAATAGGCCAGGTCGAATTCGACCATGATCTCTTCTTCGTGCAGCGGCAGTTCGCGCACGATCTGTTCGGTATTCGGGCCGTGCTTGATGTTGAGCCGCGCGAAGATCTCCAGCGGCTTTTCCATCTCGACGATGGTGTCCATGCGGATCAGGTGACGCTGCTGCAGGCCGCGGACCGCCGCCTCGGGCAGGTCGAGCACGAGCGACAGGAAAGAGCCGTCGAAGCTGAAGACGTCCATGCGCAGGCCGAAGGGCGCGAGATCGGCCTCGCGGGTGTTGCGCAGCTGGCGCAGGGTCAGTTCGGAATGTTGACAGTCGTGAAACAGAGTCAGCTCGTGACCCAGTTGCGTCTTGCTGAGGACAGAGGATCGCCCCGGCACGGCCAGCGGTTCACGCCAGATCGCGGGGCGCCAGGACCAGTCGGTGCCATGCGGCTTGGGGAAGGCGTGGCTGCCGATCATCGGCAGGGCCAGCCGGTTGTCGGCGTGGCTGATCAGCTCGTTGAGATGGTAGCGCAGCTTGCGTGCTTCGGACCGTTCGGCGCGAAGCTGTTCCAGCGTCATCGACGTGGCGTCGCGAACGGTTTGCCGCCATCGCCGCAGGTCGCGCCGATGGGCCAGCCAATCCAGTCCTGAACGTTTCAGCCCCATCTGCGTGGATCAATCCCGTCTGGTCGTGCCACAATCTGCCCCTCTTGAGGTTTTCATAGCATTAACCTGAGTTTCGAAACAATCCATTGCTTGCCTCGGCTTACTGCGCACTGGCGCTCCGCAAGGCGCGGGCGAGATCGGTTATGAAGCGGCGGCCTGACGCGCCGGCAAGGGTGCTGCCGCGCGGTGTGTAGACCGCGAGGCTGACGAAATGGTCGTTGACGACCATGCCTCCGCGCCAGTAGCGCGGGTCGCCTCCGGGCAGGGCCAGTTCGCCGCCTGCGTCCAGATGCACCAGCGCGAGACCGTCGGTATCTATCGCGGCCAGCGGTTTCTTCGGGGCGGCGCTGGCGGCGATGGTCGCTGCGGTGGGCTGCGCGCGGCCCGGCTGCTTGTCCGCGACGTTGACCACGATCAGGGCCAGGGGAACGGTTACGCCCGGCTCTCCGCTGAGCGACTCGCAACTGCCCAGGAGCACGAGGCGGTTGGAAGGCTGGCGGCGGACGCTGTCGGCGTCGACGCAATAGCCGCGCGGGCCGCGCACCACCACGTCGCCATCGTAGAGCGCCAGTGCCTTGACCACGTCGGGTTCGTCGGACGTACCGCCCGGCCCGAGATCGCCGCAGGCGGCCAGCGACCACATGAGGGCCGCCAGCCAGATTGGTCGGAGGGCGCGCACAGGCAGGCTCAGAGGTCCGCGTAGACGTGACGCTCGGCCTCGGCGCCGGGATGGGTGACCGCGCCCTTGTAGGTCTCGCCCACGAGCTGGGCGTATTTCCAGAGCGCGCCGGAGGCGTAGATCGTCTCGCGCGGGCCGGGCCAGTCTTTCTTGCGCGCTTCCAGTTCATCGTCGCTGAGGTCCACCGAAAGCTCGCCCTTGATGGCGTCGATGGTGATCATATCACCATTCTTGAGCATCGCGATGGGGCCGCCATGGGCCGCTTCGGGGCCGACGTGACCCACGCAGAAGCCGCGCGTGGCGCCGGAGAAGCGGCCATCGGTGATGAGCGCGACCTTCTTGCCCATGCCTTGCCCGGACAGTGCGGCGGTGGTGGCCAGCATCTCGCGCATCCCCGGGCCGCCGGCGGGGCCTTCGTTGCGGATGACGATGACCTCGCCTTCCTTGTATTCGCGTTTCTGGACGGCGGCGAAGGCGTCTTCCTCGCATTCGAAAACGCGGGCGGGGCCAGTGAAAACCTGGTACTCGAGCGCGATGCCCGCGACCTTCACGATGGCGCCTTGCGGGGCGATGTTGCCTTTCAGGCCGACGACGCCGCCGGTCTTGGTGAGCGGCGTGTCGATGGAGTAGATCACCTTGCCGTCGGCCTTGCGTTCGATGCGGTCCAGTTCCTCGCCGATGGACCGCCCGGTGGCGGTCATGCAGTCCTCGTGAATGAGGCCGGCCTTGCGCAGCTCCTTCATCACCACGGGGATGCCGCCGGCGTCGTAAAGGTCCTTGGCCACGTATTGACCGCCCGGTTTCAGGTCGACGAAATAGGGCGTGTCGCGGAAAATCTCGCAGACATCGTCGAGGTAGAATTCGATCCCGGCCTCGTGCGCGATGGCGGGCAGGTGGAGGCCCGCGTTTGTGGAGCCACCGGTACAAGCGACAACGCGTGCGGCGTTTTCCATCGACTTGCGGGTGACCACGTCGCGGGCGCGGATGTTCTTTTCCAGCAGGTCCATGACGGCGCGGCCCGACGCCTCGGCGTATTGGTCGCGGGACTCATAGGGCGCGGGCATGCCGGAGGAGTTCATCAGGGCAAGGCCGATCGCCTCGGACACGCAGGCCATGGTGTTGGCGGTGAACTGGCCGCCGCAGGCACCGGCGGACGGGCAGGCGACGCGTTCCAGCGCATCGAGCGCCTTGTCGGACATGGTGCCGTTCTGGTTCCAGCCAACGGCCTCGAACATGTCCTGCACGGTCAGGTCGCGGGTACGAAATTCCTCGGGGATCTCGTCGATCTGTGGGGCCTTGCCCGGCAGGATCGAGCCGCCGTAGATGAAGACCGACGGCACGTTGAGGCGCACCATGGCCATCATCATGCCGGGCAGGGACTTGTCGCAGCCCGCAAGGCCGACGATGGCGTCATAGCAATGGCCGCGCATGGTCAGCTCGACCGTGTCGGCGATGGCCTCGCGGGAGGCGAGCGACGAGCGCATCCCTTCGTGGCCCATGGCGATGCCGTCGGTCACGGTGATCGTGGTGAATTCGCGGGGGGAGCCTTTGGCCTCTTTCACGCCGCCCTTGACGGCCTGGGCCTGACGGTTGAGCGCGATGTTGCAGGGCGCGGCCTCGTTCCAGCAGGTGGCGACGCCGACGAGGGGTTGGTGGATCTCTTCCTCGGTCATGCCCATCGCGTAGTAGTAGGAGCGATGCGGCGCGCGGGCGGGCCCTTCGGTCACGTGGCGGCTGGGCAGTTTGCTTTTGTCGAACTTGGTCATCTGGGCCTCCCCTGAAATCTTCGGATCCGGTCTAGGCCAGAGCCGCGACGGGGGCAAGCTTTCGCGCGGGCAAAGTTCAGCGCGGCGGCGTGGCCATTTTCGCAACAGGGGCATGGCGGTGGCAGGTGAGAACGTGGTCGTTGACCATGCCGACGGCCTGCATGAAAGCGTAGACAATGGTGGGGCCGCAGAATTTGAAGCCGCGTTTCTTCAAATCTTTCGAAATTGCGCGGGATATTTCGGTTTCGGTGGGCACGTCGGCAAGGCTGGTCCAATGGTTCTGTAAGGGCGCGCCGCCCATCCAGGACCACAGGTAGGTATCGAAACCCTGTTCGGCCTCGATCTCCTGCCAGGCGCGGGCGTTGGTGATGGTGGCCTCGATCTTGCCGCGGTGGCGGATGATGCCGGGATCGCCAAGAAGGCGCTGCACGTCGCCCTCGCCCCAGGTGGCGATGAGATGCGGGTCAAAGCCTTGGAATGCCGCGCGAAAGTTGTCACGCTTCTTCAGGATGGTGATCCAGCTGAGGCCCGCCTGAAAGCCGTCGAGAATGAGCTTTTCCCACAGCGCGCGGCTGTCCCATTCGGGCACGCCCCATTCGGTGTCGTGATAGGCCTCGTAGATCGGATCGGTGCCGACCCAGCCGCATCTTTCCATGGTTCAAGACCCCCGGTTTCGCCTGTTGCGGACAGTATGACTCAAATCCCCCTTTTAACAATTCCTTAGACTGCGTGGCGCTTATTGGGCAGCGGTGGAGTACGGAGAGATTCATGGGTGAAAAGAGATTGAAGTGGGCGAACGTACCGGCGGGGCATCACAACCCCCTGGCCTATGCGGTGTCGGTGCGGGACCAGTCGGTGGTTCAGATGGTCGAGGAGGCGGTGCGGCACGGTCAAGTGATGCTGGCCTACCAGGCCGTGGTGCCGTCCGGGCGGCAGGACCGACCGGCCTTTTACGAGGGGCTGGTACGGGTGCTGGATGAAACCGGCCGGATCATCCCGGCGCGAGACTTCATCCAGGTGATCGAAGCGATGGAAACGGGCCGGATCATAGATTGCCTGTCGCTGGAAAAGGGCATTCGCACCTTGCGCGAGCATCCCGATATCCGCCTGTCGATCAACATGTCGGCGCGGTCCATCGGCTATCCGCGCTGGATGCGCACGCTGAAGCGCGGGCTGGCGCAGGACCCGACGCTGGGTGAGCGCCTGATCCTCGAGATTACCGAAAGCTCGGCCATGCTGGTGCCGGAACTGGTGGTGAACTTCATGGCCCGGCTGCAACGGAAGGGCATCAGTTTCGCGCTGGACGATTTCGGGGCCGGCTTTACCTCGTTCCGCTACCTGCGGGATTTCTATTTCGACATCCTCAAGATCGACGGGCAGTTCGTTCGTGGGATCGCGGACAACCCGGACAACCAGGTGCTGACGCGGGCGCTGATCTCGATTGCCGAACAGTTTGACATGGTCACCGTCGCCGAAAGCGTCGAGCGGCCCAATGACGCCACCTACTTGCAGAATATCGGCGTGCATTGTCTGCAGGGCTATTATTTCGGTGCGCCCACGGTGCAGCCGCCCTGGCTGGAAACGGCCAAGGCGGTGGCGACGGCCTGACCTGTGACAACGGCTACAGTTGCCGCATTGCGGCGACTGCGGTACACCCTGCGTGATGCGGGGAATCCGGGGGCCGCGCATGACGCGCTGCCCTTCGGTCCTCGGCCAGCAAGAAATGGTGGAGGACACTATGACCAATGTTGTTATCGCCTCGGCAGCACGGACCGCTGTCGGCTCTTTTTCCGGCGCGTTTGCCAACACCCCGGCGCATGACCTGGGCGCGGCTGTTCTGGAAGCCATCGTCGAGCGCGCGGGCATCGACAAATCGGAAGTTTCCGAAACCATCCTTGGCCAGGTTCTGACCGCGGCGCAGGGCCAGAACCCCGCCCGCCAGGCGCATGTGAACGCGGGCCTGCCGATCGAAAGCGCGGCCTGGGGCATCAACCAGGTCTGCGGGTCCGGCCTGCGGGCCGTGGCGCTGGGCGCACAGCACATCCAGCTGGGCGATGCAGATATCATCGCCGCCGGCGGGCAGGAGAACATGACCCTGAGCCCCCACGCCGCGCATCTGCGCGCCGGGCACAAGATGGGCGACATGAAATACATCGACACGATGATCCGCGACGGCCTGTGGGACGCCTTCAACGGCTATCACATGGGCCAGACCGCCGAGAATGTCGCCGAGAAGTGGCAGATCAGCCGCGAGCAGCAGGATGAGTTCGCCGTCGCCAGCCAGAACAAGGCCGAGGCGGCGCAGAAGGCGGGCAAGTTCGACGACGAGGTGATCCCGTTCACCGTCAAGACCCGCAAGGGCGAGACGGTCGTCGACAAGGATGAATACATCCGCAACGGTGCCACGATGGACGCGATGCAGAAACTGCGCCCGGCCTTCGCGCAGGACGGGTCGGTCACCGCCGCCAACGCCTCGGGCCTCAACGACGGTGCGGCGGCCGTGCTGCTGATGAGCGCCGAGAATGCCGAGAAACGCGGGATCGAACCGCTGGCGCGGATCGCCTCCTATGCCACCGCGGGCCTCGACCCGTCGATTATGGGCGTCGGCCCCATTCATGCCAGCCGCAAGGCGCTGGAAAAGGCGGGCTGGAGCGTCGATGACCTGGACCTGGTGGAAGCTAACGAGGCCTTCGCCGCGCAGGCCTGTGCCGTGAACAAGGACATGGGATGGGACCCGTCGATCGTGAACGTGAACGGCGGCGCGATTGCCATCGGCCACCCGATCGGCGCCTCGGGCTGCCGCGTTCTGAACACGCTGCTCTTCGAGATGAAGCGCCGCGATGCCAAGAAAGGCCTGGCCACGCTGTGCATCGGCGGCGGCATGGGTGTCGCCATGTGCATCGAGCGTCCGTAAGCGACTGATCCGAAACGACAAGACAGGCCCTCCGGGGCCTGTTTTTCAATCCGAGCCCCAGGACAGCCCCAGATGATGTTGCCCGACAACCCTCCTCAGATCGTGTTTTCCGGCGGCGGGTTGCGGTGTTTCTGGCAGGGCGGTTTCCTGACCCGGCTGGAGGCCGAGCGCAAGTTCACGCCCGAGCGGGTGACCGGGGTGAGCGGCGGTGCGATGGCGTGCGCGGCCTGGATCGCGGGGCTGGAGCACCGGCTGCTAGACGTGATGTGCGACGCGTTCGAGAAACGCGACCATAACCTCGATCTCTTTGCCGCCGACGAGGACGGGATCACCCCGCATCAACGGATCTATTGCGACGTGGTGGAAACGGTGCTGGACAAGGCGGCCTGCGAGACCGTAGCGAATGGCCCGGCCTTTCAGATCCAGATCGCGCATCCGCCGTCGAACGGAAATCCGACGATGACGGGCACGGCGCTGGCCGCGGCCTATGAGGCGGAGCTGCATGTCGTGGGCAGCCCGCATTTCGACTGGGCCGAGAAGATGGGCCTGACGGCACAGCTGGTTGACGCCAACCAGGCGGCGCGGGACGGGCGGCTGGTGGAGCTGGTGAATGCGGCTGCGGTGATTCCGCCGGTGTTCGAACCGCCGCTTTGGGGCGACCGGCGCGTGGTGGATGGCGGGATGGCCGACCAGGCGCCGCTGCCCGACCCCGATGAAGGCGAGACGCTGGTGCTGCTGACCCGGCAATACAGGAACCTGCCGGATGTGCCGGGGCGGATCTATGTCTGGCCGTCCGAGGAGACGCCCGCCGACAAGATAGATTTTACCGACCCTCAAAAGCTGCGCGAGACGTGGACATTGGGCGAGCGCGACGCGGAGGCGTTCCTGAACAGCGGATGAGTGCCGCGCGGCAAAAAGAATTGCGCAACAATGTTGCGCTTTGCGCGCAGGGTGAGTAGCAAAGTTTCCGAGACAACCAACACTGGATAGAAAGACTGGAGGAGTTCCCATGGCGAGAGTTGCCCTTGTGACCGGCGGTAGCCGCGGTATCGGTGAGGCCATTTCGAAGAAATTGAAGGCGGAAGGCTATGACGTGGCCGCCACCTATGCGGGCAACGACGAAGCCGCGGCGAAGTTCACCGACGAGACCGGCATCAAGACCTATAAATGGAACGTGGCCGATTACGACGCCTCGAAGACCGGAATCGAAACCGTCGAGGCCGAGCTGGGCCCGATCGACGTGGTGGTGGCCAACGCCGGCATCACCCGCGACGCGCCCTTTCACAAGATGACGCCGGACCAGTGGAAGGACGTGATCGACACCAACCTGACGGGCGTGTTCAACACGGTGCACCCGATCTGGCCGGGAATGCGCGAGCGCAAGTTCGGCCGCGTGATCGTCATCAGCTCGATCAACGGCCAGAAGGGGCAGTTCGCGCAGGTCAACTATGCCGCGACCAAGGCGGGCGACCTCGGGATCGTGAAATCCCTGGCGCAGGAAGGCGCACGCGCCGGGATCACGGCAAACGCGGTCTGCCCAGGCTACATCGCGACGGAAATGGTGATGGCGGTGCCGGAGAACGTGCGCGAATCGATCATCGGCCAGATCCCGGCGGGCCGCCTGGGCGAGCCGGAAGAGATCGCTCGTTGCGTCGCGTTCCTGGCATCGGATGATGCCGGCTTCATCAACGGCTCGACTATTTCGGCCAACGGGGCGCAGTTCTTCGTCTGAATTCGGGACCCGCCCGAAAAAATGCGAAAGGGCCGGTCAGGGGAACCGGCCCTTTCTGTTTCCAGAGACCTGCAACGATCACCTGGAAGAAGGTTTGCGGGACAGCCAGCCGAAGACTTCGCCGAAAAAACGGCTGCGTTCGTAGTGGGCGGCCCGGTAGGCATCCCGTGTTTTTGCGTCAGGGGCAGTCTCGATCATGGGTGTGCCTTTCAGACAAACTTGACTGGCTTCAACATGCGCCTTTTCGGAAAAGCCGACAAACGAGACTTTTCACGTGTTCAGTTAAGTATTACTTTAGTGACATGAGTGACCGGACGCCGCCGCTGACTGCCCTGCGCGCCTTTGAGGCCGCGGCACGGCATATGTCGTTCCAGAAAGCGGCAGCGGAGCTGAACGTGACGCCGGCCGCCTTGTCCTTTCAGATCAAGTCGCTCGAAGAGCATCTGGGGGCGCCGCTGTTCCGACGGCTTAACAGGGCGGTGGAGCTGACCCAGGCGGGCGAGACGCTGGCGCCGGGGTGTCGTGACGGGTTTTCGGCGTTGTCCGCGGCCTGGGCGGCGACGCGCCGAGAGCTGGACAGCAGCACGTTGACGGTGACGGCGGGGCCGGCCTTTACGGCGAAGTGGCTGGCGCCGCGCCTCTATGAGTTTGCCCAGGCGCATCCCGAGATCGAGCTGCGGTTCACCGCGTCGCTGCGGCTGATGGATTTCGACCGCGACCAGGTGGACGTGGCGATCCGGTTCGGCCACGGGGCGGACGAAGGCCTGTATTCGCTGCCATTGGCCGAGGAATGGGTGACGCCTATGATGACTCCCGCGCTGGCCGAGCGGTATCCGACAATCGAGAGCCTGCGCGACGCGGTGCTGATCGTGGACCAGTCGATTGATTTTCTGGATCCGGCGACCGACTGGGCGGCCTGGTTCCGGGCGATGGGCGTGGCCCCGACCGAGCCGCACGGCCCGCGATTTTCGCAAGGCGACCATGCGGTGGACGCGGCCCTGGCGGGGGTTGGAGTGGTGCTGGGGCGACGGGCGCTTGTGATCAAGGACCTGATGGAGGGCCGGTTGGTCGCGCCCTATGGCAAGGCTGTGAGCGCCGGGGCGCAGTTTCGCTTTGTCTGTCGCAAGGGCGCTGAGGACAAACCCCAGATCAAGGTTTTCCGGGAATGGATGCTGGCCGAGACCGCCAAGGGGTTCGAGACGACGGCGAAGATGCAGATGGTGCCGCTGGTGCCCGCGTGATCACGAGATGCGCCTTGAGAGGCGCATCCCGATCAGTCTTTGCGTGACATGCTAATGGGAAAGTCGTTCGATCTCTTCTTTCAGTCGGAGTTTCTGCTTTTTCATGCTTGAGATTTCGAGGTCGGGTGTGCCCGGGGCACGCTGTGCCGCTTCGACCTGATCCGAGAGAGCCTGGTGTTTCTTCTTCAGTTCCTCGACATGTGAACTCAAAGCCATGAATGCGTCTCCTCTTTCTGATGTGCACGGGATAGTGCAGCACAAAAGATATAATCTGTCACGCTGCGTGCGCAAAATCAGGCGGCGGGATTTAGCTACAACTTGCCTAAATCAGGCCGGGAAAGGCAGTTCCCCGCCGTCGCGCAGGATGCAAGCCGTTGCCGTGGTGTAGTTTTCGGAATCGTTAACGTGCACCTGCCCATTATGCAGGCACCAGCCGTCATGCAGCCGGAATGCGGCCCGTCCGCCGCGCCGTCCGCGCAGCAGGACCAGCCGCGCGGGGCGACCTGGGCGGGGAATCAGTGGCAGAAGCTGCAGGCTGCCAAGGTGGTGCGCGGCGTGGGACAGAAGCTCTGGCAGGCGCTCGGCGCGCTGGATGAAGGTGGTGGTGCCCTTGGGCCGGGTGCGTTTGGCGGCGGCGGCGACCCAGTCTGCAAGAGGTGTGTCCTCGCCCATGGCGCTTTCGCGGCCCGGATCGGAGGCGGCGGTGCTGGCGGCGCGGTCGAAATAGGGCGGATTGGCCAGCACGTGGTGGAACTGCCGCTCTTTGAGCGTGCCGGGCATGGAGGCAAGATCGCCCTCGATGACCTCGAACGGCAGGTCGTTCGCGATGCCGTTCCGTCGGGCAAGGGCGGCATAGGCGGGTTGTCTTTCCAGGCCCGCGAGGCGGACGTCTGGCACCCGCCGGGCCAGGCAGAGCCCTGCGACACCGACGCCGCAGCCGAGGTCGAGCACGGTGTCGCCGGGATGCGCGGGGATGCTTGCGGCCAGGAGCACAGGGTCGATGCCGGCGCGATAGCCGTTCCGGGGTTGCAGGATTTTCAGCCGTCCGCCGAGAAAATCGTCGCAGGTGGTCGGGTGCGTCACGAAAGCGCCTCGACCTCGATCCCGTTGTCCTGAAGGGCCTGGCGGGCGGGAAGATAATCATCCTCGCTGACCATGAGGCGTCGGGGAAAGATTCCGATGCCGCCCTCGAGGACGCTCATGTTTACGTCCAATTCAAAGCAGTCTATATCCTCGCCCTGAAGCAAGGCTTTGGCGAATGCCATCACGGTCGGGTCGGTGGTGCTGAGAAGATGCTTCATGGGGATGACTTAAGGACACCGGACGCGCATTGTCGAGCCTGAGTGACGGGAGTTTGATGGGACTGGACCACGCCGCAACCAAGCCGCACGAAGCGCTGGCCTCGCATTTCGAGGGCAAGCTTGGCGAGGTGAACAGCCTGATCCGCGCGCGGATGGCGTCGCGTCACGCGCCGCGTATCCCGGAAGTGACGGCGCACCTGGTCGAGGCGGGCGGCAAGCGGCTGCGACCGATGCTGACGCTGGCGGCGGCGGACCTGTGCGGATATCTCGGCGAGGACGACGTGAAGCTGGCCGCGACGGTGGAGTTCATCCATACCGCGACGCTGTTGCACGACGACGTGGTGGATGAAAGCGCGCAGCGGCGCGGACGGCCCACGGCGAACCTGCTGTTCGACAACAAGTCCAGCGTGTTGACCGGGGATTACCTGTTCGCGCGGGCGTTCCAGCTGATGGTGGAAACCGGATCCTTGAAGGTGCTGGACATCCTGTCCAACGCTGCGGCCACGATTGCCGAGGGCGAGGTGCTGCAACTGACCGCGTCGCGCAGCCTGAAGACGGACGAGGACGTGTACCTGCAGATCGTGCGGGGCAAGACCGCGGCGCTGTTTTCGGCGGCGACCGAGGTGGGCGGCGTGATCGCCGGTGTTTCGGACGACCAGGTGCAGGCGCTGTTCGATTATGGCGATGCGCTGGGCATCGCGTTCCAGATCGTCGATGACCTGCTGGATTACCAGGGCGATGCCAAGGCCACGGGCAAGAACGTGGGCGACGATTTCCGTGAGCGCAAGCTGACCCTGCCGGTGATCAAGGCGGTGGCGCTTGCCGACGAGAGTGAACGCGCGTTCTGGGCGCGGACAATCGAGAAGGGCGACCAGCGCGACGGCGATCTGGACGAGGCGCTTCGGCTGCTGACCCATCACGGCACGCTGGAGGCGACACGGGCGGATGCGCTGGCCTGGACGGCGAAGGCAAACGCGGCGATGGCGCAATTGCCCGAACATCCTGTGCGAGACATGTTGCTGGCGTTGTCGGATTACGTGGTGGCCCGGATCCGCTAGGGGCGGTCAGGGCTGCGCGTTGAGGCGTGTGGCGGTGATCCACCAGCCCGGGTTCTCTTCTTTCAGGCGTCCTTCGGCGGCGCGGGCCGTTTCCTCGTCGGTGTAGAGACCGAAGCAACTGCTGCCCGAGCCGGTCATCCGGGCCATGCGGCATCCCGCCGTCACGCTGAGCGCGCCCAGTACCTGTGAGATCACGGGTGTCAGGCTGATCGCGGCATACTCGAGGTCGTTGCGCATCCCCCGAAGCCAGTCGATAAAGTCGATCGCACTGAGGTTCTCGGGGATTTCCGAGGGCATTGGCGTGTTGTTCTTCTGGCCGACGGCGGCAAAGACGTCGGGCGTGCGCATCGGCACGCCGGGATTGATCAGCACCGCGTGGAGGCAGGGCAGGTCACGTGCTGCGGTCACCTGTTCGCCGATCCCCCGCATCCGGGCGGCGCCGTTGCCAAGGCACACCGGCACGTCGGCGCCCAGCGCGCTGACATCGGGCGGAATGGGCGTGTCGGTCAGGCGCGAGAGCACGCGCAGGGTGGCGGCTGCGTCCGACGAGCCGCCACCAAGCCCTGCGGCATGAGGCAGAACCTTGTCGAGGGTGATATCCGCGCTGGCCCCCATCAGGTCGGCGGCCCGCAGCACGAGGTTATCGGGCCCGTCGGGCACGTCCTTTGCCATCGGTCCGCTGACCCTAAGCTGCGGCGTGTCCGACAACGTTACTGTCAGGTGATCGCCCACATCGGCGAACATGACCAGCGAATCGAGCAGGTGCATACCGTCCTCACGCTGCCCGGTAACGTGCAGCGTGAGGTTGATCTTGGCCGGGGCGAAGCCCTCAGCCGCCGTCATCGGCAACCTCCAGCGGGGGCGAGCCTTCTTCCTGCAGCACGACGTCCAGGCCGACCTCGAGCTTGCGGCGCATGCGGTCGGGATCGACATCGGGCGAGGGGTTTTCCTTGTCGACGAAGGATAGCGCGCGCTTCCACTGGAACCGGGCCTCGACCTCGCGGCCCACGGCCCAGAGGACGTCGCCGAGGTGGTCGTTGACCACCGGGTCCACCGGCATCAGTTCGGCGGCGCGTTCCATGTGGCCGATGGATTCCTCGTAGCGGCCCAGCCGGTAAAGAACCCAGCCGAGGCTGTCGATGATATAGCCCGACTCGGGCTGCGCCTCGGCAGCGCGTTCGATCATGTCGAGCGCCTCGTCGAGCTTCTGCTGTTTCTCGACCAGCGAGTAGCCCAAGTAGTTCAGGACCTGCGGGTGCTCGGGGTTCAGCTCCAGCGCCTTGCGGAAATCGGCCTCGGCCTCGGGCCACTCATCCTGCCGTTCGTGGCTGATGGCGCGGGCATAGTAGACGAACCAGTGGCCCGGTTGCGCCTCGCCCAGAAGATCGATGGCATTGTCGTAGGCGGTGACGGCCTTGTCGTATTCTTCGCTCTGACGATAGAGGTCGGCGGCGGCGACATGGACCATGGGCAGCTCGGGATGTGAGTCGCGCAGCTGTTCCAGCACCTCAATGGCGGCATCCAGCTTGTCGGCGCGGCGCAGCGCCTCAGCGCGACCCATCTCGGCGGCGGTGAACGAGGGGTGATCGCGCGGCACGCTCTTGTACGCCTGGGTGGCCAGTTCGTAGCGTTCCAGCGACTCCAGGAGTTCCGCGGACATCAGGACCGCGTCGATATGATCGGGGTTCAGGTACTGGGCCACACGGGCGTAAAGCAGGGTGTAATCATCACCCATGTCGCCCAAAAGGGCCTGACCTATGGAAAAGAAGACCTCTGCGACGCCATCCTGCGGCCCGGAGATCATGTCGAAGGCGACCGGCAGGCCGGTTTCCAATTCGGCGCGCAGTGCCAGGATTTCGGGGTCCGGGGTGGCGCCGAACGCATCGTCCAGGAGGGCGACGGCCTCGTCGTTGCGCTCCAATTGGCTGAGAACGGTGACCCAGGCGCGGGTGCCGCGACGGGTGCGCTGCAGCGGCGCATCTTGGCCCTCGCCGGAGAAGATGGCCTCCGCGGCCTCGAAATCGCCCACGGAGGCGAGCGCCAACGCCTTGTGGTAGAGGGCGAAATTCTTCAGGCCGCGTTCCTCGGCGACCTCGTCGAACAGGGCGAGGGACGCATCGACATCGCCGCGGGCCAGTTCGGTCCAGGCCATGACCAGACCGTCGGCCAGCTTGCCGATGCCCTTGCCGGCCTCGATCCGCTCGATCACGGCGTCGTAGTTGCCCTTTGACATGTCCTCGGCGATCAGGGCCATGAAGGCGACCTGGCTTTCGAGATCCTGTTCCTCGATCTGGCGCGCCACCGGAACGGCGCGGTCGATGTCGCCCAGCGCCATGTAGGCGATGGCGGTGCTTTCGAGAATCACGGGGTTTGCCGCGTCCCGGGTCAGCGCCTGGGTGTAGTACCGGGCGGCCGCGTCGAAGTCGTTGAGGTAGCGCGCCTGCCTTGCAGCGAGGTACGCGCCGACATTGATGTCTGCCAGTGCGGGCAATGCGATGCCCTGCAACAGCGCGGCGATTGCGCCTGCGGTCAGGATTTTCACGGGTACGAGCTCCCTGCCTCTGCGGTCTATGATTGCGCGAAGGTAGTATGTGGCGCGTGCCAACGCAATGAGGGCGGCTGATTTGCCGCCCTCGCATTCGCATCATTTCGCCGGTTGGTTACATATTGGGATAATTCGGCCCATCCCCGCCCTGAGGCGTGGTCCAGACGATGTTCTGGGTCGGATCCTTGATGTCGCAGGTCTTGCAGTGCACGCAGTTCTGGAAGTTGATGACGAACTGCTGCTCGCCGTCCTTTTCCACGAACTCGTAGACGCCTGCCGGGCAGTAGCGGGCCGAAGGGCCGGCATACTTGGGCAGGTTGACCTCGACCGGGACGGTCGGGTCTTTCAGCTTGAGGTGGGCAGGCTGGCTTTCCTCGTGGTTGGTCATCGAGAAGCTGACATTTGTCAGCCGGTCGAAGCTGAGCTTGCCGTCGGGCTTGGGATAGTCGATTTCCTTGTGCTTGCTGGCCGGTTCGGTGGCCTCGGCATCGTTCTTGCCGTGGCCGATCGTTCCGAAGAACGAAAAGCCCAGCGTGTTGGTCCACATGTCCAGCCCACCCAGCGTGAGCGAGGCGGTGAGGCCGTACTTGGACCACAAGGGTTTGACGTTGCGGACCTTTTTCAAATCCGCGCCGATGGCGCCGTTGCGGACTTCGGTCTCGTAATCCGTCAGTTCGTCGCTGGCGCGCCCTCCTTCGATGGCGGCGTGGGCGGCCTCGGCGGCGGCCTTGCCCGACAGCATGGCGTTATGGTTGCCCTTGATGCGCGGCACGTTGACCATGCCCACGGAACAGCCCAGCAGCGCGACGCCGGGGGCAACCATCTTGGGCATTGACTGGTACCCGCCCTCGGAAATGGCGCGGGCGCCGTAGGCGACGCGCTTGCCGCCCTTCAGCAGGTCGGCCACCACCGGGTGATGCTTGAACCGCTGGAATTCCATGTAGGGGAAAAGGTGCGGGTTCTTGTAGTTGAGGTGCACCACGAAGCCGACATAGACCTGGTTGTTGTCGAGGTGGTAGATGAACGAGCCACCGCCCGCGTTCTTGCCCAGGGGCCAGCCCATGGTGTGGGTAACGGTTCCCTCGCGGTGCTTTTCGGGGTCGATTTCCCAAATTTCCTTCATCCCGAGGCCGTATTTCTGCGGCTCCTTGCCCTTGGAGAGGTCGTATTTCGCGATGACTTCCTTGGACAGCGAGCCGCGCACGCCCTCGGACAGGAACACGTACTTGCCGTGCAGTTCCATCCCCGGCTCGTAGCCGGGGCCGGGGGTGCCGTCGGCGTTCTTGCCGAATTCGCCCGCGACGACGCCTTTGACCTCGCCGTTTTCGCCATAGACGATCTCGGAACAGGACATGCCGGGGAAGATCTCGACGCCCAGGCTTTCGGCCTGTTCGGCCATCCAGCGGCAGACATTGCCCATGCTGACGATATAGTTGCCGTGGTTGTTCATCAGCGGCGGCATGGGGAAGTTGGGGATGCGGACCTTGCCCGCCTCGCCCAGCATGAAGAAATTGTCCTCTTTCACCGGCACGTTCAGCGGCGCGCCCTTTTCCTTCCAGTCGGGGATGAGCGCATCGAGGCCGCACGGATCGAGCACCGCGCCCGACAGGATATGCGCGCCCACCTCGGAGCCTTTTTCCAGCACGACGACCTCGCGCTCGGGGTCGAGCTGTTTCAGGCGGATCGCGGCGCTGAGGCCCGCGGGCCCCGCGCCGACGATCACGACGTCGTATTCCATGGCTTCGCGTTCGACTTGGGTCATCTTGGTCCTCTCCTGGTCGTCCGGCCTGTGGCCGGCCCGCGTAAGAAACTTCGCAACTGGTTATCGCGCGGGGTTGCGCAAGGTCAATTCGAACACGACGTAACACGTACCCAAAAGCGTCAAAAAGGCGCAAGTTTCGGCGCGATTGCGCGGGCGACGGTCAGGTCCCACTTGCATTGCCGGGGCAGGTCGGGTCAATCTGTCGCGCATGGTTTGAAAATGGCACGGGGTCGCGGAAGGGCGGCCCCTTGGTGATACTAGGGACAGAAAAAAGGACAGGTCATGGAAAAGATCCCGATGACACAGGACGGTTTCGATGCGCTGAACGCGGAGCTGAAACAGCTGAAATCCGTCGAGCGCCCCGCCATCATCAAGGCGATTTCCGAGGCGCGCGAGCATGGCGACCTGTCGGAGAATGCCGAGTACCATTCCGCCAAGGAAAAGCAGTCCTTCATCGAGGGCCGCATCAAGGAACTGGAAGGCGCGATCAGCCTGGCGGACGTGATCGACCCCAAGAAGCTGTCCGGCCCGATCAAGTTCGGCGCCACGGTGACCCTGGTGGACGAGGACACGGAC
The DNA here is from genome assembly GCF_965277045.1 of Roseovarius sp. GTDB lineage: Bacteria > Pseudomonadota > Alphaproteobacteria > Rhodobacterales > Rhodobacteraceae > Roseovarius. The sequence continues at coordinate 2,973,381 of NZ_OZ255712.1, read as the reverse complement.
GAGGAAAAGACCTATCAGATCGTGGGCGAGTACGAGGCCAATATCGAAAAGGGCCTGCTGAACGTGAAATCGCCGATCGCGCGGGCGCTCATTGGCAAGGAAGAGGGCGATAGCGTAGAAGTGCGCACACCAGGTGGCGACAAGGCCTACGAAGTGCTGAAGGTCGCGTTTATCTGACTCGATACCTTTCACTCAGGTTTGCCCATGACCGACCGAAACCAGTCACCGCAGACGCCGCTTGGCGTCTATGACCGGCCCCGCAAGGACAGGGTGACCGGGGTCGAGGTGATCGCGCTCGCCCTGACAGCGGTGTGGCTGCTGGGAACGGCGGTGTTCTTTCTGGTGCTGGAGCCGATGGGCATGTTCACCGAATCCGGCGGGGCGCTGCAGTTCGTGGTGGTGCTGCTGGCGGTCTTCATGCCGGTGGCGATGATCTGGGTTGCGGCGACCGCGGCGCGGTCCAGCAAGGTGATGCGTGAAGAGAGCGAGCGCTTGCAAACGGCGATCGACGCGATCCGGCAGGCTTATGTCGCGCAGAGCCAGGGCGTCCATGACGTTTCGCAGACCTCTGTTGCCAAGAAGCTCGAGGAAATCGCGGCGGCGCAGCGCAAGACGGAGACGGCACTGGCCACGTTCTCGACCGTGCGGCAGGCCACGGAGCCGCGCCCCGCGCCGGTGCACGCGCCGGAAGAGACCAGTGCCGACCAGGTGGCGCTGCCGCTGGGCACGCCGCCCGAGGACATGACGCCCCCCTTGGCCACCGAGGATTTCATTCGCGCGCTGAACTTTCCCGAGAATGCCGAGGACAAGGCCGGCTTTGCGGCGTTGCGGCGGGCGCTGAAGAACCGGCAGAGCGCGCAGTTGATCCAGGCCAGCCAGGACGTGCTGACGCTGCTGTCGCAGGACGGTATCTACATGGACGACCTGCGCCCCGACATGGCCCGCCCCGAGGTCTGGCGCCGCTTCGCCGCCGGGGAACGGGGGCGCGCCGTGGCCGCGATGGGCGGGGTGCGGGACCGTTCGTCGCTGGCGCTGACGGCGGCGCGGATGAAGCAGGACACGATCTTTCGCGATGCGGCGCACCATTTCCTGCGGCTTTTCGACCGCACGATCAGCCAGTTCGCCGAGGTGGCGACGGATGCCGAGATGTCCGAGATGTCGGACACGCGCACGGCGCGCGCCTTCATGCTGGTGGGCCGGGTGGCGGGCACCTTCGATTGATATCGGTCCGATCGGTCCAACCCGAAAGCGGCTGTTGCCCGATGCCTTCGAACCCGGCAATATGAACGCCGCAAGACAAAGGGAACATCATGCGCAAGTTTCTCGTGGTGCTGGACGACAGCCGCGAATGCCTTAACGCGATGCGGTTCGCCGCCATGCGCGCCAAGAACACGCAGGCCGGTGTCGAAATTCTCGCGGTGATTCCGCCCGAGGAGTTCAACCACTGGATCGGCGTCGGGGACATCATGCGCGAGGAGGCTCGCGAGCGAATCCACGCGCATTTCGAGGTTTTCGCCAAGTGGATGCGCGACAAGCAGGGCATCGACCCGGAGCTGGTCATCCGCGAGGGCGAGCCAGTGTCCGAGATCATGGCGCAGGTCCAGGAAGACACCGAAATCGGCGTGCTGGTGCTTGGCGCCAGTGCCGACAAGAAGGGCCCGGGCCCGCTGGTGTCGCAATTGTCGAAGAATTCCGGTGGGTTGCCGATCCCGATCACCATTGTTCCGGGTGATTTGAGCAAGGAGCGGCTGGAAGCGATCACGTGACCGTCTTTTTTAGAATCGTTCCAAACCTTGACAGCGCCCACCCCGCTGCGCATATCTTGAGCAACTGAAAAAGAGGGCGCGCACCATGTTCATCCAGACAGAATCGACCCCGAATCCCGCAACGCTGAAATTCCTTCCCGGCCAGACCGTGCTGGAAGCCGGGACCGCGGATTTTCCCACGGCGGACACTGCCGACAAGTCGCCGCTGGCCGCGCGCGTCTTTGGCGTGGACGGTGTGACCGGGGTCTTCCTCGGCAATGATTTCGTCACCGTGACCAAGCAGGACGCCGTGGAATGGGATCACGTGAAGCCCGCGATCCTGGGCGCGATCATGGAGCATTTCCAGTCCGGTCAGCCAGTCATGACGGGCGAGGCCGCCGAGTCGGGCCACGCCGCGAGCGAAGGCGAAAACGCGGAAGTCATCGACCAGATCAAGCAGCTGCTGGACACCCGCGTGCGCCCGGCGGTGGCGCAGGATGGCGGCGATATCACGTTTCATGGCTTTGAGCGCGGGGTTGTCTACCTGCACATGCAGGGCGCTTGTGCCGGGTGCCCGTCCTCGACCATCACCCTGAAGATGGGGATCGAGAACCTGCTGCGCCACTACATCCCCGAAGTCACCGAGGTGCGTCCGGTCGGGGTCTGACCTCGTGACCGACGCTCCGCGCGTTCTGGCATTCGACACCTCCGGCCCATGGCTGGGGGTGTGTTTGCTTTCGGGGCAGGGCATCGTGGCGGAATCGCATGTCGAAATGCCCAAGGGCCAAGCCGAGGCCCTTTTCCCGGCGCTGGAGGATGCGCTGGCCCGCGCGGGTGCCGCATGGCGCGACCTCGATGGTATCGGCGTGGGGATAGGGCCGGGGAATTTCACCGGCATCCGCATTTCCGTCTCCGCCGCGCGGGGGCTGGCCCTGTCGCTGGACGTGCCCGCAGTGGGGGTCAGCATCTTGGAAACAGCGGCGTTCGGTCTTGACGGGCCGATCCTGTCGGTGCGCGATGCGCCGCGGGATCAGGTCTATGCCCAGGGGTTCGGATTGCGTCGGGCGTTCGGGCCGAAGCTGATACCGCTCGACGAGGTGTCTGCGGAGGTTATCGACGCCAATCTGCAGTGTGTCGGTACGGCAGCCGAGCCGGTGGCGGCCCGGATCGGGGCCCGGGCGTTGCGCCCGCTGCACGATCCCGCCACGGCGATTGCCCTGATCGCGGCGCGCAGGTTGGGCGAGCCGGTACCGCCGCCCGCGCCGCTTTACCTCAAGCCCGCGGACGCGGCGCCGTCACGGGACTTGCCGCCGGTCATTCTCGATGACGCCTGAGGCGCTGGCTGATCTTCATGCGCGGGCCTTTGCAGGGCAAAATCGCAGCTGGAGCGCGGCGGAGTTTCGCGACCTTCTGGAGCGGGACCATGTTTTCGTCGTGGGGGATACCAAGGCGTTTGCCATGGGGCAGGCCGTGGCGGGGGAAGCCGAGCTTTTGACACTGGCCACCGATGCGGAGGTGCGCCGCCAGGGGCGCGGGCGGGCCTGCCTGCGCGCTTTTGAAGACGCGGCCTTGTCCCGCGGGGCCGAGCGCCTGTTTCTGGAAGTGGCCGCCGACAATGACGCCGCGCTGGCGCTCTACCTGTCCGAAGGGTTCTCGGACCTGGCGCGGCGGGTGGGATACTATACCCGGTCCGAGGGCCGCCCGGTCGATGCGCTTGTGCTGGAAAAGCGACTGACCTGAAGCGGGTCAGATCGCCGGGCTGTGGCCCGCGCGGCTGAGGTCGTAGGCGTCGAGGCTGCGGGCAATCATCCGGGTCAGCGGGCGCGCCGCCGGGGGGATGAAGAGTCCCTCGTTGCTGAGGTCGACAAGTCCCTCGAAGGCGCGTGCCGTCGGCTCGAGCAAGGTGCGGACAGCCTGGCGGGACATGCTGAACGTCTCGCAGATTTCACCGGCATCCACCCGGAAATCGCACATGACGGCCTCGATAAGGCGCGCCCGCAGAAGATCCTGGCCCTTGAACACGTGCCCTCGACTGGTGGAGAAGCGGCCCTCGCGAATGGCGCCGGTATGGGCGCCGGTGGCGGGGGCGTTCTGGGCATAGCCTTGCGGAAAACGCGAGATCGACGAGGCGCCAAGGCCCACCAGGACCTCGGACGTGTCGTCGGTGTAGCCTTGGAAGTTGCGGCGCAGGCGCCCCAGCTTTTTCGCGATGCTGAGGCCGTCCTCGGCGGTGGCGAAATGGTCTATCCCGATCTCCTGATAGCCGTCCCAGACGAACAGGCGGCGGGCGGCATCGAACAGCTCCAGCCGTTCCTCGGGCGTGGGCAGCGCGTCGGACGGGATGAGTTGCTGGCGCTTGGCCATCCAAGGCACGTGGGCATAGCCGTAAAGCGCCACGCGGTCGGGGTTGAGCGACAAGAGCTTCTGCACGCTTTCGACCATGCGCGCCCCGGTCTGGTGCGGCAGGCCGTACAGAATGTCCGCGTTGAGGCTGCGTACGCCGGCGGCGCGCAATGCGTCGATCGTGTCGCGGGTGATGTCGAAGGTCTGGATACGGCCGATGGCCTGCTGGATCACGTCGTCGAAATCCTGCACGCCCACGGAGGCGCGGTTCATGCCCGCGGCGGCGAGCGCCTCGATCCGGGGGGCGTCGATCTCGTTCGGGTCGATCTCGACCGAGAATTCGGTGTCGTCGCCGAACGGCACGGCGTCGCGCACGGCGCTGGCGAGGTCGGTGATCAGGTCGGCCGACAGCAGCGTCGGCGTGCCGCCGCCCCAGTGCAGGCGCGACAGGGTGACGCCTTCGGGCAGGGTGTTCTTCAGAAGTGCCAGCTCGGCCTTGAGCGTTTCCACATAGGCGGCGACGGGCGAGAGCGACTTGGTGCCTTGCGTCCGGCAGGCGCAGAACCAGCACAACCTGCGGCAGAAAGGCACATGCAGGTAAAGCGAAATCTCGCTGCCCGGCTTGATGGCGGAAATCCAGTCCCGCATGGTCGAAAACCCAACGGAATCAGAGAAGTGCGGGGCCGTGGGATAGCTGGTGTAACGCGGTACATTCGCGTCGAACAGTCCCAGTCTGCGGAGTTGTTCTCGGTCAATCATGACGTTAGATTAGAGGTGGAAAAACGCGAAAACCTTGATGCAGATCAACTCGACCGAAAGCACTGTCGATGCTCAAAGACGCACATGAAACGATCCCCCGTGAATGCGGGGAATGCCCGATTCGGCACCGGGCCGTGTGCGCGCGATGTGACGCGCAGGAGCTGGAGCAGCTGGACCAGATCAAGTACTACCGCAGCTTCGAGGCGGGGCGGACGCTGATCTGGGCCGGGGACCGGATGGATTTCGTGGGGTCGGTCGTCTCGGGGATCGCGATGCTGACCCAGACGCTGGAGGACGGGCGCACGCAGATGGTGGGCCTGCTGTTGCCGAGCGATTTCGTGGGGCGTCCGGGGCGCGAGAAGGCGGCCTATAACGTGGTCGCGGTGAGCGACGTGGTGATGTGCTGTTTCCGCAAGCATCCCTTTGAAAACATGATGGAAGTCACCCCGCATATCGGGCAGCGCCTGCTGGAGATGACGCTGGACGAGCTGGATGCGGCGCGCGAATGGATGCTGCTGTTGGGCCGCAAGACGGCGCGGGAGAAGATCGCCTCGTTCCTGGCCATCCTGGGACGGCGCAACGCGGTGCTGAACATGTCCAAGGCCGCGGGCCAGGTGGTGTTCGACCTGCCGCTGACACGCGAGGCGATGGCCGATTACCTGGGCCTGACGCTGGAGACGGTGAGCCGGCAGATCAGCGCGCTGAAGCGCGACCAGGTGATCCACCTGGAAGGCAAGCGGCACGTGACGGTGCCGGACTTCGACCGCCTGCTGGAAGAGGCTGGGGACGACAGCGACGGCGGGATGCTGGCCTGAGCCCGGGAATCGGAGTTAACCATTTGATTTCAGTCAAAATTCAATATCGGTATCGCGTCGGTATTTGAGTGGTATCGCGACGGTGCAATTTTCCGAAGTGGCGGGTTTGACGGGGCGTTCGGGGGTAATGCCTGGTTAAGGCGCGGCGCGTGGGTTTTCACCCACCACAGGTGGGTTTTCACCCACCCTACGGTGTGTCGGGCGGTCTTGACTTCACGAGGGCGGGGGCTTTGTTAGCGAGCATGACCGATCTTTCGACCCTCTCCCTGGATGACCTGACCCTGGACGAAGACGCGCGGCCGAAATCGCCGAGCGTGCCGGAGGCCACGGACAGGCACCGGCGGCAGGGCCGGCAGCTGGCGGCAATCCACCGGCACTACCTGATGGAGATGGCGCAGATCGGCGCGGTGCTGGCGCGGATCGAGGCGCGGGACAGCCCGCCCGACGACCTGAGGCAGATCGTGCTGTCACTGGACATGGCCGAGAATTTCCGCGTGTTCGGAACGCTGTGCGGGCGAGAGTGCCAGGTGCTGAAGTTTCACCACGACATCGAGACCACGGATATGTTCCCGCGGATCGAAGCGGCCGGCGGCGGGATGTTCCGGGAAGTCGTGGCCAAGCTCTTGTCCGAGCACGAGGTGGTCCACGAGTTGATCGTTCGCCTGGGGCATGCCGCGGACGCCCTGGCGGACGATCCCGTCGAGGCGAACTTTGCCCAGGCCGCCGCCACGTACCGAAAGCTGGAAGAGGTCGTGCGTTCGCATTTCGGGTACGAGGAGACGGAGCTGGAAGAGGCCATCGGGTACTACCTCGGGTCGGTCTGAGGCCGCGCGCACGGCACCTGTGTCAGATCCGGCGCGACCTCAAACCTGACTTCAGTGCGCCATGAAGAGCGGCAGGGGCGCATGTTCCAGCATGTGGCGGGAGGCGCCGCCGAAGACCGCCTCGCGGACGCGGGAATGGCCGTAGGCGCCCATGACAATCGCGTCGGCGTCGATGTCCTGTGCGCGGCGCAGGAGCACGTCGGCGACGCGGGGCAGGGTTTTCGACAGCACGTCGACTTCCACCGTGACGCCGTGGCGCGCGAGGAACTGAGAGACCAGCCCGCCGGGATCGGAGCGGTTCGGGCCGTGCACCGGCGGGTCGACCACCACGACATGCACGCGGTCGGCGCGTTGCAGCATCGGCAGGGCGTCGCGGGCCGCCCGCAGCGCCTCTCGCCCGTCGTTCCAGGCGAGCACGACCCGCTTGGGGTCGAGGGTGATGTCGGGCGCGTTCGGCAGGACCATGGCGGGGATGCGCCCGTCGAACAGGATCGCCTCGGTCAGGGGGGCCAGTTCGGGGCCCAGCCCCTCGCCATAGGGCATGGGCAGCACGGCGAGATCGGCAAAGCGGGCGCGGTCGGCCACATGGTGCCCCAGGTCGGCCAGCTGCGCGACGCCCTTGTCGCAGGACCAGAAGAAACCGTCCTGCTTGCCCAGCACCGCGCGCGCGGCGCTGTCGATCTCGGCGGCTTCTTCGTGGCAACCTTCGAATATGTTCTGCACCATGATGGCGGAGGCGCCGGCGCCGGAGAAGTAATGCGTGGCCGGATCGCGGGCGACACCGAGGCTGAGCACGTCGAGATGCGCGCCGTGCAGTCGCGCGAGGTCGGCGGCGTGGGTCAGGGTATGTTCCACCCGGGACATGTCGGACAGCGCGCAGAAGATCGTTTTCCAGGACATTGCGGTACTCCGTTTATTGACCGTTCGCGCAGAGCGTAGGTCAAGGCCGCGCGGCGCGCCTTGATGGGGATCAACCGTTACCTGCAAAACCTTTGATGCAGATCAAAGCGCCCCGAGTCGCCATCGGAAATAAGCGGGTCAGTCTGATAGATCCGTGCGGCGCCCCCCGGGGGGCGTCCGTGCGGACATACGGCAAAGGGACGCAAAATGGGTAACTACGTAAAACTGATCCTGCTGGGGCTGATCGCGTTCTTCGCGCTGTTCGCCGCCAACCAGGCACGGGATATCGCGTACCTTGTGAATGCGCTGACCATCGCCCTGGTGGCGGCGGGCATGTTCATATGGGTGCTGCGCAACACGGACGAGGACCGGCCGGTGGTCGACCTGTCCGGGGAATACATGGACGGGGTCGTGCGCGCCGGGGTGATCGCCACGGCGCTTTGGGGAGTCGTGGGCTTTCTGGTGGGGACGTTCATCGCGTTCCAGCTGGCCTTTCCGAACCTCAACTTCGAATGGGCGCAAGGCTACATGAACTTTGGCCGCCTGCGGCCCCTGCACACCAGCGCGGTGATCTTCGCCTTCGGCGGCAACGCCCTGATCGCGACGTCGTTCTATGTGGTGCAACGCACCTGCGCGGCGCGTCTGTGGGGCGGGAACCTGGCGTGGTTCGTGTTCTGGGGGTTCCAGCTGGTGATCGTGCTGGCCGCCACCGGGTACCTGCTGGGCGCGACGCAATCCAAGGAATATGCCGAACCGGAATGGTACGTGGACTGGTGGCTGACCATCGTCTGGGTGTCGTACCTGGCCGTGTTCGTCGGCACGCTGGTGAAGCGCAAGGAGCCGCATATCTATGTGGCGAACTGGTTCTACCTGTCGTTCATCATCACGGTCGCCATGCTGCACGTGGTGAACAACCTGAGCATCCCGGTGAGCATCTTCGGGTCGAAATCCGTGCAGGTCTTTTCGGGCGTGCAGGATGCGATGACGCAATGGTGGTACGGCCATAACGCCGTGGGGTTCTTCCTGACCGCAGGCTTTTTGGCGATGATGTACTACTTCGTGCCGAAACAGGCCGGGCGGCCGGTGTTCAGCTATAAGCTGTCGATCATCCACTTCTGGGCGCTGATCTTTCTTTATATCTGGGCGGGGCCGCACCACCTGCATTATACCGCGCTGCCCGACTGGGCCTCGACGCTGGGCATGGTGTTCTCGATCATCTTGTGGATGCCCTCGTGGGGCGGGATGATCAACGGGCTGATGACGCTGAGTGGCGCGTGGGACAAGCTGCGGACCGATCCGGTGATCCGGATGATGGTGATCAGCCTTGGGTTCTACGGGATGTCCACCTTTGAAGGGCCGATGATGTCGATCCGCGCGGTGAACAGCCTGTCGCATTACACCGACTGGACCATCGGGCACGTGCATTCCGGCGCGCTGGGCTGGAACGGGATGATCACCTTCGGGTGCCTCTACTTCCTGGTGCCGAAGCTGTGGAACCGCGAGCGGCTGTATTCCCTGAGCCTGGTGAGCTGGCACTTCTGGCTGGCGACGATCGGGATCATTCTTTACGCGGCGTCGATGTGGGTGACCGGCATCATGGAAGGCCTGATGTGGCGCGAAGTGGATGCCAACGGGTTCCTGGTGAACTCTTTCGCCGACACGGTGAGCGCGAAGCTTCCGATGTACGTGGTGCGCGGTCTGGGCGGGGTCATGTTCCTCTCCGGTGCACTCATCATGTGCTTCAACCTTTACATGACAGTCAGACGGAGCCCGGCGGTGCAGACCGACAACTCCGCTGTCCCGGCTGAATAAGGAGGGCCGGAAAATGGCTGACGAGAAAATGCAGAAACCCCCGATGCCGGCCTCGGCCTCGGGCGTGGGGGACCGGCCCAAGAAGAAGACCTTCCTGGACCGGCACCAGATCCTGGAACGCAACGTGACCCTCTTGGCGATCTTTGCCTTCCTGGTAGTGACCATCGGCGGCATCGTGCAGATCGCACCGCTGTTCTGGCTGGAGAACACCATCGAGGAAGTGGAGGGCATGCGCCCCTACACCCCGCTGGAGCTGACCGGGCGTGACATCTACATCCGCGAGGGATGCTATGTCTGCCACAGCCAGATGATCCGTCCGATGCGGGACGAGGTGGAGCGGTACGGGCACTACAGCCTTGCGGCAGAGAGCCAGTACGACCACCCGTTCCAGTGGGGGTCCAAGCGCACCGGGCCGGACCTGGCGCGCGTGGGCGGGCGGTACTCGAACGCGTGGCATGTGGATCACTTGCGTGACCCGCAATCGGTGGTGCCGGAATCGGTGATGCCCAAGTACGGCTATCTGGAAGAGCGGCTGATCGACGGGCGGTACGTGGGGGACCTTCTGGCGACGCACAAGCTGGTCGGTGTGCCCTACGAGGACGCGCATGTGGAAAACGCACAGGCGGATTTCAAGGCGCAGGCCGATCCCGACAGCGACTATGACGGGTTGATCGAACGCTATGGCGAAAGCGCGCAGGTGGCCAATTTCGACGGCCGTCCGGGCATCAGCGAAGCCGACGCCCTGATCGCCTATCTGCAGATGCTAGGCACGCTGGTCGATTTCTCGACCTTCACGCCCGTGGCCAGCCGGTAAGGAGGGACGACGATGGACACCTATTCCCTGCTGCGGGAGTTCGCGGACAGCTGGATGCTGCTGGCGCTCTTCACCTTCTTCATCGGCGTCGTGATCTGGGTCATGCGGCCCGGATCGCGGAGCGCCTACCAGGATGTCGCCGACATTCCCTTCCGCAACGAAGATGCGCCGGCCCCGGCCACGCGCCGTGCCTCCGAGGAGGACCAGAACAATGGCTAAGAAACCGCAAGACAAGCACGAGGTCGAGACGACCGGCCACGAGTGGGACGGGATCGAGGAACTGAACAACCCCTTGCCGCGCTGGTGGCTGTGGGTGTTCTACGCCACCATCATCTGGGGCGTGTGGTACACGATCGCCTATCCGGCCTGGCCGATGATCTCGGGCGCGACGCAAGGTTACCTGGGGTACTCGACCCGGGCCAACGTGCAGACCGAGATCGAGGCGGCCGAGGCGGCCAACTCGGAGATCAACGAGCGGCTGGCAAGTGCCGAGCTGGCGGCGATCCCCGGCGATGACGAGCTGGCGGGCTATGCCCGGTCGGCCGGCGAGGCGGTGTTCAACACCTGGTGCGTGCAGTGCCACGGGCGCGAGGGCGGCGGGGCCACCGGCTATCCGACGCTGTCGGACGACGCGTGGCTGTGGGGCGGCACGATGGAGGCGATCCATACGACCGTCACCCACGGCATCCGCAACGACGAGGACCCCGACGCGCGGTATTCGCAGATGCCTGCCTTTGGCCGTGACGAGCTGCTGACCGAGGAAGAGGTCGTGCAGGTGGTGAACCACGTCATGTCCCTGTCGGGCGAGCCGCAGGACGCGCAGGCCGCCGAAGCGGGCGCGGAAGTGTTCGAATACAACTGCGCTGCCTGCCACGGCGAGCAGGGCACTGGCATGGTCGAACAGGGTGCGCCCAACCTGACCGACGCGATCTGGCTTTATGGCGGGGATTACGACGCGATTTACGAAACCGTGTGGAATTCGCGCTTTGGCGTGATGCCGTCCTGGCAGGAGCGCCTGACGGAGGCCGAGATCCGCGCGGTGGCGGCCTATGTCCACCAGCTGGGCGGCGGCGAATGAGCTGACAGCCTGCACGAGTTTCCCGGAGGCACTATTGCAATGCCCCCGGGACGGCACCGGCCCCTCCCTCTGTTCGCGCATTCCAGGAGGGGCCGGTGTTTTTCGTTTCACCAGGTCAGTTTTCGAGCACGCCCGACAGGGCGCGCAGCACCGCCTCGGGCGCTTCGAGCTGGGGCAGGTGGCCGACACCCGGCAGCGTCTTGAACTCCGCCCCCGGCATCAGGCCGTGCAGGGCGCGGCCCCGGTCGAGCGGGATCCAGGGATCGGCCTCTCCCCAGATGATCTTGACTGGGCAGCGGACGGCGCCGTAACGCGGCTCGATCTCGGCGGTGAAGCGTTCGTCGGCCTGGGCGAACTGGCGGTAGAAGCTGGCGCGTCCGGCCTCGTCGAGCCACGGGGCGACGAGGGCCTCCTTGTCTTCGGAGCCAAGACCGGTGGCGAGCGCACCGTCGATATAGGCCCGCACGATGGCCTCGTGGATATGCGGGGGCAGGCCGGTGAAGGCGTCGACATGGCGGCCGACATGGTCGAAGAACTCCGATCCCCAGGGCCGCATCGCCACGACGTTCATCAGCACGAGACGGTCGAATTCGGCGCCGTGCAGCAGATGCGCGCGCAAGCTGGTCGCCCCGCCGAAATCATGCGCCACGACGCGGGGGCGGTCGAGGCGCCAGTGGGTCAGCATGTGGGCAAAGACCTGTCCCTGCACGTCGAGGCCGGTGGGCTGATCGGCGCGTTTCCCGGAGCGGCCATATCCGGGCATGTCGTACCAGTGGACGCTATGGGTTTCGGCCACGGCGGGGATGAGCCGGTGCCACGACACCGACGACCACGGCCAGCCATGGGCAAGCACGAGCGGCGGACCCGACCCGGCGCTGCCCCAGGCGACGGGGCCGGCGGGCGTGTCTGCGGTGTGAGCCAGGTTCCAGGTCATAAGGGGGATCCTGTTGGTAGAAAAAAGACCCGTGGCGCGGCCATGAGACCGGGGCCACGGGCCAGTCGGGGGAGACGTCCCGCGCGCCTAACGCGCGCGCGGGCCGACATCAGGAATTTGGAAGGGCCAGCGGCGCGTGCGCCAGGGCCAGGGACAAGGCCGGGGGCGCGAGGCCGGTTTGGGATGAAAGATGCGGGCCTCGAACATTGGGTCGCCTAGCGCGGCAGGCGGGCGACGCGATGCGCCTCGAGCTCGGCATCGCGGCGGTTGTCGAAGCGCGTGTTGGGCGCCCAGTGGCCGCGGCCCTCGCGAACGTTGGTGTCATTGAGGCGGGTGGCGGTGCGGAAGCTATCTGAAAGAATTCCAAGCATGTCGTGTTCCTTTCGGGTTCGTGTGATAGCCTCAATCTGGCACCTATAGCGCGTTATTGCGAGTCAGGAAAAATTCCGATATGTAAGCTGAGATTACATGACGGATTGGCTGACCCTCCCGCCCCTGACGGCATTGCGCGCCTTTGCGGCCCTGTCCGAGACCGGCTCGGCCCAGGCGGCGGGGGCGGCGCTGAACGTCAGCCATGCCGCGATAAGCCAGCAGGTCAAGGCGCTGGAGACGCGGATGGGCGTGCCGCTGGTCGATCGCAGCGGGCGCAAGCTGCAGCTGACAACCGAGGGGCGCGAGCTGGCCGATGCGCTGAAGACCGGGTTCGACACGATCGCGCGCAGCATCGACGCGCTGACCGGGGCCGATGCGGACCGGGCGGTGCAGGTGTCGACGACGCAGCTGTTCGCCTCGACCTGGCTGATGCCGCGGCTGATGGATTTCCAGACGCGGCATCCCGGCGTGGACCTGATGATCAACCCGTCGGCGGAACTGCACGAGCTGACGCCGGGGGGCTATGACCTTGCGATCCGGTTCGGCGACGGCAACTGGCCGGGGCTGGAGGTGGAGATGCTGGTGCCGTCGGACATCGTGATCACCGCCGCGCCGTCGCTTGTGGGCGACTGCGAGATCACCCGGCCCGAGCACCTGCTGGCGTATCCGTGGCTGGAGGAACTGGGCACGTCGGAATCGATGGACTGGCTGCGCAAGCATGGGGTGACGGAAGGCCGCGCCAAGAGCGTGACGCAGGTGCCGGGCAACCTGATGCTGGATGGCGCGCGGGCCGGGCAGGGGGTGATCAGCACCGCCATCTCCTCGGTCGAGGCGGAGCTGGAGGCGGGACGGCTGAAGCTGCTTTTCAGGGATGCGGGCGAGACCGGCTATCACATCGTCACGCGGCCCGGCGTGTTGCGCCCCAAGGCGCGGCAATTCGTGACGTGGCTGCGGCGGCAGAAGGCGTGATACGCGGCGGCGGAACCTGCGACGGATCGGTTTGACCTGAGTCAATGTGAGACGTCCGATCCCGTGGCAGAAGACACTGGCGCAACAGACCCTTACCGGAGCGAGAGCTATCCGTGTCCTCTACATCTGATTCCCCCGATACCCCGCCTAGCCTTTACGCCGCGCGGGAGCCTGTCTTTCCCAAGCGCGTCAGCGGCTGGTTCCGCAATTTCAAGTGGATCCTGATGATCGTGACGCTGGGGATCTACTACGTCACGCCGTGGATCCGGTGGGACCGGGGGCCGTCGCTGCCCGACCAGGCGGTGCTGGTGGACATGGCGAACCGGCGGTTCTTTTTCTTCTGGATCGAGATCTGGCCGCACGAGTTCTATTTCGTGGCAGGATTGCTGGTGATGGCGGGCCTGGGCCTGTTCCTGTTCACCTCGGCGCTGGGCCGGGTGTGGTGCGGCTATGCCTGCCCGCAGACGGTGTGGACGGACCTGTTCATTCTGGTGGAACGCTGGGTCGAGGGCGACCGCAACGCAAGGCTGCGGCTGCACCGGCAGAAAAAGATGGATGCCCGCAAGCTGCGCCTGCGGCTGACCAAGTGGACGCTGTGGCTGCTGATCGCGGTGGCCACGGGGGGTGCCTGGGTGTTCTATTTCACCGATGCGCCGACGCTGTTGCGCGACCTCTTCACGCTGGACGCGCATCCCATCGCCTATACGACCATCGCCATCCTGACCGGCACGACGTTCTTTTTCGGCGGGTTTGCGCGCGAGCAGATCTGCATCTATGCCTGCCCGTGGCCGCGCATCCAGGCGGCGATGATGGACGAGGATACGCTGACCATCGGCTATCGCTATTGGCGGGGCGAGCCGCGCGGCAAGGGCAACGTGCGGCGGCGGCAGACCGAGGATGCGGTGGCGGCTGAGGCGGCGTCGCACGCCGCCGGGGCAACCGCCGGGGGCAGTTACGCCCGGACGCCGGTGCCCAATGGCGAGAGCGACATGGTGCCCGATGCCACGGCGGCGGCGAAGGGGCCGGGGGACTGCATCGACTGCATGGCCTGCGTGAATGTCTGCCCGATGGGGATCGACATCCGCGACGGGCAGCAGATGGAATGCATCACCTGTGGCCTGTGCATCGACGCCTGCGACGACATCATGGCCAAGATCGGCAAGCCGCGCGGCCTGATCGACTACATGGCGCTGACCGACGAGGAGCGCGAGCGCGAGGGCAAGCCGCCGAAGCCGATCATGAAGCATATCCTGCGGCCCCGGACGATCATGTATACGTCGCTGTGGTCGCTGGTGGGGGCGGGGCTGCTGTTTGCGCTGTTCATCCGGCCGGATATCGACCTGACGGTGGCGCCGGTGCGCAACCCGACCTTCGTCACGTTGTCGGACGGGTCGATCCGAAACACCTACGAGGTGCGGCTGCGCAATAAGCATGGCGAGGCGCGTCCGATGCGGATTTCGGTCAAGGGGGACCCATCGGTGCGCGTGCAGCTTGAAGGCACCCCCTATGAAACGGTAGATGTGCCGGCAAACGAGACCTATCTGCAGCGCGTCTATCTGATCGCGCCGCAGGGGTCGGAGGCCGCACGGAGTGACGCCACGGATGTACGTCTGTGGGTCGAGGACATCTCGAACGGGGACCGGGCCCACAAGGACACGGTGTTCAACGGGAGGGGCGAATGAAGTCTGATTTCATGATCAAGGGATGGCACGTCTTTGCCGGGTTCGCCGGGGCGTTTTCGATCATCATCGCGGTGAACCTGGTGCTGGCGTTTTCGGCGGTGAAGACCTTTCCGGGTCTGGAGACGAAAAACTCCTATGTCGCCAGCCAGAGCTTCGACGACCGGCGCGACGCGCAGGAGGCGCTGGGCTGGAGCGTGGCCGCGACGCACAAGGCGGGCCTGCTGGAGCTGAAGATCACCGATGCGGACGGCCAGCCGGTGGAAGTGGCCGCGCTCGACGCCACGGTGGGGCGGGCGACCCATGTGCAGGATGACGTGACGCCGGCGTTCCGGTTCGACGGCGAGGCGTATTTCGCCACCGTGCCGCTGGGCGCGGGCAACTGGAACATCCGGATGGAGGCCCGGGCCGAGGACGGCACGGTGTTCCAGCAGCGCGTGGTGCTGATCAAGGAGGACGGCGCGTGACCGTGGCAATGCGGCATCAGGCGGCGATGGGCTGCCCGGCCTGTGCGGCGGCCCCCGGTGTCGACGAGATGGAGGTCGCGCCGGAGGCGGGGCAGATCGCGCTGTCGCTGCCGACGATCCATTGCGCCGCGTGTATTTCCAAGATCGAGGACGGGTTGAACGCGCATCCCGGCGTGCGCTCGGCGCGGGTGAACCTGACGCTGAAACGGGCGAGCATCGACGCGGACGCAGACGTGACGCCCGCCGAGATGGTGGGACTGGTCGAGGGGCTGGGATACGAGGCGCATGAGCTGGATCCCGGTACGTTGAACGCCACGGCGACGGACCGGGCCGGGCGCGAGCTGTTGATGCGGCTGGCGGTGGCGGGCTTCGCCGCGATGAACGTGATGCTGTTGTCGGTGGCGGTCTGGTCCGGGGCGGATGATGCGACGCGGGACATGTTTCACTGGATTTCGGCGGCGATTGCCCTGCCCGCCGTGGCGTTCTGCGGCGTGCCGTTCTATCGCAACGCCTGGGCGGCGCTGCGGCAGGGGCGGCTGAACATGGATGTGCCGATCACGCTGGCGGTCGGGCTGGCGGTGGTGACGTCGCTGTGGGAAACGGCGCTGTCGGGGCATCACGCCTATTTCGACGCGGCGATTGCGCTGGTGTTCTTCCTGTTGGCGGGGCGCTACCTGGATCACCGGACACGGGCCGTGGCGCGGTCGGCGGCCGAGGAACTCACGGCGCTGGAAGTGCCGCGCGCGTGGCGCATCGAGGACGGCCAAGAGGTCGAGCGGCCCATCGCGGAGCTGGCGGTGGGCGACGTGGTGCTGGTGCGGGCGGGTGGGCGCGTGCCGGTGGATGGCGAGATCGTCGAGGGCACCTCGGAGCTGGACCGCTCGCTGTTGACCGGCGAAACCGTGCCGGTCTTTGCCGGTCCGGGACAGGCAGTGTCGGCAGGCGAGGTGAATCTGACCGGCCCGCTGCGGATAAGGGCGAGTGCCGTGGGGGCGGAGACGTCGCTGCACCGGATGGCGGATCTGGTGGCAATCGCGGAAGCGGGGCGGTCGCGCTATACGTCGCTGGCCGACCGGGCGGCGAAGCTATACGCACCGGGCGTGCATATCCTGTCGGCCTTGGCCTTCGCGGGTTGGTTTCTTTACACGTTCGACATGCGCACGGCGCTGAATATCGCGGCGGCGGTGTTGATCATCACCTGCCCCTGTGCGCTGGGGCTGGCGGTGCCGGCGGTGACCACGGCGGCGTCGGGGCGGCTCTTTCGCAAGGGGATGCTGATCAAGCACGAGACCGCGCTGGAGCGGCTGGCGGAGGTCGACACGGTGGTGTTCGACAAGACCGGCACGTTGACGGCGGGCGTGCCCGTGTTGACCAATGCGGAGGTTCTGGACGATGCCGCGCGGGGCGTGGCGCTGGCGCTGGCGCGAGGCTCGGCCCATCCGCTGGCACGGGCGATTGCGAAGGCGCTGGGCGAGGCGGATGTGAAGGCGGCGGAGGTGACGCAGATTGCCGAGGTGCCGGGCTATGGCGTGTCGGGGCGCGTGGGCGACCTGGAGGTGCGGCTGGGCCGGGCGGCCTGGGTCGGGGCGGAGCCCTGCGACCGGACGGCGACCTACCTGAAGATCGGCGAGGCGGCGCCCGTGACGCTGACCTTCGAGGATGCGCTGCGGCCCGGCGCGGAGGAGGCCGTGGCGGCACTGTTGCGCGCGGGCAAGGCCGTGTGGCTGGTGTCTGGCGACACGGAACCGGCGGTGAAGGCGCTGGCCGAGCGGCTGGGGATCAAAGCGTGGCACGCGGGCGTGCTGCCCGAGGATAAGGCACGGATCGTGGCGGAGCTGTCCGATCAGGGCGCGCATGTCTTGATGGTTGGCGACGGGCTGAATGACACGGCGGCGTTGGCGGCGGCGCATGTGTCGATCTCGCCCGCCTCGGCGCTGGATGCCGCAAGGGTGGCGAGCGACGTGGTTCTGCTGGGCACGGACCTGGCCCCGCTGGCCGAGGCGCTGGTGGTGGCGGGCAAGGCGCGGCGGCGGATCACCGAGAATTTCCGGCTGGCGACGCTCTACAACATCATCGCGGTGCCGCTGGCGGTGGCCGGTCTGGCGACGCCGCTGATCGCTGCATTGGCGATGTCGGCCAGTTCGATTACCGTGTCGCTGAACGCGCTGCGGCTGTCGGGGAGGCGCGCATGACGATCCTGGCCTATCTTATCCCGATCTCGCTGATCCTGGGCGGGCTGGGGCTGGCGTTCTTCGTCTGGACGGTGCGCAGCAACCAGTATGACGACCCGGAGGGGAATGCCGAGCGCATCCTGCGGGACACTTACGACGACAAGCCGAAGCAATAGCGGGCCGGGTGGCCGGGTGGCGGCCGTCGGATTTCGAGTATTTTCAGCAAGAAAAAGCCGGGGAGGGGCCCGGAAAGGAAAACGCCTGCGCAGTGGGGGCGCAGGCGTTTGTCTTTTCGGGATCGTGGCGGCGCGCGTTACGCGCCGGGGTCGATCATGAAGCAGGTGATCTGCTTGGCCTGAAGCCGGCGGCAGGCGAGGTCCGCGCTTTCGCGGGTCATTCCCATGAAGTTGGCGTCGAACCCGGTGGAGCGCTTGACCACCTTGCGCAGCGAGCCGTCGAGGGTCTCCATCTCGTTCAGGGCGGTTTTCAGCAGGACCTTCTGGGCCTTGTACTGGCTGGGATAGCGGCCCACGTTGATGCCCCAGTGGCGGCCGCCCGAGGTGGA
The DNA here is from genome assembly GCF_965277045.1 of Roseovarius sp. Classification (GTDB taxonomy): domain Bacteria; phylum Pseudomonadota; class Alphaproteobacteria; order Rhodobacterales; family Rhodobacteraceae; genus Roseovarius. Next base: position 2,955,134 of record NZ_OZ255712.1, on the reverse strand, counting down.
AATGCGGGTGACCACCTTTTGCACCGGGTCGCCGGCAGGCTGCTGCGCCTTTGGCGTGGTGTCGGCGGACGGATCGACGCTCGCGAGGACCAGGTCCTCGGGGCGGGCCTTGGGGGTCGCCGTGGGCAGGGCGCTGCCCTGGGCGGCGGGCGGCGTGGCCTCTTCGGTGATGGTCTCGGCGGCGGCCAGAAGGGCCTTTTCGATGTCTTGCTTGTTGCCCACGTTCGGAGTGGCCTCGGCCACGATCGCCTCGCCGGGGCGGAGCTGCGGACGCAGGGATTTCTTGACCGCGGCGGCGGAGGCCAGGCGGACGGTCTTGCCGACGCCGCCGGGCACGGAATGGCCGTCGTCGGCCGGGCCGGGGCCGATCTTGCCCATGTAGACGGGCTTGGACGGGCGGTTCACGGCGACGCGGGTGGGGGCCTCGCGAAAGCCCAGATCCAGGAGCTCGGCCACCTTGGCGTTGCGCGAGGCGGTGGAGCGGCCGCCGAAGACGGTGGCGATGATGCGCTCGCCACCGCGCTCGGCGCTGGCGGTCAGGTTGAAGCCGGCGGCGCGGGTGTAGCCGGTCTTGATGCCGTCGGCGCCGCGGTAGTCGTTCAGGAGGCGGCGGTTGGTGTGATAGACCTTCTTGATGCCCGCATCGGCGGTGACCCGCGAGAAGAGGTTGTAGTATTCGGGGTAGTCGTAGAACAGGTGCCGGCCCAGCAGGGTCATGTCGCGGGCGGTCGAGAGGTGGCCTTCTTCGGTCAGGCCGTGGGCGTTCTTGAAGGTGGTGCGGGTCATGCCGAGCGCCTTGGCGGTGCGGTTCATGCGCCGGGCGAAGGCGGCTTCGGAGCCTTCGATCGCCTCGCCGAGCGCCGTGGCGGCGTCGTTGGCCGATTTGACCGCCGCGGCGCGGATGAGATAGCGCAGCTTGATCGTCGAGCCCGACCGCAGGCCGAGTTTCGACGGCGGCTCGGACGCCGCGTGTTTCGAGATGCGCAGGGGCGTGTCGAGCGTGATCTCGCCGTTCTCGACCGCCTCGAAGACCACGTAGAGGGTCATCATCTTTGTCAGGGATGCCGGGTGAAGGCGGGTGTCGGCGTTGCGCGCGTGAAGCACCTCGCCGGATCGTGCGTCCATCACCAGTGCTGCGTAAGGGGCCGCGACCGCGCTCAGCGGTACGATAACCATCATCCAGATAGTGGCCATAGCCACCAGACCCCAGCGGATGGGCTGCCTGCTTCGCGTTCTCATGGAACTGCTCTTTCTCTGCCTCGTTCACCGCCGGTTTTCCGGCTGGCTATTCATTATGGGAAAAAAGGTAGCACAGGGGGACATTTCGATAAAGTGTTTATTTTCAAAGATTTTGAAGTCATCCTTCAAGGAATCGGGGCACATGTTGTGGTGTGTTGTGCCAGGACCGCTAAACCGGCAATTGTGGCAGGATTATGTCGGTCCGACCGACGGGCGGCGGGCCGGGTTCCACGACGTCGGCGGAACTGGCGCATGACCCCGCGCGTTTGCGTGCGAAGAGGAAGGGGACCTCATGTCAAATCGCAGTTTCGCCGTGATCGGCCTTGGGAATTTCGGCAGCACAGTGGCGACCGAGCTGGAACGGTTCGGCAACCACGTGATCGGCGTGGACATCGACGAAACCCGCGTTAGCCGCCACGCGGACAAGCTGGGCGAGGCCATAATTCTGGACGCGCGCGACGACGAAGCCCTTAAGGAAGCGGGCATCGGCGAGGTCGACATGGCGCTGGTGGCGGTGGGCGACAACCTGGAATCGAGCATCCTCGCGGCGGTGAACCTGCGGCAGGTGGGCGCGGGCGCGGTCTGGGCCAAGGCCACCAGCCGGACGCATCACCGTATCCTGTCACGGATCGGCGTGGACCGGGTGATTCACCCCGAGGTCGAGATCGGCCAGCGCATCGCGCAGGTCATGCACAATCCCTTGGTGCGCGACTATGTCGGTCTGGGCAACGGTTTCTTCGTGGTGAACCTGAAGGTGCCGGAAGAACTGGAGGACACCACGCTGTCGAAGCTGAACCACTTGGACAAGTTCGACCTGCGCTGCCTGGGCGTGATGCGGGGAACGAAGTTCCTCGGGCAGGACGGTGACGATTGCACGCTGAAGGCCGGTGACCTGCTGTTGATGCTGGGTGAACGCAACAACCTGCGCGACTTTTCCGCGAGTCTCTGAGCGTGGCGCGAAGATCGTCGATCAAGCTGGGCTCGACACGTCTGAGCCTGTCGCCGCCGGCGGTTCTGGCGGTGATGTATTTCCTGACCGTGGCGCTGGGAGCGCTGCTGTTGTGGCTGCCGGTGTCGCATCACGACAAGGTCGGTCTGGGCGAGGCGATCTTTACCGCGACCTCGGCGGTGACGGTGACGGGCCTGGTGGTGGTCGATACCGGGTCGGATTTCACCCTGTTCGGGCAGATCATCATCGCCTGCCTGATGCAGTTCGGGGGCCTGGGCCTGATGGTGTTCGCGGTGCTGATTCTGACGGCCTTCGGCATTCCCATCGGGATGCCGCACAAGGTGATGCTGCGCGAGGATCTGAACCAGGCGACGATCAGCAACCTGGGCCAGCTGGTGCGGATCATCCTTTACGTGGCGCTGGGCTGCGAGGCGGTGGGCGCGGTGCTGCTGGCCTTTGTCTTCGTGCCGGACCTCGGTTGGGGCCAGGGGCTGTGGTACGCGGTGTTTCACAGCATATCGGCCTTCAACAACGCAGGTTTCGCACTGGAGCCGGACAGCCTGTCGAAGTGGGTGGGCAACCCGGTGGTCAACCTGACGGTCACCACGATGTTCATCCTCGGCGGGCTGGGGTTCATCGTGGTGGGCGACGTCTATCAGCACCGGATGTGGCGTAAGCTGTCGCTGCATTCCAAGCTGATGATCGCGGGGACGCTGTGGCTGATCGTGATCGGGGTGGTCTGTTTCGCCTTGCTGGAATGGAACAACCCCCGCACGCTGGCCGGGCTGGAGAGCACGGGCGACAAGCTGTGGGCCAGCTGGTTCCAAGGGGTGACACCGCGCACGGCGGGGTTCAACACGATCGACACCGCGGCGATGAAGGATTCCACCTCGCTGCTGACGATCATGCTGATGATCGTGGGGGGCGGGTCGACCTCGACCGCGGGCGGGATCAAGGTGACGTCGCTGATCGTGATGTTGCTGGCGACGGTCGCGTTCTTCCAGAGGCGGCCGGCGCTGCATGTCTTCGGGCGGAGCCTGCCGCTGGATCAGGTGCTGAAGGTGATGGCCCTGGCGACGATCAGCGGGCTGTTGATGTTCGCGAGCCTGTTCGTGCTGACGGCGACGCAGAACATCGCGTTCCGGGACCTGGCATTCGAGGTGGCCTCGGCCTTTGGCACGGTGGGGCTGTCGCACGGGGCGACGGGCGAACTGAACTGGCTGGGGCGGGCCGTGATCATCGCGGTGATGTTCCTGGGCCGGGTGGGACCGCTGACGCTGGGGTTCTTCCTGGCGGTGAAGAGCCGGCCACGGGTGCGGTACCCGAGTGACAAGGTGTTCCTGGGCTGAGGCGATGGTGGGTTGGAAACCCACCCTACGGCGGATGATCAGCGCGGTCCCGGCTTTCGCCACGCGTCCCTGTTGCGAATGTCACGCGTGACCGGGTGTCAGAGGAAATAGTCCTCGATTGTCAGGCTCCAGTCATCGCCAGCGTAGAACACGAGGTCGTCGGAGAACGTCTTGAATCTGAGGGTCTCGGTCGAATTCTCGTGGATCTTGTAGACATCGACGCCGACTTCGAAATCGGTGATCGTGTTGTGTCCGGCCTGTCCGGTCCGGAACACGAAGCAATCACTGCCGGCGCCGCCGGTGACGACATCGTTGCCGCGGCCGCCAACAAGCAGGTCATCGCCGTCGCCGCCATCGAGCGTATCGCTTCCGTCGTGGCCGTAGAGGGTGTCATCGCCCTCGCCGCCCATCAGAAGGTCCCTGGCCTGACCGCCGCAGAGCTCGTCGGTTCCGGCGCCGCCCATCAAGGTGTCGCGGCCCTTGTCGCCATAGAGCCGGTCGTTGCCGTCGCCGCCTTCGAGCAGGTCGGAACCGGAGCCGGCCTTGAGCATGTCGTTGCCTGCGCCGCCTTCCAGCGTATCGGACCCCTGTTGGCCGTAGAGCTTGTCGTTGCCCTCTCCGCCCTGCAGGTCATCGTGGTTCTTGCGGCCGCGGAGGATGTCGTTGCTGTCGCCGCCGAATATGAAATCGGCGCGGACGCTGCCTTTCAGCACGTCCGCGTCCACAGTTCCGATGCTGCGGTCCATGGCGGCGAAAACGTCGTTCTGCAAGGCGTCGACATCGGTGTTGCGCAGGATGATGTCGCTGAGGGTCGTGTCCCAGAGCGTCGCGCGCGCCTCGTCGGTGAGCCCGTCGCGGGCCTCGCTCCAGAACGGATCGCCGTCGCGCAGGCGCGAGAACTGGTCGACCACCATGATGTGGAAGGTTTCGCCCAGGAGCCCGGTTTCGAGAGGATCCTCGGCCAGTCCGCCGATCCAGGCGTCGACCAGATCGACGGAGCCGTAGACCGCAGCAAGCTTGGCCGCGAGCGTGGTGTCGGACGTGATGTCCTGAAAGGTCGTGGCCCCGGCAAGGCCGAGAGCCTCGCGCAGGTCGTTGTAGCTGGCGATGCCGAGGTCGCGGCCGCGCTGGATGTTGAGCGCGGCGAGGTCGAACCCGCCCGCACCCGGCGGGCCGAACAGGAAGGAACGCACGTCTTCGACCACTTCGGTGTCGAGCGCCTGGGCCGCCTGGGTGGCCGCACCGCGCAGCACGTTCTCGATCAGGTCCGGCTGATCGAGAAGCGCCGGCTGGAAGAAGGCGTCGCGCAGGGCAAGCGACGGGCCGACCGTGCCGTCCTCGGCCACGCTTTGCAGGTTCGAGGACAAGAGCGTGTGCCCGAGCCGGAACACGGCGGTGGAGAATTCGACCGAGATGCCGGGGTTCACCGTCGGGTCATAGCCGTCATAGGCGGCAATGGCGTCCGGGCCGACGAGGATCGGCAGGAATTCGTTGAAGGTGACGGCCTGAACGAGGGCCTCGACCTGGGCGCGGGCGATGTTGAAGAGCGCCTCGTCGGTCAGCGTCGGGTCGGCTGCGGCCAGTTCATCGACGATGCGGTTATGCTCGCGGGTGAAAGTCGTGTGCATCGAGGACAGCATCACGTTTTCCGCGGCACGCACGTCGCCGGTCATCAGCGAGTCACCGTCCAGCACCAGCCGCTGATTTTCGTCCAGCAGCAGCTTGCCCCCGTCCACGCGCAGCGCGGCGAGGGTGTCGGCGGTTGAGCCGTATATCATGGAGGCGTCGATGAAACTGGTGATCTCGTTCGCGTAGACGCCGTCATGCTGATCGACACGGAAGAACGGGATCTCGGCGGTGCCGGTGTGGAACGGGTCGAAATAGGGGTCGCCCGCGGGGACGTCGATCGGTTCGTACTTGGCCGAGCCGGCCTCGGTCAGCGAAATGTCGTGGTCGATGAACTGGCCCCAGACCCACAGGAAATCCGATGCGCCGGCCGCATTCGCGGTATCGGCGGATTGCGCCGCCACCGCGTTGGAAACCTCGCGGGCGCCGGGCCTGCCCGCGCCGGACATCTCGCCATCCGGGCCAAGGTCATTCGGAGCGATCTGCAACAGGTGCGTGCCCGTCGACCCCCAGTCCGGATTCTCGGTATTCGACCCGGTCCCGTCTGCGGGCCGAGGCAGTATGCTGGAAAATTGTGACACGTGGCTTCCCCTCACCTTGTGTCGCGCTTACGACGCGCAAAACATATTAATGGGCGTTCAGAGCCCTAATTCATCAAAAAATGCGCAGCGGAATACGTGCGACTCATCTATGATAGCTCACAGTATATCACGAAACTGTGAGTAGTGTATTTCATTAACCAAGAAATTTACTGTTTACGGCGCCAGCGGTCGAGAAACCTCGCGCGGGATTTCCGATCCTTTGCCGTCTCAGACCTCCGCGCACCGCACTCAAGTGTAAGACGGGGCAGGCAAAAGCCCGCCCCGACAAAGTTCAGAGAGGCGCCTGGGTGTTTCGCCTGACGCGAAACGGAAAGGCGAAACACGGTCGTTTCGGAGCAACAGGCCTCAGTTCAAGGCTTCGTCCGTGATCTGGTGGGTCCAGGCGGCCTCGCCCGGGTCCTTGGTGATCACCGGATCGGAGCCGCCGGACAGGAGCGAGTCGACCGTGCGCTGGAAATCTTCCGGATCGAGCGCGCCGTTGGAGCCTGCGGTCAGCTTGGCGACTTCGCTCATCATCCGCTTCTGGTGCTCTTCCGTCTGCGCGCCGGTGGCGTCGTTGTCGAGCACGATCATCGCGGCCTCGTCGGGGTTTTCCTCGGCCCATTTCCAGCCTTTCATCGAGGCACGGACGAAGCGGGTCATCTTGTCGACGAATTCGGGGTCTTCGAGGTTATCCTCCAGCACGTACATGCCATCCTCGAGCGTGGCGACGCCCTGGTCCTCGTACTTGAACACCACGAGATCGTCGGGCGTGAGGCCGGCGTCGATGACCTGCCAGTATTCATTATAGGTCATGGTCGAGACGCAGGCGGCCTGGTTCTGCAGCAGGGGATCGACGTTGAAGCCCTGTTTCAGGACCGTGACGCCATCCTCGCCGCCCTCGGTCGGGATTTCCAGCTGGCTCATCCACGACAGGAACGGGTATTCGTTGCCGAAGAACCAGACGCCGAGGGTCTTGCCCTTGAAGTCTTCGGGGCCTTCGATGCCGGTGTCCTTGCGGCAGGTCAGCATCATGCCGGAGCTTTTGAAGGGCTGGGCGATGTTGACCAGCGGCAGGCCTTTCTCGCGGCTGGCCAGCGCCGAGGGCATCCAGTCGATGATCACGTCCGCGCCGCCGCCGGCGATGACCTGGGCGGGGGCGATGTCCGGCCCGCCGGGTTTGATGGTGACGTTCAGGTCTTCTTCTTCGTAGAAGCCCTGGTCCTGCGCGACGTAATAGCCCGCGAATTGCGACTGCGTCACCCATTTGAGTTGCAGCGTGACGTCGTCGGCGGCCTGGGCCATGCCCCCCCAGAGGGTGGCGGCGGCGAGGCCGAGCGTCGTGGTGAGATGTTTCATTGTCTTCTCCCTGTTGTGGTTTGCTTTGGTTATGTCCGGCCCCGTTGGGACGGGTGCCAGAAGGTGACGGTGCGTTCGATCAAGGCGACCGCGCCGTAAAATCCCGAGCCGGCGAGGGCGGCGACGACGATCTCGGCCCAGACCAGATCCATCGCGAGGCGGCCCACGGAGGTGGAAATGCGAAAGCCCATGCCCTGGATCGGCGAGCCGAAGAATTCGGCCACGATGGCACCGATGAGGGCGAGCGTCGTGCCGATCTTGAGCCCGTTGAAGACAAAGGGCATGGCGGCGGGCAGGCGAAGTTTCAGAAGCGTGGTCCAGTAGCCGGCGGCGTAGGTGCGCATCAGGTCGCGCTGCATGGCATCGGCCTCGGAGAGGCCCTGCACGGTGTTCACCAGCATGGGGAAGAACACCATGACGACGACGACGGCGGCCTTGGATTGCCAGTCGAAGCCGAACCACATCACGAGGATGGGGGCGAGGCCGATGATCGGCAGGGCGGCGGCGAAGTTGCCCACGGGCAAGAGGCCGCGCTTGAGGAAATCGGAGCGGTCGACGGCGATGGCCGTCAGGAACGCGGCGCCGCAGCCGAGGACGTAGCCGGTCAGCGCGCCCTTGATGGCGGTCTGGAGGAAGTCGCCCCAGAGGATGTTGAGGGAGTTCGCGAACGTCACGGCGATGACGCTGGGGGCGGGCAGGAGGGCAAGCTTGATGCCCAAGCCCCAGACGAGGCATTCCCAGACGGCGATGAGCGTTGCCCCGAAGACGGTGGGCGCGGCCAGCTGCGCGGCGGTGTTCTGCGGGTGGCGGGCGAGGCGGGTATTAATCCACCAGCCCACGGCCCAGATCAGCGCCCCTGCGATCAGCCAGCTCATGTCGCCATCCCCATGCGCCTGAGCGTGATGCGCTGGATGAGGCCGATGAGGCCAACGAGTATGGCGGCCAGCGTGGCGGCCATGATCAGTGCGCTCCAGATCTGGATGGTCTGGCCATAATAGCTGCCGGCCAGAAGCCGCGCGCCGAGGCCCGCGACGGCGCCGGTGGGCAATTCGCCCACGATGGCGCCCACCAGGCTCGCGGCCATGGCAATTTTCAGCGAGGTGAAGAAATAGGGCATGGAGGACGGCAGGCGCAGTTTCCAGAAGGTCTGCGCGCGGCTGGCGTTCCAGGTGCGCATCTGGTCGAGTTGCATCTGGCTGGGGCTGCGCAGGCCCTTCACCATGCCGACGACGACCGGGAAGAAGCTGAGATACATCGAGATCATCGCCTTTGGCAGCAGTCCGGAGATGCCGACCGCGTTCAGCACCACGATAATCATGGGGGCGATGGCGAGGATCGGGATGGTCTGGGAGGCGATGACCCAGGGCATGACGCTCATGTCCATGGTGCGGTTGTAGACGATGCCGATGGCCAGAAGCGTGCCGAGGGCGGTGCCGAGGAGGAAGCCAAGAGCGGTGGAGCTGAAGGTGATCCAGCTGTGGTAAATGAGCGAGCGCTTGGAGAAAGGCCGCCCGCTGGCGATCATCGCGCCGGTGGTGTTCCACATCTCGGCGGCCACCTGATGGGGCGCGGGCAGCTTGGGCTTTTCCTGGCTCCACGTGTCGGCGACGAGGTCCGGGAAGCTGAGTGTGACTTCGGCGCGGGCGGCCTTGTCATAGGCCCAGGGGGCGTTGAGCGCGACCGCGCCCGCGTACCAGAGGGCGATGATGGTCGCGACGACGGTGAGGACGGGGATGATTTTGCGCATCAGGGCGCCTCCCGCCCCGGCCACCGAGCCGGGGCCTCTGAGCTGGCGGCGAGCAGGAGGCCCCGGATCAAGTCCGGGGCAGGCTCCCGGATCAGGTCCGGGACGGGGGGTGGTAGCTCACTCCTCATAGCTGTGCCCCGCGCGAAGCCCGTCGCGGACGCGGTGGGCGATTTCGAGGAATTCGGGCGTGTCGCGGATGTCGAGGGGGCGCTCGCGCGGCAGGGTGCTTTCGATCACGTCGGCGATGCGGCCGGGGCGGGGGGACATGACGACGATCTTGGTCGAGAGGTACACCGCCTCGGGGATCGAGTGGGTGACGAAGCAGATCGTCTTGTTCGTCCGGTCCCAGAGCTGCAGGAGCTGTTCGTTGAGGTGATCGCGTACGATCTCGTCGAGCGCGCCGAAGGGTTCGTCCATCAAGAGGATATCCGCATCGAAGGCCAGCGCGCGGGCGATGGAGGCGCGTTGCTGCATCCCGCCGGACAGCTGCCAGGGGAATTTCTTTTCAAACCCGGCGAGGTCGACGAGCTCCAGCACCCGGGCGATGCGGCTTTGCTGGTCGGCCCTGGAATAGCCCATGATTTCCAGCGGCAGGCGGATATTGCCGCCGATGGTACGCCACGGGTAGAGGCCGGCGGCCTGGAAGACATAGCCATAGGCGCGGCGCTGACGGGCCTCGGCGGGGGTCATGCCGTTGACCGAGATGCTGCCGCCGGTGGGGTGTTCGAGGTCGGCCATGCAGCGCAGGAAGGTGGTCTTGCCACAGCCCGAGGGGCCGATGAAGGAGACGAAATCGCCTTTCTCGACGTCCAGCGTCACGTCCTTGAGCGCGTGGACCGGGCCGTCATTGGTCTGGAAGGTCAGTGACAGGTCGCGGGCCGCGATCACGGGCTCGGGCGTCGAGGTGGCTTGGGCGTCTTGCATTACGGTGTCGTGTCTCCGGGACGGATGGAAGGAACAATCCCACGCCGCAACGCAGTGTCAAGGCGGGTCCCGGCGTCAGATGCCTGCGGGGCAGGCACATGATGAATTTGCGGGCAATGGCGCGGGCGGATGGCGGCGTGGTTCATTCGCAGGGCGCCAGGTCTTCGACCGAGCCGTCGGGCAGTGTCAGCGTGACGCCGGTGCCATCGGCGCTGCGCGCGATGCCGAGGACCTGTTTGCGGCTGTCAGCGTCGCCGGGGCAGGTGGCCATGAGCGTGCCGGTCTGCACCGCGGTGATCTGGCAGATCGCGCCGTGCAGGTTCAGGTGGCCCGCGACGATGGCGACCTCGTTTTCCTCTGTGGCCTCCTCGCCGAGGATGCGGGCGCAGCCGTCGGGATTGCCGAGCGGGGCGGCCAGCTGGGCCGCGGCCGGGCTGGCCAGCAGGAGGAGCGCGAGGGCGAGGCGCATGGGGTTGGATGCCCGCCGGGATGGTGATGGCGCGTGGGGCACGGTCGGGAGGATCTGGTGGCTGCCGGCATCGGTCGGGAAGGGACGCGCGCGGCTTCTGGCATGGATCACAGGGTGCTGAGACGATTGCATCTCAGCGGCCCTGCAGTTTCGGCAACGTCGTTTCCTGCCGCACCATACACGATACGCCCGTCGGATGTGGTGGAAATTGACAATTCCCGGATAGGTTGATAAAATAACATGTATTTTCTGATGGTATTTTTGTTTCCATTTGGGTTGCCAGCTTCGTTTCACGCCAAACAAGGGGATTACCATGAAGTATGTATTTCAATTTCTGATCGCCGTCTGCCTGATGCTTTCCACAGTCTCGCCCGTGCCGGCGCAAACCGCCAGCACCAACGACGCCACTACGCCGACACAGACGGCTCCGGCGAATTGTCCGACGCCGGGGAAGACTGTCTTTGACAACCGGCATGTCGAGGAAAACATCCAAAGGGCGATCTTCGGGTACGTCAACCAAGCGGTTTCAGCGGGCTGTTTTCCCTGCTGCTTTTGCTGCGGCGAGGGCGACTGCTGCGATGAATGCAAGGATAACAACAACCTTACCATCCGCCCCCCGTCCAACGAGTGACGCGGTCGCGTTTACCAGTTTCCTGCCAGCAGAGAGGCCGGGCCATCAAATCCCCGCCGGAATATTCAGCGGGTCGCGCTCGATCATCTTGGGCGCGGTCAGCGCCTTCCATTTCGAGAGCGCCTCGTGCGCCGAGGGGAAGGCCGGGCGGGGGACAAAGCGGCCGCGGCCCGGCTGGGGCTGGGAGTTCTGGCCCCAGGCCCAGATGACCTCGCCGCGCGAGATGGTGTAGCGGGAGTTGGCGGTGACCTCGAAGCCCTCGAACACGTTGTAGTCGAGGATCGAGTGGTGGTTGGAGGCCGAGATCGTCTTGGTGATCTTGGGGTCCCAGACCACGATGTCGGCATCCGCGCCTTCGACGATCGCGCCCTTCTTGGGGTAGATGTTGAGGATCTTGGCGACGTTGGTGGAGGTGACGGCGACGAATTCGTTGGGCGTGAGGCGCCCGGTTTCGACGCCGCGGGTCCAGAGCACCGGCATCCGTTCCTCCAGCCCGTTGGAGCCGTTGGGGATCTTTGTGAAATCGTCCACGCCCATGCGTTTCTGCTCGGTCGAGAAGGCGGCGTGGTCGGTGGCGACGACCTGAAGCGAGCCGGCCTGGAGGCCCGCCCAGAGACTGTCCTGGTGTTCCTTGTTGCGGAAGGGGGGCGACATGACACGGCGGGCGGCATGGTCCCAGTCCTTGTTGAAATACTCGCCCTCGTCGAGGGTCAGGAACTGCGCCAGCGGCTCGCCGTAGACGCGCATGCCCTTCTGGCGGGCGCGGCGGATGGCCTCGTGCGCCTGTTCGCAGGAGACGTGCACGATATAGAGCGGCACGCCGGCGGCATCGGCGATGGTGATGGCGCGGTTGGCGGCTTCGCCCTCGAACTCGGGCGGGCGGGAATAGGCGTGGCCCTCGGGGCCGGTGATGCCCTTTGACAGCATTTCCTGCTGCATGTCGGCCACCAGATCGCCGTTCTCGGCATGGACCATGGGCAGCGCGCCCAGCTCGCGGCAGCGCTTGAAGGAGGCGAACATCTCGTCATCCTCGATCATCAAGGCGCCCTTGTAGGCCATGAAGTGCTTGAAGGAGTTGACGCCCATGTCGACGGCGTCCTTCATCTCGTTGAAGATGGTCTCGTTCCAGCCCGTCACGGCCATGTGGTAGCCGATGTCGGAACAGATCTGGGGGGCGGATTTGCGGTGCCATTCCTCGATGGCGTTCTTGATGGAGCCGTCGGCACCGGGCAGGCAGAAATCGACCAGCATCGTGGTGCCGCCACAGGCCGCGGCCCAGGTGCCGGTCTCGAAGGTTTCGGCGGCGGTGGTGCCCATGAAGGGCATTTCCAGATGCGTGTGCGGGTCGATGCCGCCGGGGATGACGTAGGCGCCTTCCGCGTCGATGGTCTCGTCGCCCTTGAGGTCCTCGCCGATCTGCTTGATCTTTTCGTCCTCGATCAGGACATCGGCCTTCCACGTGCGGTCTGCGGTGCAGACGGTGCCGTTCTTGATGACTTTGGTGGTCATTTTGTGTCTCCCTCTCGTTACCCGTCCCGGCCTTGAGCCGGGACCTCTGCCGGGCTCAGGAGGGGATCTGGGCGGTGATGTCGTGCCAGTTTTGATTGGCGCTTGTGATCAGCGCGATCTTCCAATCTCGTTTCCAGCGTTTGAGGCTGCGTTCGCGGCGGAGTGAGGTCTCGAAATCGTCTTGTTCTTCGAACCAGACGAGGCGGTCTATCTTGTATCTCGACGTGTGTTTTGAAAACCCGGCCCGGTGTGCCGCAACCCGAGTGCGCAGGTCGCAAGTGCAGCCGGTGTAGAGCGCGCCGCCCGGACGGGAGGCCAAGATGTACACGAAGTGCGCCATGCACCAGGAGTGACGCGATATGGTTTCCAAAGCGTGAATCCCGCCCCGGACCTGATCCGGGGCCTCTTGTCCTGAGGTCAAGGTCCCGGGTCAAGCCCGGGACGGGGTGGGCATTCGGCGATGTCACTCCACAATCTCCGCAGTCTCGACCACCGCGTGCATCAGCACGTCCGTGCCCGCCGTGGCCCAGTCCTTGGAGATCTCCTCGGCCTCGTTGTGGGATAGCCCGTCGACGCAGGGGCACATGACCATCGCTGTCGGGGCCACGTCGTTGATCCAGCAAGCGTCGTGGCCGGCGCCCGAGACGATGTCCATGTGGGAATAGCCCAGGCGTTCGGCGGCGTTGCGGATGGCGTTGACGCAGGTCTCATCGAAAGCGGGCGGGTTGAACTGGCCGACGATCTCGGAGGAAAAGCCGACCTCGATTTCCTCGCAGAGTTTCGGGGCCTTTTCCAGAAGCTCGGCCACCATGCCTTCGAGCTTTTCCAGGTCGGGCGAGCGGAAGTCGATGGTGAAGACGGCCTTGCCGGGGATGATGTTGCGGCTGTTGGGATAGACGTTGATCTGGCCGATTGCGCCCACTGCATTGGGCTGGTTCTTCATGGCGATCTCGTGCACCAGTTCGGTGATCCGGGCGAGGCCGCGGCCGGCGTTCTTGCGCATGTGCATGGGGGTGGAGCCGGTGTGGCTTTCCTTGCCGGTGACGGTGCATTCGATCCAGCGCAGGCCCTGGCCGTGGGTGACGACGCCGATATCCTTGCCTTCGGCCTCCAATATCGGGCCCTGTTCGATATGCAGCTCGAAGAAGGCGTGCATCTTGCGATCCCCCACCGGCTCGTCGCCTTTCCAGCCGATGCGGTCGAGCTCGTCGCCGAATTTCTTGCCGTCAGCATCGACGCGATCATAGGCCCATTGCTGGTCATGCACACCGGCGAAGACGCCCGAGGCGAGCATGGCCGGGGCGTAGCGCGTGCCTTCCTCGTTGGTCCAGTTGGTGACGACGATGGGGTGTTTCGTCTTGATGCCGAGGTCGTTGAGGGTGCGGATGATTTCCAGCCCGCCCAGAACGCCCAGGACGCCGTCATACTTGCCGCCCGTGGGCTGGGTGTCGAGGTGGGAGCCGACGTAAACGGGGAGCGCGTCGGGGTCGGTGCCCTCGCGCCGGGCGAACATGTTGCCCATCGTGTCGAGGCCCATGGTCATGCCCGCCGCCTCGCACCACGACTGGAAGAGCGCGCGGCCCTCGGCATCCTCGTCCGTGAGGGTCTGGCGGTTGTTGCCGCCCGCGACGCCGGGGCCGATCTTGGCCATGTCCATCAGGCTGTCCCAGAGCCGGTCGCCGTTGATCTTGAGATTTTGGCCCGGTGCGGTCATCGCTGTCCCCCTGTCTGTCGTATCATAGCACGGGAGGACGCGAGTTTGGCTGCCATCCCGGTTGCCACTTTTTTACCAAATGGTAAAACCACGATTGCGAAGCGGGGCGGGCATGTCAAGCATTGCACCTGTTGCTGGCCAATTCGGGCCGGGCGGTGCTAGATCTTCGGGCAGGGAACAGTGAGAGGCGCGATGGAAGACGGGAGGACGCCCGAGGGCGGGGCCAAGCCGAGCCGGATACAGTTGCGCAACCGCAAGCGTATCCTGGACGCGGCGCTGGACGTGTTTTCGATGCACGGGTTCCGGGGTGCGACGCTGGACCAGATCGCCGAGGCGTCGGGGCTGTCGAAGCCCAACATCCTGTATTATTTCGCCGGCAAGGAAGAGATCCATGTCACGCTGCTGAACGGGTTGATGGACACGTGGCTGGACCCGATGCGCGCCATCGACCCCGCCGGCGAGCCGCTGGAGGAGATCCTGCGCTATGTGCATCGCAAGCTGGAGATGAGCCGGGCGTTGCCGCGCGAGAGCCGGCTGTTTGCCAACGAGATCCTGCAAGGCGCGCCGATGATCGGGCCGGGACTGGTGTCGGACCTCAAGCCGCTGGTGGACGAGACCGCGGCGCTGATCGAGTCCTGGGCCGCGGCGGGTCGGCTGAAGCCGGTGGACGGGCGCCACCTGATCTTTTCGATCTGGGCCACGACGCAGCACTACGCGGATTTCGACGCGCAGGTGCAGGCGCTGGTGGATGGCCGGGACGTCCACGGCGAGGCGTCCGTGTTTCTGGATGCGCTCTATCGCCGGATGCTGGCGGTGTAGCGCCCGCACGGGGCGATACGACTAAAATGCTGTCTAGATTGCCGTCGCGGGAGACCACCGCGCCATGGTATGTTGATCTTTGGGTGCGGGTGCCGGATCTAGCGATCCCCCGTGTTTGGAGTGGACACATGAACATCACAGGACCAGCCCCTGTGACCGTCCTGCCCTCGGTGCCGGCCGGCGCCGGGCAGAACCTTCAGAAACTCGCCGTCAAGAGCGCCTCGGGGTCGGCGGAAAGCAGTGCGAGCGGCAACAATTCCGACAACGCCACGGGCGGCGACGGGCCGCGCGCGGAGGCAAGCCTGCGGCCCGGGCGGAATGCGATGTCGCGATTGCCGGCCAGGGCGTCAGGCGAAAGCGTGCTCGACGCGCGGATCAAGAGCCAGGAGACGCCGCGCGATCAACTGGTCGCGGCACAGTATGAACTGGTCGGGCGGCAGCAGGACCTGTTGCGGGCCAGCACGCGGCTGGAGCAGTCGCGCGCGGCGCGCGACATTACCGACCTGCGCGAGATGATCGCGGTGCTGAAGATCGAGATGGGGGGCGAGGACGTGTCGAACGGGGCAGAACCTTCTGCCGTCAAAGCCGGGGATTGATGCGTTTTCCGACACACCCGAATTGCGGCTGACCCGTGAGTTGCCGCGCACCATTCGATCGGTGCGTGTATTTCGCCTTTGGCGGATGCCGCTGGTCACAGGCGAAACGCTTCGGGTGGCCCGGGGAGGGCGTGGGGCGCTGCGGTGCTTGCGGGCGAAGAAGCCTTAACCTGATTTTTACCAGGATGGCGGCAGGGTCGTGGCATGACGCAGATCATTCGTCCCGTTCCCGCCGCGCCCTGGGTGGCGCAACTTTTCTCGAGCCAGTCCGCGCGCAAGGGCGCTGTCGTGCGCCGGTCGCGCCGGTGGGTGGAGCGAGAGGTCGGTCGCGAGGCGTTCGAGCGCGAAGTGCGCAGGCGGGGCTATCACCTGATCGAAACCGGCGACCAGATGATCGTCGTGTGCCATGCGGGGCCTATTCGGATTGTGTTTTGATGTCGTGGAGGCCAGCCGCAGAAAATTCGTACGAATATTCTGCGGGTCTAGATTCTTCGTACGAAGAATCCGGGGCGGTTATTCCGCGGCGCAGGTTCCCGGGTTGTTGGGGTGGGTGGTCCAGTTGGCGTAGTCGTTCTGCACCGTCTTGCCGGTCCGGGGATCGGTCGTGCCTGGGGCCAGCTCTTCCATCGTGATGCAGTTCTCGACCGGGCAGACATTGACGCAGAGATTGCAGGCCACGCATTCTTCGTCGATCACCTCGAACGTGCGGTCCGGGGACATCGAGATGGCCTGGTGCGAGGTGTCCTCGCACGCGGCATAGCAGCGGCCGCACTTGATGCAGAGGTCCTGATCGATCCGGGCCTTGGTGACGTAGTTGAGGTTGAGGTGCTGCCAGTCCGAAAGGTTCGGAACGGCGCGGCCGACAAGCTGGTCCGTCGAGGTGAAGCCCTTCTCGTCCATGAACTGCGACAGGCCGGAGATCATTTCCTGCACGACCTTGAAGCCGTAGGTCATGGCCGCCGTACAGACCTGGACGTTGCCCGCCCCCAGCGACATGAATTCCGCCGCGTCGCGCCAGGTGGTGATGCCGCCGATCCCCGAGATGGGCAGTCCGGCGAGCGAGGGGGTGCGGGCGATCTCGGCCACCATATTGAGCGCGATGGGTTTCACCGCCGGACCGCAATAGCCGCCATGGGCGCCCTTGCCGTCGATGGTGGGCTCGGGCGCGAAGCTGTCGAGGTTGACGGAGGTGATCGAGTTGATCGTGTTGATCAGCGACACCGCGTCGGCGCCGCCATCCTTGGCCGCCTGCGCGGGTTTGCGGACGTCGGTGATGTTTGGCGTCAGCTTGACGATGACGGGCAGGTTTGAGTGTTTCTTGCACCATTCGGTGACCTGGCCCACGTATTCCGGCACCTGGCCCACGGCGGAGCCCATGCCGCGTTCGGACATGCCGTGGGGGCAGCCGAAGTTCAGTTCCACCCCGTCGCAGCCGGTTTCCAGCACGCGGTCGAGGATGGACTTCCAGCTGTCCTCGTTCACGGGCACCATCAGGGACGCGATAAGGGCGCGGTCGGGGTAGTCCTTTTTCACCCGCGTCATCTCGTCGAGGTTGGTTTGGAGGGGGCGGTCGGTGATCAGTTCGATGTTGTTCAGCCCCAGCAGGCGGCGGTCGGCGCCCCAGATCGCGCCATAGCGCGGTCCGTTGACGTTGACGACGGGCGGGCCTTCCTCGCCCAGTGTTTTCCAGACCACGCCGCCCCAGCCGGCCTCGAAGGCGCGGCGGACGTTGTATTCCTTGTCCGTGGGCGGGGCGGAGGCCAGCCAGAAGGGGTTGGGCGAGGTGATGCCGATGAAGTTGGTGGTCAGGTCAGCCATGGCTCGCTCCTTCAGGCGCTCAGTGTCGCGTGGATGTCTTCGGCGGCGTCGCGGCCTTCGGCCACGGCCGTCACGGTCAGGTCGTCGCCGCCCGCGGCGCAGTCGCCCCCCGCCCAGACGCCGGCGACCGAGGTGCGGCCCGGACCGGTGACGGCGATCTTGCGGCCGTCGAGATCGGGCAGGGCGTCGCCGGCGAGCGCCTGGCCGATGGCCTTGAACACCTGGTCGGCGGGGATGCGGACGGTTTCGCCCGTGGGGGTGAGGGCGTCGTCGGTGTATTCGAACTCGATCTCGCGGACCGTGCCGTTGCCGTGAAGGGCGCGGGGCGTGGCGTTGGTGATGATACGCACGCCCTTGGACGCGGCGAGGTCCTGCTCGAAGACGCTGGCATTCATGCGGTCGCGGCCCCGGCGGTAGACCAGCGTGACGTTGAGCGCGCCCAGCAGTTTAGCCTGCACAGCGGCGTCGATGGCGGTCATGCCGCCGCCGATCACGACCACGTCGCGGCCCACCTGAAGCGCGCGCAGGTCGCTGGCCTGGCGCAGGTCGGAGATGAAATCGACCGCGTCGAGCACGCCGGTCTTGTCTTCGCCGTCGAGTCCGAGGGCGTTGACGCCGCCCAGGCCGACGCCGAGGAAGACCGCGTCGAAGCGCTCGCGCAGGGTTTTGAGGGAAAGATCGGGGCCGAGGGCCTTGCCGTTTTCCAGGGTGATGCCGCCGATCTGCATCAGCCAGTCGACCTCGCGTTCGGCGAAGCCGTCGACCGTCTTGTAGGCGGCGATGCCGTATTCGTTGAGGCCACCGGGCTTGGGCCGGGCATCATAGAGCGTGACGGTATGGCCGTGCATCGCCAGACGATGGGCGCAGGCCAGACCGGCCGGTCCCGCGCCCACCACGGCGACCGACTTGCCCGTCTCGGGCGCGCGGGCGAAGGGATGCGTGCCCGCGGCCTGAAGGGTGTCGGTGGCGTAGCGTTGAAGTTGTCCGATGAGAACCGGCTTGCCTTCGGCGGTTTCGCGCACGCAGGCCTGTTCGCAGAGCGTTTCGGTCGGGCAGACGCGGGCGCACATGCCGCCGAGGATGTTCTGGGTGAGGATCGTCCTGGCGGCGGCCTCGGGCGTGCCGGTGGCGATCTGGCGGATGAAGAGCGGGATGTCGATATCGGTGGGACAGGCCGTGATGCAGGGCGCGTCGTGGCAGAAATAGCAGCGGTCGGCGGCCACCAGCGCCTCGTGCGGATCGAGCGGCGGATGCAGGTCGGAGAAGTTCCGGGCGAGGTCGTCCTCTGACAGGCGGCCGGAGGTGATGCCGGGGGTCAGGGCGGAATGGCTCATGGAGGGCTCCAGTGGCTGTACGCTTTGGAGAAAGTATTGCATAGTTCAAAATTTTATCAATTGGTAAAATTTAGGCGGTTTGTGAACACGGTTGGAGGGACGCTCGCCAAGCCGCGACAGGCCCTGATGTGCTGGGCGCCCGGCGCAGCGGTGGGTGAACCTGCGCGGTGCGCAGAACCACCCACCCTACGATGTTGGGGAAGGAGTCAGCGGCGGTTCTCGTGTTCCAGGCGCTGGCGGGCGATGTGTTCGTGGGCCTCGGCCTTGCGCTGGTCGGTCAGCGCCCGTTCGACGAAATCGAGATGTGTCTCGACCGCCGCGCGGGCCGCTTTGGGGTCGCGGGCAAGGATCGCGTCGCGGATCGCACGGTGCTGGTCCAGCAGGCTGGAACGCCTGGTGGACTGGTTGAAAATGACCTTGCGGTTGTAGAACACGCCGTCCTGCATGAGCTGGAACATCGAGCGCATCATGTGGAGCATCACCACGTTGTGGCTGGCCTCCAATATGGCCATGTGGAACTCGGCATCGAGCCGCGCCTCGCGTTCGGGATTGGCGCGGCCCTTGGCCTGCTCCATGCGGGCGAAGGTGGCGGCGATGACCTCAAGGTCGGTGTCGGAGGCCAGCCGGGCGGCGCGTTCGGCGGCGAGGCCTTCCATGTCGCGGCGGAAGGCGATGACGTCGAAGACGGCCTCGTCATCGCTGGCGAAAAGCTCGATCAGAGCGGGAGAGAAGGCGCTGCCCAGAACGTCGGCCACGAAGATGCCGGCGCCGGCGCGTGTGGTCAGCAGGCCTTTCTGCTGAAGCTCGGCCACGGCCTCGCGCAGGGACGGACGGGAGACGCCGAAGCGGTCGGCAAGTTCGCGTTCCGAGGGCAGGCGTTCGCCGGGGCGCAGGATGCCGCGCAGGATCAGCTTCTCGATCTGGCGGGTGACCGCGAGCGAGAGTTTTTCGGGCGTGACTTTCTGGAACGGCATGGGGCGCCTCGGGATTGAATTGGTCAAATCATATGACCAGAGGCGATACGGGGCAAGCGTGCCGCAAGGGGTGGGAGATCCGCGGATCATGTCCGAGGATGACGCGGCACCTTAACCAGCGGTGTAGTTGCCGGACTGGTCGGGCAGGAACGCCTCGACCGCCGCGGTGGCGATGACGATGGTGTCGCCGGTGTCGGGGTTCACCACGTTGTGCCCGCCGAACGTGGCGGTGACGGTGGCGTTTCCGCGCGGTAGGCAGGCGGCGAGCGCATCCGTGTCGATTTTGTCGGGGTCCTGCACGCCGATGGTGACCTGCACGCGCATCTGCGACGGGTCGAGCGCGGTTGTGGAATACATCGGGATAGCGGAGCGGCGGATCGCGCTTTCGATCGCTCGGGCGGCGGCCTTTTGGTAGTCCATGCCGTACTGGTCGTTGCCCATGCCCATTTCGATGATGAAGCGGTGATCCGTTGCCTTGTTGGTCATTTCGCGGACTCCAGGTTCAGGCTGACATTGATGGCGGCGTTGACGATCACGGTCGGCTCGCCGTCGGGACGTGGCACGTCGAGGCCGCCCTTGTGCGCGGTGACGGTGACCTGGCCGTAGGGGAAGACCTCCGCCAGCACCGTGGTGTCGACGGCGTCGGGGTCCTGCGCGGCGATTTCCACGTCGATGATCATCGCCTCCTTGGGCTGGCCGAAGAGCTCCGCGAGGTTGATGGAGTTGCGCCAGAGCGCGTCCTGAAGCGCGCGGCGGGCGGCGGCGGTGTAATCGCGGTGACGAAGGGACGAGCCGATGCCGAATTCGGTGAGAAGGCGCGTTTTGGGCATGTGGAGGCTCCCGTGTGTGGCGTTGGGATTTGAGTATTTTTGGAAAGGCGAAATTGCAAGGCGTCAGTGGATCGGCGGACACGCTGCGGGAAAGGCGCAGGGCGGTGCACCGTCGTGCCGCCTGCGATATTGACCTTGGGCCTTGCGCGTTTCAC
Source organism: Roseovarius sp. (assembly GCF_965277045.1). Classification (GTDB taxonomy): domain Bacteria; phylum Pseudomonadota; class Alphaproteobacteria; order Rhodobacterales; family Rhodobacteraceae; genus Roseovarius. The sequence goes on along the minus strand of NZ_OZ255712.1, from coordinate 2,934,511 downwards.
GCTGCCGCGACGGAACGCGGCGCGAGGCAACAGCCATGACGGGGAAGAGGCCCGGCATTTCCCTATGGGACCATTCGGCCGAAGAGCCGGAGAGCGGCACGCCGATGCGGGGCGACGTGGTGACGGACGTGGCCATCGCGGGCGGCGGCTATACCGGTCTGGCGACCGCGCTTTAGTGCGCAACAACTGTGGAAGAGCCTCCAGGCCCAGCGGTTGCGCAAACGCAAACCGCCGCCCGGCAAGGGGCGGCGGCAATAACGCGAGACGTGTCCCGGCTTAGTTCCAGAAGCCTTCGTCGACGCCTTCCATGGACTCGATCTCTTCTTCGTTGAAGCGGGTCACGAAGGTGTAGCTCTTGTCGTCGACGGGGACGAGCTTGGCGTCCTTCACCGACAGCATGACGTGCTTGTCACCGATGTCGAGGAAACCGCCGACTTCGACGACGATGCCGGTCAGCTTGCCGTCCTGCGACATCACGAGGTCTTCGATCTCGCCGATCTGGTTCCATTCCGAGTTGACTTCGTCATACTCGGCCATGTCCCAGCCTTCGCCTTCGTCATTGGCTTCGTTGGTGGTGTAGACCGCGCCGCCGGTGATGTCGCGGCTGCGGATCAGTTCACCTTGCATCTGGCTCATTTCTTCGCTGGACTTGTCCCAGTCCATGCCGCTGTCGTTCATGGCGGACTTGTCGGTGTCCATGTTGGATTCGCTGTCGCTCATTGCAGCGTCGGAACCGTCTTCGGTTTCCATGCCGCTGCTGGCGTCGGCGCTGCTGTCCGAGCTGTTCATCTCGGTGCTGGACTCGACCTGCGTGTTGCCGGTGTCGGTGTCCATTTCCTCGTTCGTGTCGCTTTGCGCGAACGCGGTGGTTGCGGCCAGGGCCATTGCGATGGCTGTGCTACCGATCAGTTTCATGATGTTACTCCTTCGTCATGTGGTATCTGCACACTCAACGCGGGGGACCCCCTGACACGTTCCTGTGAAGGCGTGAAAAAGAATGCGCCTTTGCGATGAAACAAATCCCGGTCCCTCGCGTTGAGGCGGGCGCGAAAAACCATTGGTTACTGTTTCTTAAGCATGGATCGGCAATGATCGCGCGATGCGTCCGTTGTTCTTGATCTCGCTGTCGGCCCTGGCGGCCTGCGATACGGCCAGCCCGGATTTTGCCGGTGTGGCGCCGGTTCGCGTCGAGGCAGGCGCGTCGGTGTTCGATATCCGGGTGGCTGGCCGCAGGGCCGAGGCGGTCCGGCTGAACGCCCAGCCTGCATTCCGGCTGTCCAGCGTGGGCGTGCCCGCGGTTCTGGCCATAGAGGCGGTCAGCGGCTGCCGGGTGGACCGGCTGACCGGGGACCAGGCGATGATGCGGGCGACGCTGGATTGCGGCAGTGGCGCTGCCCCGCCACGCAGACGCGTGCCGTACCTGGAATGCGATATGTTCGATCCGGACGCGGCGGTGAGCGAACTGGTCTGCTATCCGTTCTGAGCCGCGGGCGCGGTCAGGGCCTTTTCCATGTAAACACTCGTGGCGTTCGGTCGATAGTCGCCGAAGATGCCGCACCGGGCGAAGCCGTGCCGTTCGTAGAGACGGATCGCGGCGTCGAGCGCCTCGGCCGTTTCGAGCCGCAGAACGGGCACGTCGTCGCCGCGGGCCTCGTCCTCGAGCGCGCGCAGGATCGCGGCACCCACGCCGCGGCCGCGGGCGGCGGGAGATGTGAACATCGACTTGATCTCGGCATAGCCGCGCTTGAACGCCAGCGCCCCGGTGCCCAGCGTTTCGGCCCCGTCACGGGCGGCGAAAAAGCAGATGCCGGACCCGCGCAGCTCCTCCAGGTCGAGGAAATAATTGTCTTCGGGTGGAAAAAGCGCGCGCATCATGGCGTGGCTTTGTTCCAGCAGGGCGCGGGGGCCGGGGGCCTTGGGATTGGCCTGTTCGATGATGAGCATGGCGGGGACCTATTCGATGGTCACGGTCGTCACGGCCTCGATCGGCGTGCCGTCCGTGGCAAGGTGGCCGTGATCGTTGGCATTCAGCGTCACACGGATTTCGTGCGTTCCCCTGGGGAGTGCGTCAAGCTGGACCCAGGGGCTGTAGGCGCGGGGCTGTTTCACGCCGTTGATGTAGACATGGGCGTGGCCGTGGCCGGGACGGTGATCGCCGTTCACGCCTTCGGGGTCGAAGGTGAAGTTCGTGGTGACGATGTGCAGGTTGCGGCTCTGCGGGCCATCGGGGTGGATTTCGACGGCCAGCGTCGGCGCGGGGTCGCCGGCCTCGATCATCTGGTGATCGTGCATCGCCTGGCCCTGGCCCTGGCCGTGGTCATGGGCGGAATGGTCGTGGGCCATCCCCTCGGACATCGTGGCCTTGGACATGGCCGGGCGGTCGATCACCGTGGCGGTGACCAGCGCCCCCAGGCCGGCGCCGGCGGCGAGACCGGCCACAAGTAAGGCAATCGGGTTGGACATTGCGCGGCGTTCCGGGACAACGGCGTGAAGATTTCAGCAGCATATGGGCTTGGCGCGGGCGCTGCAATATCGTGGGCGATAGGACCGCACCGGAGATCTGAGCCTTAAGAACGCAATATCTTGTGGATAAGTAGCGCGTCCGCGCCATATGCAGGGGTTTTGCGTTGACAGGCGCCAAGGTCCTGCGCTTGCATATCCTCCCAAGGCCGGAATCACGTCCGAAATCCAGACCGGCCCGAGCAGAGGGACACGCACCGTGCAGTTCACCAAGCTGAGATTGACCGGGTTCAAGAGCTTCGTCGACCCCACCGATCTGTTCATTCAGGACGGTCTGACCGGGGTGGTGGGGCCGAACGGATGCGGCAAGTCGAACCTGCTGGAGGCGTTACGCTGGGTGATGGGCGAGAACCGCCCGACCTCGATGCGCGGCTCGGGCATGGAGGACGTGATCTTTGCCGGGGCGGCGACGCGGCCCGCGCGCAACTTTGCCGAGGTGAGCATTCATCTGGACAATTCCGACCGGCTGGCGCCGGCGGGGTTCAACGATGCCGATCACCTGGAGATCATCCGGCGGATCACGCGGGATGTGGGCAGCGCCTACAAGGTGAACGGCAAGGACGTGCGGGCGCGGGACGTGCAGATGCTGTTTGCCGACGCCTCGACCGGGGCGCATTCGCCGGCGCTGGTGCGGCAGGGGCAGATCTCGGAGCTGATCAACGCCAAGCCCACGGCGCGGCGGCGTATCCTGGAGGAGGCGGCGGGGATTTCCGGGCTTTATCAGCGGCGGCACGAGGCGGAGCTGAAGCTGAAAGGGGCCGAGAGCAACCTGGCCCGCGTCGATGACGTGATCGAGCAGTTGGCCTCGCAGCTGGCGCAACTGGCGCGGCAGGCCAAGCAGGCCGCGCGGTATCGCCAGATCGGCGAGGAGTTGCGGCAGGCCGAGGGTTTGCTGCTCTATCGTCGCTGGAAGGAAGCGGACCTGGCGCGGGCCAACGCGCAGAAGGAACTGACCGAGCGGACCAGCGATGCGGCGCGGGCCGAGGCGGCGGCGCGCGAGGCGGCAAGGCTGCGGGCGCGGGCCGACGAGGCGCTGCCGCCCCTGCGCGAGGAAGAGGCCATCGCGGCGGCGGTGCTGCAGCGCTTGCAGGTGAGCCGGGATACGCTGGCCGAGCAGGAGGCTGCCGCCAAGGACCGGATCGAGACTTTGCAATCGCGGATCGAGCAACTGGCCCGCGACATGGAGCGCGAGGACAGCCTGAACCGCGACGCGGGCGAGACGATCGAGCGGCTGGAATGGGAAGCGCAGGAGCTGGCCAAGGCCGCCGAAGGCCACGAGGGCAAGCTGGAGGCGGCGAGCGGTGAGGCGGCGGATGCCAGTCAGGTGCTGCAGGCGCGGGAGACCGAACTGTCGGAACTGACCGAGGATGTCGCCCGGCTGGCCGCGCGGCACCAGTCGGCGCAGCGGCTGGTCGAGGACAGCCGCAAGACCCGCGACCGGGCCGATGCCGAGGCGGCGCGGGCCAAGGAGGCCGTTCAAGCGGCGCAACACACCGTGACGCGGGCCAGCGAGGACCATGCCGCCGCCGAGACGGCCGAGAAAGAGGCGGTGGCCGCAGCGCAGGCGGCGGAGGTCGCGCTGACCGAAGCCGACGAGGCGCGGGCCGATGCGCAGGGGCGCGAGGCCGACGCCCGGGCCGGACGCTCGGAAGCCGAGGGCGAGGTGAGTGCGCTGTCGGCGGAGGTGTCGGCCTTGGCGCGCCTGCTGGAGCGGGACACGGCGGAGGGCGGGCAGATCCTCGACGCGGTGCAGGTGGCGCCGGGATACGAGAAGGCGCTGGGCGCGGCTTTGGCAGACGACCTGCGCGCGCCGGAGGTGGAGGCGGACGGGCCCTCGGGCTGGGTTGCGCTGGACGGGTATGCCCAGGCGCAGACCTTGCCCGAGGGCGTCGTGGCGCTGGGCGCGCATGTGAACGTGCCGGGTGTGCTGGCGCGGCGGATGGCGCAGATCGGTCTGGTGGATGCCGATGACGGGCCGCGTTTGCAGGCCTTGTTGAAGCCCGGTCAGCGGCTGGTCAGCATCGACGGCGACCTGTGGCGCTGGGACGGGTACCGCGCCTGGGCCGAGGATGCGCCGTCTGCCGCCGCGCTGCGGCTGGAACAGCTGAACCGTCTGGAAGAGCTGAAACAGCAGCTGTCGCACGCCACGGCGCGGGCCGAGGGCGCGCAGCGGGCACACGAGACGCTGAAGGCGCGTCTGGTGGAGTTGACCGAGGCGGACAAGGCGGCGCGCGAGGCGCGGCGGGCGGCGGACAGCAAGGTTGCCGAGGCGAACCGGGCGCTGAGCCGCGCCGAGGCGGAGCGGAGCCTTGCGGGGTCCAAGCTGGAAAGCCTGGGGCTGGCGGTGAAACGCCACGAGGAGGAGGCGCTGGCCGCACGCAAGACGCTGGCCGAGGCCGAGAAGGCGATGGGCGACCTGGCCGATCTGGACACCGCGCGGGCCGAGGTGGAAGACGTCAAGATGACGGTGGAGGCGGCGCGGATGACGATGATGTCCAAGCGCTCGGCCCATGACGAATTGCGCCGCGAGGGCGAGGCGCGGCTGAAGCGCAGCCAGGAAGTGACCAAGGAATTGTCGGGCTGGCGGCACCGGCTGGAGACGGCGAAGACGCGCAGCGCGGAGTTGGCCGAGCGTAAGGACGCGAGCGAGGCAGAACTGGCGGAGGCCGGGGCCAAGCCGGGCGAGCTGGCGGCAAAACGCGAGGCGTTGAACGCCGACATTTCGAAGGCCGAGGCGCGGCGAGCCGAGGCCGCCGATACGCTGTCGAACGCCGAAGGGGTGGCGCGTGAAGCGGTCGGGAACGAGCGCGATGCCGAGCGCCTGGCAGGCGAGGCGCGCGAGGCGCGGGCGCGGTCCGAGGCGCGGGCGGACGCCGCGCGCGAGACGCAAGGACAGGCGGCGGGACGGATCGAGGAGGAACTGGAATGTTCGCCCGAGGACCTGCTGGAGACGTTGCAGGTCGATCCCGAGACCATGCCCGCCTCGGAGGCGATCGAGGCCGATGTGAACCGCCTGAAACGCCAGCGCGACGCGCTGGGTGCGGTGAACCTGCGGGCCGAGGAAGATGCGCGCGAAGTGCAGGAAGAGCATGACACGCTGGTGGGCGAAAAGCAGGACCTCGAGCAAGCGATCCGCACGTTGCGGGGTGGCATCGCATCGCTGAACCGCGAAGGGCGCGAGCGGCTGCTGACGGCGTTCGAGCAGGTGAACTCGAACTTCTCGATGCTGTTCAAGCATCTGTTCGGTGGCGGCGAGGCGAACCTGGTGATGGTCGAGAGCGACGATCCGCTGGAGGCGGGGCTGGAGATCATGTGCCAGCCGCCGGGCAAGAAACTGGCGACGCTGAGCTTGCTTTCGGGGGGCGAACAGACGCTGACCGCGCTAGCGCTGATCTTTGCGGTGTTCCTGGCCAATCCGGCGCCGATCTGCGTGCTGGACGAGGTGGACGCGCCGCTGGACGATGCCAATGTGGGCCGGTTCTGTGACCTTCTGGACGAGATGTGCCGCCGAACCGAGACGCGGTTTCTGATCATCACGCACCACGCGGTGACGATGAGCCGGATGGACCGCCTGTTCGGGGTGACGATGGGCGAGCAGGGGGTAAGCCAGCTTGTGTCCGTCGACCTGAAGAAGGCCGAGCAGATGGTGGCGTGAGCCATCCGTCGTCAGAATTTTTCTACGATTGAACTTGTCTCTCTGGTTTCGTTGCAAGCCATTGCGCGCGTTCGAAATTGGGCAATCCGATACGCGAAAATCCGTGTCGTCAGGCGACCAGTGGCTTGGGCCCGGGCGGTGCGGCCGTATTGGGCGCCAGCGTTTTCCAGCGCGCGCCGATCCTGGCAAGCGGGATCGGGTGGGTGATGTGCGGTGCCGCATATGTCTGGGGCCTGGGTGGGCGCATGATGGCGGCGATGGTGGCAGGGATGTCCGGACCGCGGCCGAGCAGGTCACGTCCGATGAGAATGGCCAGACCGATAAGCGCGGCGCCGGGCAGAAGGCCGGCACCGGGGTCTTCGCCCAGAAGCGCCATTGCGATAATGATCGCGGCCAGAGGCGAAAAGGACGTCGCCAGCGCGATATCGCCGGAGTCAGCGTATTTCAGAGCAAGGTTCCACGCGACCTGGCCCAGCACGATGACGATGCCGGTATAGAGCCAGATCCAGCTCCAGAGGATGGGTGAGAAGATATCGCGGAACACGTCCGGGCCGTAGATGGCCATGGCGAGCACCACGTACATCGCGGACCCCGCCAAGGTGCGGTAGACAGCGAAGATGCCCATGGGAACGTCGCGCAAGCCCTTGCGGGCCACCAGAGTCGAGGCGATGTAGCTGAGGGTGGCAGCGATGGCGGCCCATTCGCCGGTGCCGAAGTCATGCGCGGCGCCCCCGTCCCCCATGCCGATGATGACCAGCGCACCGCAAAGCGCGACGAGACCGGCAATCATGGCGCGGGCCGAGAACCGCTCGTTCAGAATCAGCCAGGCGGCCAGAAGGAACAGCGGCGGCTCGATGCGGCTGATCAAGACCACGTTTGTGACCGAGGTTTGCGACAGCGCATAGAAGAAGAGCCCCGGTGTCAGTGCCGAGGACAAGAAGGCCGAGAGCGTGAGCACGCGCCACTCGCGGGCGCGCAGCTTGCGCAGGTTGGCCCGTGTCAGGTCGCGACGGAACAGAAGGGCCAGCGGCACCAGCGACAGCAGCGAGCCGAGCAACAGAAGGTTCGGAAAGGTGATCGGATTCCGCAGGCTGTCGCCGGACGCGGTGGCGCCGATATCGACAAGGTACGTGACGATGGAATTGGATGCCGCGTAGATCAGCACTGCGGTCCAGGCAAACACGATGCCCATCCGCGCCAGCGGCAGGCGTGCCGCGGGGCGACGCCGTTTTGGCAGGATATCGGTTGCCGCGGTGGTCACGTGTCGTCTCTTCCTCGGGCGAGGCCCGCTTGCCGACACGTGATTGGGGTCGTGTCGGCAAGAGCCACGTCAGGCGACAGTGACGAGTTTCGTAATGTCCCTCAACTATCCGTGATGATTGTTGATTTACGTCAGGACTCTGGTCTGGAAGAGCTGTATTCGCAAGCCGCCATGGGCGACGGGTGGGCCGGGGTCGGTGAAAGGCAGGCCGGTGGCGTTGGCGAGGCTGGCGTCGGTGGTCACGAGGCCGACTCGCCAGCCGGAAAAGAGTTCCGCGAGGGTCTTGCCGAGCGCGCCGTAGAGGCCGAAGAGCTGTTTGCGCTCGCCGATGCGGGTTCCGTAAGGCGGGTTTACCATGATCAGTCCGGGCGGGCCTTCGGGGCGCTGAAGATCGCTGAAAGCGTGATGCGAGATCGTGATCAGGTCGCCGAGGCCGGCGGTGTCGGCGTTGGCCCGCGCGCCGGTGACGGCGCCCGCGTCACGGTCGCTGCCGTAAAAGTGAAGGGCGATTTGGGTGTCAGTATGGCCGCGTTTCAGGTCCTGCCATGCGGGTGCATCGAAATTGGCGAAACGCTCGAAGGCGAACGCCCTGTCACGGCCCGGGACGCGGGCGAGGGCGATGTCCGCGGCCTCCAGCAGGAAGGTGCCGGAGCCGCACATCGGGTCGAGCACCGGTTCAGTGCCGGTATAGCCGCATTGGCGCAGGAAGAGCGCGGCAAGGGTTTCGCGCATGGGGGCCTTGCCGACGAAAGGTTTCTGGCCGCGGCGGTGGAGCGGCGCGCCCGAGGTGTCGAGGCTGAGCAGGCACTGGTTGTCTTCGATGCGCAGCTGAATGCGCACGGGGTCTTCGCCCTCGAGCGGTGCGCCGGTGACCTGATGGATTGCGCGGGCAACGCGTTCGGTGGCGGCGCCCTGATGGTAGATTTTCGATTTGCGGGTGGTGGTCTCGACGGTCACGGGCACCTCGGGGCGCAAAAGGTCCGTCCAGTCGATCTCTCGCGTGCGGGCCTCGAGTTGATCCAGATGCATGGCCTGGAAGCGCGCGACGCGGGCCAGCACCCGACCGGCGCCGCGCAAGGTGAGATTGGCGCGCCACACGTCCGGCCAGTGACCGCGAAAGCGGACACCGCCGGGGGTGGCCTTGGGCTTGGCGAATCCCGCCGCCTGTGCCTCGTCCTTCAACGCGAGTTCGAGGCCGGGCGGGGCGGTTAGAAAGACCTCGAACGCGCGGCGTGGCGTCATAGGGCGTTCAGAAGCGCGGGCGTGGGCCACGCGTCGGCGGGCATCCCGAGTTCCTGCTGCACGTCCTGCACGGCGGCGCGGGTGCCGGAGCCGAGGATGCCGTCGATCTTGCCCACGTCATAGCCACGCGCGGCCAGTTTTTCCTGCAGTTGTTTCATTTGGCCGTCCGAAAGCCCCGGATCGGGGTTGCCCGCGTCAAAGACCGGCGCGCCCTCGAGGCGGTTGGCGAAATAGGCGGCGGTCAGGACGTAGACGTAGCTTTGGTTCCACTCGAAATAGACGTTGAAATTCGGGTAGGCGAGGAAGGCCGGGCCTTTGCGCCCTTCGGGCAGAAGGATGTTGGCGGGCAGATCGCCGCGAATCTGGCCGTGGCGCGGGGTGACGCCCATCGCCGCCCATTCGGAGGCGGGCAGGGTGGTGCGCAGGCCCGTCTTGGACCAGTCGAGATCGTCGGGCACATCGACCTCCTGCAGCCAGGGCTCGCCCGCGCGCCAGCCGAGATGTTGCAGCATCTTGCCGCCCGACATCAGCGCGTCGGGCGCGGAGGTCTTGAGATTGACGTGACCGTCGCCGTCGCCATCGACACCGTTGTCGATGATGTCCTGCGGCAGCATCTGGACCATGCCGATTTCGCCGGCCCAGGCGCCTGTGGTGCGCACGGGGTCGAAATCGCCCATCTGGTAGAGGTCGAGGGCGGCAAAGACCTGCGGGCGGAAAAGGTCGGGCCGGCGGCAGTCATGCGACAGGGTGACGAGCGCGTTGAGCGTGTTGTAGTCACCCTGAAACCCGCCGAAATCGGTTTCGAACGCCCAGAAGGCGAGAAGCACCCCGCGCGGCACGCCGTATTCGGCCTCGATGCGCTCGAACACGGCATCGTATTGCTGTGACTTGGCAAGGCCGGTGTTGAGGCGGCCCGAGCTGATCAGGCGGCGGGCGAACTCGGTGAAGGGTTTCTGAAAGACGCCCTGACGGCGGTCGGCCTGAAGGACGCTTTGATCCTGCCGCACGGAGGCGAAGAAGCTGTTCACCCGGTCCGGTGCGTGGCCGCGGGAAATCGCCTCTTGCCGGAGCGCGTCGACGAAGCCGGAAAAGGAGCCGCCGCAGCTTTGACCATAGGCGGTCGTGGCGGTGCAGAGCGACAAGGCGAGGGCGAGGCAGCGGATCATCAGTACTTCCTTTTTTGGGTGACAGTGCAGCAGCGGGCCGGTCAAGGCCAGTCCGGAAAACCTGTATTCGGGCGGTGTGTTATTCAATATCGTCTGACCCGAACGCACGCGGCGGGCGGTGCGTTTCATCGAGCTGTACCGGCAGAGAACGACAGGTGGTGGGAGGCCGGTGCGCGGGAGTGCACGGGTGTCCGATCGGCCAGAATTAACCATTCGTTAACCTTTGGTCCCGAAGACTCCGGTTATACTAAGCGCGAACACAAGTACCGAAGAAGATCTGAGGGTGAAAAAGCAACCATCGCGTGTGCTGATCGTCGAAAGCGATGCAGCGCTTGGCCGGGTATGGCAGCGCCACCTGGAGCGTCATGGCATATGGGTGCGGCTGGAGTATGACCAGCAGGGCGCGTTGGACGCGCTTGGCGCGATGCGCTGCGATCTGATCATCCTGAACCTCATCCTGACACGGAGCAGCGCTTTTGCCATCGCGGATGAGGCCGAGCGGCGGTTTCCCGGTGTGCCGATTCTGTTCGTGTCTAAGACCTCGTTCTTTTCGGACGGTTCGGTGTTTGGGCTATGCGCGAATGCGTGCGCCTTCGTGAGCGCCGATACGCCGCCCGACGACCTGACCGCGATGGTGGAGCATTACGCGCGCTCGGGCTGAGGCGTGGTGTCGGGCGCGGCCAGCCGGGTCTCGATCCTGGAGGTCTGTTCCAGCGTCCGGTGGACCGGGCACTTGTCGGCAATTTCCAGGAGACGCTGGCGCTGATCGTCGCCGAGATCGCCCCTGAGGCGGATCGTGCGGACGAAACTATCGATCTTGGCCGGGCTGCTGCCATCGGCATCCTGGGCATGGACCTTGTCGTGGGTGACGTCGACCGAGACGTGATCGAGCGGCCACCCCTTGCGGCGAGCATACATGCGGATGGTCATCGACGTGCAGGCCCCCAGGCCGGAGGCGAGAAATCCGTAGGGGCTCATGCCGCGGTCGGTGCCGCCATAGGCCTCGGGCTCGTCGGCGCGGACATAGTGATGCGGCCCGGCGTGCACATCCTGCAGGAACCCGTCGGGGTCCACTTCGCAGACCCGCACGACGCCTTCGGGCGCGCCGGGGGGTGGCGCAGGATGCTTGAGGTCGAGATAGCGCTGCGCCCAGGCGGCGATCACGCCGGCGGCGTATTCGGCATCGCCGGGATCGGTGACCAGGTGGTCGGCGCTGTCGAGGGTGACGAAGCTCTTGGGATGTTTCGCGGCCTTGAATATCTCGGTGGCGTTGTCGATCCCCACGGTGTCGTCGCGCGGGGCGTGCAGCACCAGGAGCGCGCGTTTCAGACCGGAAATCTTCGGGGCGAGGTTTTCGGCGCGGACATCCTCGACGAATTTCCGGCCGATGCGGATGGGGCGGCCGCCCAGCTCGACCTCGGCCGAACCATCGGTCGCGATCCGCTCGAGCGCGCCGTCGAAATTGTGCGTGACATGGCCCGGATCGAAGGGCGCGGCGATGGTGGCGACGGCGAGGGCGCTGTCGATGCGCGAGGCGGCGGCCAGCACGGCGGCCCCGCCGAGGGAGTGGCCGACCAGCAGGCTGGGCGGCATGTCGCGGGTGGCCAGCGCGTCGGCGGCGCGCAGGAGATCCTCGACATTCGAGGTGAAGGAGGTGTTTTCGAACTCGCCCCCGGAATGGCCCAGCCCGGTGAAATCGAAGCGCAGCACGGCGATGCCCGCACCCGCCAGCCGCGCGGAGATGCGGCGCGCGGCGGGAATGTCCTTGGAGCAGGTGAAGCAATGCGCAAAGAGCGCGGTGGCCAGGTGCGGCCCCTCGGGCAGGTCGAGCCGTGCGGCAAGCTCGTGCCCGTCATGGCCCGTGAAGGTGAAGCGTTCGGTCGGCATGGGTGATCCTTTCGGTTACCTTCAAGATGGCGGTTTCGGGCGGATGCGTAAGGTGTGTTTCAGGCCCGTCTCGGGAATGTGAGGCCGTGATGTTGCACAGGGTCGCCCCGGGTCGGACCACCCCCCATGCGTTGTTGCCCGACACCGCCGGGCTGTGCCATGGTGGCGGTATATTTGCAAAGTGATAGACGCAGGCATGTCCAGTAACTCCCTGATCGCCAAGTCGGTTATCCTGGTCTCCGCTCTTGTGGGCGGCGTTGTCGGCGTGTTCGAACTGGGTGATCGGTTCATGACGTCGAAACCGTCCGGGGACGTGGTGGTGACCAAGTCGGCGGCAAGCGGATCGTCCGACCCGGCCGAGCATGGGGCCGACGAGGCGGAGAACCCGGGCGACGCGACCGCCGCGCTGTCCGAGACCGTCACAGAGGCCGATGGAACCGCAGGCACGGCGCTGGAGCGCGAGGTGGCGCAAAGGGTCTCCGAGCATCTGACGCGGCTGGACTGCCGGAACGTCAAGGTGGATCGGGTGTCTGCGACGGCGACGACCGTGCCGGAAGAGGAGACCAGCCACGGGTTCGAGGGGCACTTGCTGGACGGGGCCGTGACCCTGACAGGCAGGAGCGGCCCCGAGCGGATCCGGTTGGCGGGTTCGGGCAAGGGGCCGACGGGGGCGGTGAGTGCCGTCGACATGGCGATGCGCGGGTTCGGGGATCATCTGAAGTTGACGGAAATTTTCGAAGAGAATTGCAGAGGGGACTGAGAATGCGGTGGACAAATCTTGTGGCGGCCTGCGGTTTGATGGCGCTGGCCGGGGGCGCGAATGCTGCGTCCTCGGTGGATGAAAGCCTTGAGGAGATCGCGGGCCAGATCGTGGAGCGGACCCGCACGGACGGAACGGCCACCATCGGGATTTCGACCTTCACCCACAGCGACGGCACGTGTTCGGACCTGTCGAACTACATCAGCGAGTTCATCGTGGACAGCCTGTTCAACGCGGGTGCGGGCACGATAGACATCATCGAACGGTCGCAACTCAGCGCCATTTTCCGCGAGATGGAGCTGGTCTTTGACGGCACGATCGCGCCGGATGCCGCCAAGCGGCTGGGCGAGATCGAGGGGGTCGATGCGCTGGTCACGGGTTCGCTGATCCAGTTCGGCGAACAGGTGAAGGTGCAGGCGCGGATGATCAGCACGCAGGATGGCCGGCTGTTTGCCACCGCGCGGTCGGAATTTCCCAGCGTGGGCAGCGTGGCGCAGATGATGGCGACGCGCAGCCGGGGCGCCTGCGGCTTTGCCGAGGCGGCGGGCGGCGAGGCGGCGACCACGCAGGTCGTCGTGGTCGACAGCGGGAGTGGACAGGCGAGTGTGCAACAGCAAAGCTTGGCGGAACCGTCACGTAGATATTCGTCCGATGTATACGAGGCTGAGGTGTCGAGTTTGATTTATTCGAAATCCAAGGGCGAGGCGACCTTCGCGATGCGGTTCAAGAACACGACCGAGAACACTATCGCCCTGGCGTATCTTCCGAACTCAATCTCGATCGCGGACGGGCAGGGCGGGTTCATGGAACCCAAGGGAAACTGGTCGGGCCTGCGCACCTGCTATGGCGAGGGCTATCTGCAATACTGTAATTCGAGCGATCCCAAATATGCGACTGTCTTGCCGCCGGGGAAGGTGGCGCAGCTGAACTTTCAGGTGGTTGGAGACAAGGACATCGAGGTGCCGCGCTTTACCCTGGCGCTGGAACTGGTGGTGACGCCAAACGTGGAGGACAAGGAGACCTACACCGTTCAGTCGCTGGGATTCTACGACATGCCGCCGGACAGCTGAGCGCGGTCAGGCAAGACCCATCAGCGCCGCGTCGAAGGGATACTTCGTGAGGTTCTCGTAGCCCGTGTTGGTGATCAGGACCTGGTCCTCGAGCTTGATCGAGAAATCGCCGCCGACCTCGCCCACCAGCGCCTCGACGCAGAGGGTCATGCCGGGCTCCAGCGGGTAGTCGAACGATCCGGGCACGGCCTGGTCGGGGTAGGCAACGAGGGGCCATTCATCGCAAAGGCCGACGCCGTGCATCAGGCAGCCGTATTTCTGCGCCTGGTAGCGGTCGTCGAGCACGTGGGTGCCCGCGGTGAGTTCGGGGATGGCGACGCCGGGTTTGAGCATCTCCATGTTGGTCATGATGTGCTCGTGCGCGTGCTGCATGGCATACATCATGTCGACGCGCGGCTTACGGTCGCCGATCCACCAGCTGCGGGAGATGTCGACACAGATGCCGTAGCTGCCGACAAGGTCCGTGTCGAAGGAGATGATCTCGTTCATCTGCGTGATGCGCGGGCCGCATTCCTGGAACCACGGGTTCGAGCGGGGGCCGGAGGCGAGCAGGCGGGTCTCGATCCATTCGCCGCCACGGCGGATGTTCTCGGCGTGCAGGACGGCCCAGATGTCGTCTTCGCTGGTCTGGCCGAGGGGCACGTTTTCGCGTGCGAAGCGCTCCATTTCCGCTACGGCAACCTCACAGGCGTGCGAGGCGCAGCGCATCGCGAGGATCTCGTCCGGGCCTTTGACGGCGCGGCATTTCTCGGTCAATTCCTCGCCTTCCATGATCTCGAAACCTTGTGCCTCGAGCGCGCGGAGACCGTGGAGCATGATCTTGTCCACCGCGAGCCGTGTGTTCCCCGGGGCGTGTTCGGCCAGAAGCAGGCGCACCTCGTTCGAGAAGGCGTCGGCGGCCACATCCACCTTGTCGCCCCGGTCGAAATAGAACAGGTCCGCGCCGGAGCGTTGTTCGCGCACCAGCGGGTTGAAGGTGCTGAGGAAAGGCGAGTTCTTGTAATCCCACATCACCATGTAGCCGTCGGCGCAGACCAGCAGGGCGCGGAACGGGTTGTGGGTGTTCCAGAGCTGCATGTTGGTCGAGTCGGTGGCGTAGCGGATGTTGAGCGGATCGAAGACCAGCAGTCCGGCATAGTCGCGGTCCTGGACGAAGCGGGTCAGGCGTTCCCACCGGTAGCGGCGCATGGCTTGCAGGTCCGGCAGTTGGAGGCCGGCGGCCTCCCATTCGCGGAAGGCAAGCTGGGTCGGTCCGATCTCGATCCGGTCGGCGTCGTTGGGGGTGTTGTCGCCCAGAACGGGCCCGCGGGTGGGGTCGATCTTGCGCGTGTCGCGGAAATGGAGGTTCATGGTCAGGTGCTCCGGGCTTCGTGCCAGATTGAGCGTGCGAGGGTTGCCGTGCGCGACGGAATGCGACATCGGGAATGTCGGAACTGCGACGGCGCGCGTCACAAAGGTTTTGCGAAACCGTCACGGTCCTTTTGGACAAGCGGCGATATTCCCGGGCGATGAAAATACGACATGGGAGATCGAGAATGATCCGTTTCACATTCGCCGCGGTGCCTTTCGCCATTGCCGGGCTGGCCGCACCGCTGGCCGCCGAAGAGGTCGGGTACGGGCCGCGTCCCGCCTACCTGATCGACCGGATGGAAAAGGGGCCGCTGAAGGACAAGCTGGCCTCGTGCATGGGGCAGACACCGGCGCGGTCGGAGTTCTCCATCGGGCACCGGGGGGCGCCGCTCTTGTTTCCGGAACATACGGTGGAGGCCAACAAGGCGGCGGCGCGGATGGGCGCGGGCATCCTGGAATGCGACGTGACCTTTACCAAGGACCACGAGCTGGTCTGCCGCCACGCGCAGAACGATTTGCACACGACGACCGATATCCTGGCGTCGGACCTAGCGGGGACCTGCGTGACGCCGTTCAGCCCCGCCGAGGGCGAGACGGAGGCGACGGCGGAATGCCGGACCTCGGAGATCGCGCTGGCCGAGTTCCGCACGCTGACCGGCAAGATGGATGCGGCGAATACGTCGGCGACGACAGTCGAGGACTACATGGACGGCACCGCCGGTTGGCGCACGGACCTTTACGCGGTCGAGGGCGGGACGTTGATGACACATGCGGAGTCGATCGCGCTGTTCCGCGATCTGGGTGCGAAGTTCACGCCCGAGTTGAAGAGCCCGGCGGTGGAGATGCCGCATGACGGGTTCAGCCAGGAAGATTATGCGCAGAAGATGATCGACGAGTACAAGGCGGCGGGCGTTCCGGCCTCGGACGTGTGGCCGCAGAGTTTCAACCTGGATGACGTGCTCTACTGGATCGAGAACGAGCCGGAGTTCGGCGCGCAGGCGGTGTACCTGGACGACCGATATGACGTCGAAGGGTTCGATTACATGGATCCGGCGACGTTCGAGCCGTCGATGCAGGAACTGGCCGACCAGGGTGTGAATTACATCGCGCCGCCGATGTGGATGCTGGTGACGCTGGAAGGCGACGAGATCGTGCCGTCGCCCTATGCCACGGCGGCAAACGAGGCCGGGCTGAACATCATCACCTGGACGCTGGAACGCTCTGGGCCGCTGACCAGCGGGGGCGGCTGGTACTTCCAGTCGGTGGCGGACACGATCGACACCGATGCGGATTATTTCAGCATGCTGCACGCGCTGCATGAAAAGGTCGGCGTGGTGGGTGTGTTCAGCGACTGGCCCGCGACGGTGACCTATTACGCGAATTGCATGGGGCTGGACTGAGCCATGTCAGAGCCGCCCGGTGCGTGTGCGTCGGGCGGCTTTTCCTTGAGTATTTTTGGAACGATGAAAGGCGCGGTCAGGCGTTGCGCACCGTGTCGATCATCAGCTGCACATTGTCCGGGTCGGCATCGGGCGTGATGCCGTGGCCGAGGTTGAAGATGTGCGGGCCGCCCCGGAAGGCCTCGACCACGGCGCGGGTTTCGCGCACCAGGGCGTCGCCGCCGGTGACCATGTGGCTGGAGGCGAGGTTGCCCTGAACGCAGCCGTCCTTTTGCACGTGTTCGGCGGCCCATTGGGGGCTGACGGAATTGTCGATGGCCACGCAGTCCGCGCCGGTCTTTGCGTGGAAGCCGATATAGCCGTCGCCGGCTTCGCGCGGGAAGGCGATGACCGGGATGCCGGGGTGTTTTTCCTTGAGCGCGGAGATGATGCGCTTGGTCGGCGCGACGGCGAAATCCTCGAAATCCTGGCCGTTGAGGGAGCCGGCCCAACTGTCGAAGACCTTGACCGCCTCGGCGCCGGCGTCGATCTGGGCCGAGAGGTAGTGGATCGTGGCTTCGGTGATGCGTTCCATCAGCGCCTCGAAGAGCGGGCGGTTTTCGGATTTGAGCGCGTGGGCGGGGCCCTGGTCGGGCGTGCCGCGCCCGGCGATCATGTAGGTGGCGACGGTCCAGGGCGCGCCGGCGAAGCCGATGAGCGTGGTCTCGGGCGGCAGGGCACCCGCGAGGTTGCGGACGGTCTGGTAGATCGGGTTGAGGGTTTCGTGGACTTCGTCGGCGGGGCCGAGCTTGTCGAAATCGGCCTGTTCGGTGATCGTCGACAGGCGCGGCCCCTCTCCGGTGACGAACCACAGGTCGGCGCCGAGCGCCTGCGGGACGAGCAGGATATCGGCGAAAAGGATTGCCCCGTCAAAGCCGTAGCGGCGGATGGGTTGTAGCGTGACCTCGGTGGCGAGGTCGGGATTGTAGCACAGCGACAGGAAATCCCCGGCCTTTTCGCGCGTGGCGCGATACTCGGGCAGATACCGCCCGGCCTGGCGCATCATCCAGATCGGCGGTGTCGCCTGCGTCTCGCCGGCGAGGGCCTTGAGGATGGTTTTCTGTGACGCCATGTCCGGTCTCCCTTTTGCTGGTTTGGTCCTCTTTGAGCCTTGGAAAGTCAACCAAAACTTGTCAGCCCAGATTTACACGTCTAGACCGTCTGCATGACAGTGACCATGCCCACCCCCGCCGCGCCGCTTAAGATCGGGACACGAGGATCGCCGCTTGCTCTGGCGCAGGCGAACGAGACGCGCGACCGTCTGGCCGACGCATTTGACCTGCCGCACGAGGCCTTCCAGATCGTGGTGATCAAGACCACCGGCGACCGGGTGATCGACCGGCCGCTGAAGGAGATCGGCGGCAAGGGGCTGTTCACGCGCGAGATCGAGGAGGCGATGCTGTCGGGCGAGATCGACATCGCCGTGCACTCGATGAAGGACATGCCGGTGTTGCAGCCTGAGGGGCTGATGCTGGACACCTACCTGCCGCGCGAGGATGTGCGCGATGCGTTTGTCTCGCCCCGTTACGAGGGGCTGGCGGCGCTGCCCGAGGGCGCCAAGGTGGGCACGTCGAGCCTGCGGCGCAAGGCGCAGGTGCTGGTGAAGTTCCCGCATCTGAAGGTGGTGGAATTTCGCGGTAACGTCCAGACAAGGTTGAAGAAATTGGATGACGGCGTGGCCGAATGCACGTTTCTGGCGATGGCCGGGCTGAACCGGCTGGGACAGCCCGAGGTGGCGGTGGGTGCGGTGGACACGGACGACATGCTGCCCGCCGTGGCCCAGGGCGCGATCGGGATCGAGCGGCGGGCGGATGACAGTCGGGCGGCCGAGATGCTGGCGGCGATCCATGACGTGGAGACTGGCAAGCGGTTGGCGGCGGAGCGCGCCTTTCTGGCGACCCTCGATGGCTCCTGCGAGACGCCGATTGCCGGGCTGGCGGAGTTGCAGGGCGACACGATCCGGCTGCGCGGAGAAGTGCTGCGGCCCGATGGCAGCGAGAGCATCAGCGACGAGGGCGAAGCGCCGGTCGAGGATGGACCCAAACTCGGCGATGCGCTGGCGCGGGGGTTGCTGGAGCGCGCGGGGCCGGGATTCTTCGACTGGCGGGAGTGAACAGGTTAACGACCTTGTTTTCCTGATTTCGGACGTCGGTATCGCGTCGGTATCCGGGTGGTATCGCGGCGGTGGGGGCGTCAGCGGGCGGGGTCGTCAATGCGGCGTGCGTTGCGGCGCGTGGGTTTTCACCCACCCTACGTGCAGGATTGACGGAATCCGGGGCGCGGGGCATCGTCGGTGGATGCGGATCGAGGACAAGACCGACACCACCCTGACCCTGGTGGATGACCAGAAGGACAAGAAGCTGGGGCTGACGCTGGCCGGGATCTTTGTGGCCGGCACGTGTCTTTTCATGGCGTGGGAAGGGTTCGCCGAGGTCTTGCTGCCGGGGGCGCTGTTGATCGCGGCGATGGCGGTCTACTGGAGGCGCAGCAGGATGCGGTCGGAGACGGTGTTCGACCGGACGGCAGACCGGGTGACGCTGCGCGTGACGGACCGCAAGGGGTCCGAGACTTGGGAGTGGCGGCTGAGCGACGTGGAGACGGCCGTGGTCGGCACGGTGGGCGCGCAGGGAACGGATAGCGGCATCGACCGGCCGCATTTGCGCCTGACGGACGGAACCTATGTGCCGATGCGGCCCTATCACGCGGCGGGCAGCCAGAGCTGGCACGCGGTGGCGGCGGTGAAACTGTTCCTGGGGCAGAAGCTGGAGGATGCGCCGGTGGGGTGGTTGCCGCCGGAAGCGTTCGACAGGTATTTCGGTGACGAGATGGCGCGGCTTTACGAGAAGTAGCGGGCGTTGCGGCCCGTGTGTTTGCACCCACCAAAGGTGGGTTTTCACCCACCCTACGCGGTTGGCGATGGGCTTTTGCAGCGTGAGGTCCCGGGTCAGGCCCGGGACGGGGTGTCAGGTTTCCGATGCCCGCGTGAGCGACAGGCGGGCGGTTTCCAGGTGTTCCTTCATGATGGTCGCGGCGCGCTCGGGTTCGCGGGCGCGCAGGGCGTCGAGGATCTGGCGGTGTTGCCGGTTGTAGGTGGTGATCGTCGGCTCATCCAGCGTCAGGCGGCGCATCCGGGTCCAGTCGTCCTGTCCGCGGACGCTGCCGATCTGGGTGAGGATCCACACCAGAAGACCGTTGCGGGTGCTGTCGGCGATGGCGCGGTGAAACTGCGTGTCGGCCTCGGAGAACGCGGCGGGGTCGTCGAGGCTGGCCTCCATCTGCTCGCAAAGCTCTTCCATGCGGTCGAAATCGGCGTGGCGGCCATGCAGGACCGACAGGCGGCAGCTGTGCGGCTCGAGCGCGAATCGGGCATCCATCAGTTCGAGCGGCGTGGCGTTGTCGATGGCGCTGGCCGCCGCCGTCTCGGTCTTGTGCAGGACATAGGTGCCGCTGCCGGGGCGGATCTCGACAAAACCTTCGGATTCCAACTGCATGAGCGCCTTGCGCACGGTGCCACGAGCGGCGCCGTAGGTCTCGGACAGGATCCGTTCGGGCGGCAGGCGGTCGTGCTGTTGCAGCGTGCCCTTCGATATTTCGCGCCGGATGAGGCCGGCAATGTCCGCCGAGCCCATTCTTTGTGCGTCACCCACTGTGATTCCTCCATTATTTGGACCAATTATATACCATATATGGGCTATATCCAGCAAAAACTGCATGTTTGGATCAAATTCGGTTGACTTTTGGATTGCGCCTCGGAATCGTGAGGGTGCTGGGCGGCATCGCGATGCCTGCCCATGCCACCTAAAATACCGGCCGTCATTCGATCCTCGATCCGACAAAGGCGGCGCAACATCAGGGAGCTAAACCGTGGCTGAAATGGATCTTGAGAAATTTGTCGAGGCCCCAGGGCGCGACGAGAAAATCAAAGAAGTCCGCAAGATGATCGATGCGAAGGGCATCGAGTACCTTTATCTGCAATTCGTGTCGGTGACCGGCAAGATCATGGGCAAGGGCATTCCTGCCGATCACTGGGAAACCGTCGCGAAGAAGGGCTTTCAGCTGGTCTATGGCGCCACGGTGAACCTGTTCACCAACCGCGCGGGCGATTACCTGGGCTATGGTCCGGAAGCGGCCGAGCTGGTGGGGATCCCGGAGCCTGAAACCTTCATGCAGCTGCCGTGGGCGCCGACCATCGGGCGATTCTACTGCACGCTGTTCCGCAACCGCGAAGAGAAGGAAAATCCGGGTGGGTTCCTGACCTCGGACTGCCGGGGAAACCTGCGCCGGATGCACGAGGACTTCAAGAAGAAGCACGGCCGGAGCCTGCGCATCGGGACCGAGCCCGAGATGATGTGGCTGAAGTTCGACGAGAACGGCAAGCCGCGCGACGGCTATTCCAAGCCATATTGCTATCACATCGACCAGTTCGAGAGCCTGCGCCCGGTCTCGATGCAGGTGATCCGCTATGCCCGCGCGATGGGTCTGGACATGATCCAGGGCGACCACGAGGACGCGCCCGGGCAGCTTGAGTTGAACTGGATGTTCGACGACGTGCTGCGCAACGCCGACCGTCTGACCACCTATCGCCAGATCTGCGCACAGGTCGCGCGGGAAAACGGGATTTTCGCCTGCTTCATGACCAAGCCGTTCATGGGTGTGTCTGCCTCGGGTTGTCACCACAACATGAGCCTGTGGCGCGGCGGCGAGGATGAGTTCGTCAAGTGCGGCAACGATCCCAAGGATCTGCCGGGGATGAAAGACAACTACATGTACGTCAAGGGTGGCGAGAACACGTTCATGCCCGATGACGACGACCCGCAGATGCCCGGCAAGGAGGGCCTGGAAGCGATCGGCGGCGTGGTGCATCACCTGCAGGCGCTGACCGCAGTGGGCTGTTCGACGGTGAACTCGTACCGTCGTCTTTGGGACACGGGCTTCTGGGCGCCGGTCTTTGCCGACTGGGGTTTCCAGAACCGGACCACCGGCCTGCGCGTCTCGGCGCCGGGGCGGTTCGAGTACCGCTCGGTCGACAGCATGGTGAACCCGTACCTGATGGGCTCGACCCTGCTGGCGGCGATGGACGACGGCATCGACAACAAGCTGGACCCGGGCAAGCCCGAAGAGCGCAACATCTACGATGCGATCAAGGACGGCAAGGACGTCAAGAAGCTGCCGATGAGCCTGGGCGAGGCGCTGGATTTCCTGAAGAAGGACGAGGTGGTGCAGCGCGGGATGCCCGGCGAGATGTACCGGCTTTATGATGAGTACAAGCACGACGAATACGCCCGGTTCATGTCCACCGTGACGGATTGGGACAAGGATACGTACATGGAATGCCTGCCCTGAGGCATCCCATGCGTCTGGCGGCGGGTTGAGGAGCCCGCCGCCGATCAAACGACTATGCAACCCAGAGGAGGCGTTTCCAGATGTGTGGAATTGCTGGACTAATCTACAAGGGCAAGAGCAGCGACGTGGGGTCGGAGATGACCTCGATGCTGCTGGCGCTCAAGCACCGGGGGCCGGACAGCACCGGCTACGCGGTATACGGTGAACCGACCGAGGGCGATTACATCATGCGCCTGAAGGTGGCCGAGGCCGAGGACATGGAAAAGGGCCGCGGCGTTCACAAGGTGATCGAGGACCGCATCGCCTATGTCGAACAGGTGATGGAAGAGCATGGCGCCAAGATCAAGTCCAAGGACGCGCCGCTGGAATACGCGCTGCGCTATGTCTTCACCGGCGCCGACAACCTGGGCGAGATGGCGGAGCATATCGAGGAACAGGACGGTATCGAGATCCTGTCGATGGGCAACGGCCTTGAACTGATCAAGGACCTGGGCGATGCGAGCGTGGTGTCGAAGGCTTATGGGCTGAACGATTTTAAGGGCACGCACGCGATCGGGCACACGCGGATGGCTACGGAATCGGACGTGGACATCAAGTCGGCGCACCCGTACTGGGCGTTTCCCTATAACGACGTGAGCGTGGTGCATAACGGCCAGATCACCAATTACTGGATTATGCGCCGCGAGATGGAGCGCAAGGGCCATCGGTTCATGTCGAACTGCGACAGCGAGCTGCTGGCGGTCTATACCGCGCATAACCTGGCCAACGGGATCACGCTGGAGGAAAGCCTGCGCAAGTCGATCGACGAGATCGACGGGGTGTTCACCTACTTGGTGGCCACCAAGGACCAGCTGGGCATGGCGAAGGACACGATGGCGGCGAAACCGCTGGTTCTTTACGAATCCGATGACCTGATTGCCATGGCGAGCGAAGAGGTGGCGATCCGCGCGATCCTGCCGCAGGAAATCGACACGACAGATCCCTACGACGAGGAGGTCCGGGTATGGCAAGCGTAAGTGACGCAGACCTGAAGAAGATGACCCAGGAGGAGCGGGTGACCGCCCTGGGGATGCGGACCGAACAGCTGACGGGCAAGTCGCTTTATGTCGAGTTCGACCCGGATGCCGAGGAGCGTTTCACCTATCCGTGGGCGCCCGATGTCGACTTCAACAAGCGGACCGAGATCGACTGTGACGGCAAGACCGTGACGGAAGTGAACTCGAACATCCGCGAATTGATGCGCGAGGGGTATGGCACGATCGTGCTGCAGAACCCGCGGGGCATGCACAGCCTTGGCGTGGGTATCCTGAGCAAGCTGAACCTGATCATCGAAGGCTCGACCGGGTATTTTGCCGTCGGTCTGATCGACGGGCCGAACGTGCGCATCAGCGGGCGCGTGGGCTGGTCCTGCGGCGAGAACATGATGTCCGGCACGATCATGATCGAGAAGAACGCCGGCTCGACCTTTGGCGCAGCCATCCGGGGCGGTGACCTTGTCTGCCGCGGCTCGGTAGGCTCGCGCACGGGGATCGACCAGAAGGGGGGCACGATCATCGTGGGTGGCGATACCGGGGCGCTGAGTGGCTTCATGATGCAACGGGGCCGGATGGTGGTCTGCGGCAACGCGGGCAAGAACCTGGGCGACTCGATGTATGACGGCACGATTTACGTGGGTGGCGAGATCAAGAGCCTGGGCGTGGATGCTGTCGAAGCGGAGTTGACCGATCTGGACAAGAAGTGGCTGACACGGAAGCTGACGCAATACGGCCTGATGCCCGACAAGGGTGTGGATCATTTCACAAAGGTCGTCGCGGGCAAGATGTTGTGGAACTACGACAACCTCGAGCCGTCCGAGAAGAAACTGATCCTGTGACGCGTCACAGGATCACCCCGGACGCGATCCGGGGTCTCGATGACGTGGAGGTCCCGGGTCAAGCCCGGGACGGGATGAACGAGGCGGCGCACGCCGCATGTAAAGGAGACAACCATGGCTGATGGTGATCTGCCGCAGAAAAAACAGCTGGCGCGCGATGTGAACCGCATCGGTGACAGCTTCATCTTCCCGCCGCGTGTGATGGATGACATCCACATCAAATCCGAGCTTGGCCGCTACCGGATGCGGGGGTTTTCGCTGTTCAAGAAGATCCCGCATTGGGATGACCTGACCTTCCTTCCCGGCACGCTGACACGCTTCGTGATCGAAGGCTATCGCGAGAAGTGTGAGACCAAGACCGTGATCGGGCCGCGCGCCAAGGTGCCGCTGGAGCTGGACATCCCGGTCTATATCACCGGCATGTCGTTCGGTGCGCTGTCCTATGAGGCGAAGACCGCGCTGGCGCGGGGCGCGACGATGGCGGGCACGGCGACCTGTTCGGGCGAGGGGGGTATGATCCCCGACGAGCGGCGCTATAGCTCCAAGTGGTTCTATCAGTGCATCCAGTCGCGCTATGGCTTCAACCCCAACCACCTTGTTCTGGCCGATGGCTGTGAGTTCTTCATCGGTCAGGGCTGCAAGGTTGGTCTGGGCGGGCACCTGATGGGTCAGAAAGTGACCGACCAGGTGGCCGAGATGCGCAGCTTGCCCGCGGGGATCGACCAGCGCTCGCCGGCGCGTCACCCCGACTGGCTGGGCCCGGACGACCTGGCGCTGAAGATCCAGGAGATCCGCGAGGCGACCGATTGGCAGATCCCGATCCAGCTGAAGCTGGGGGCGAGCCGCGTGTTCGACGACGTGCGGATGGCAGTGAAGTGCGACCCTGACAGCATTTATATCGACGGGATGGAAGGTGGCACAGGCGCGGGTCCGCACCTTGCGACCGAGGATACCGGTGTGCCGGGCATGGCGGCGATCCGTCAGGCGCGCAAGGCCATCGACAGCCTGGGCAAGCGCGGCGAGATCAGCCTGGTCTACGCGGGCGGGATCCGGAACGGCGCGGACGTGGCCAAGGCCATCGCGCTGGGCGCGGATGCCATCGCGATCGGGCACTCGGCGATGATGGCGCTGAACTGCAACAAGGACATCCCCGAGGCCAACTATCCCGAGGAAATCGGAGCCGAGCCGGGCTATTGCTACCACTGTCACACGGGCCGTTGCCCGGTGGGCGTGGCGACGCAGGACCCCAAGCTGCGCGAGCGGCTGGACCCGGACGAGGCGGCGGAACGCGTGTACAACTTCCTGCACACGCTGACCATCGAGGCGCAGTTGTTCGCACGGGCGTGCGGCAAGACCTATCTGCACAGCCTCGAGCCGGAGGACCTGGCCGCGCTGACCATGGAGGCCTCTGCCATGGCGGGGGTTCCGCTGGCGGGCACCAGCCATACGGTTGGCGTCGAGGATTATCACCATTTTTAAGGGTGTGGCGGGGTGAACCCCGCCCTACCGCAAACGTAGGCCGGGGGTCACCCCGGCGCCCCGGAAGAGGAGAAAACAATGGCTGGATCACAGTATCGCGGATCGGAGATCACCGATGTCGACCAGTTCCTGAAGGACAAGGACGGGCTTGGCTCGGAGCGGGAAAAGGAAATCGGGCAGCATATCGGCTATCGCTATGACGTGAACCTTGTGCCGGACTATGACCGGATCACGCCGTTCCTGACGAAGTACATGGAAACCATGGGCTGGGACGACCTGAACTGGCTGGAAGACGTGCATATGGGCTACGAGGAAGGCGCGCCGGCGGTGTTCGACCGCAACAACAACGGCTGGGTGCGGGTGCCCGACTCTATCGACCTGCCCGACAACCAGCAGGACCGGGACATGATCGCGCGTGAGTTGCTGATCAAGTTCCAGATGTCGGACCGGCACCCTTTGGTGAACCTGCGCAAGGCCTATATGAAGTTCTGAGAGGACTTTGAAAGGACCAGACATGACGCGCCCGATCAACATCGCCTGTTTGCAGACACGGCCCATGCCCGATTTCGCATCGGCCTGGGCGGAGGCGCGGCCCCTGGCCGAGAGGGCGGTGGCGGACGGCGCGCAGGTTCTCTTCCTGCCGGAATATTGCGGCGGGCTGAAAACGGAAGGCGCGGCTGTGGCGGCGCCTTCTGCCCCTGAGGGCGATCACCCGTTTTTGCGCGAGGCGCAGGCCTTTGCGCGGGAGGCGGGGGTGTGGATCAACCTTGGCTCCATCGCCGTCGATGGGCCGGACGGGCGGATCATCAATCGCGGGATCATGCTGGACGAAGACGGCAGGATTACGGGGCGGTATGACAAGATCCACATGTTCGACATCCAGTTGAGCGAGACGGAAGTGTACCGCGAAAGCGAGCGGGTGGCGCCAGGGTCCCGGGCCGTCATCCACGACACGCCCTACGGGCAGATCGGGCATACAATCTGCTACGACCTGCGGTTTCCGATGCTGTGGCGCGGGCTGGCGCAGGCGGGGGCGGAGATGCTGATCTGTCCCGCGGCCTTTACCAAGAAGACCGGCGAGTCGCATTGGCATGTGCTGAACCGGGCGCGGGCGATCGAGAATACGCGCTTTGTCGTCTCGCCCTGTGCGATCGGGCCGGTGCCGGGCGGGGGCGAATGCTATGGCCATTCGCTGATCGTCGGGCCGTGGGGCGAGGTGCTTGTCGAGGGCGGAACGGAACCCTGCGTGGTGCAGGCCGAGATCGACCTGGATGACGTGGAAAAGGCCGCGGGCCGGGTGCCCAGCCTGACGAGCGACCGGGACTTCGACATGGAAACGCCAGACCCCGAGAGGAGCGTGGCATGACATCTTTGGCGACCCAATTGGGCCAGAGCTATTCCGACAACCCGCTGCGGCTGGGGTTCCTGAAATGGCAGTGCCATGTGCGGCAGCTGGCGATGCGCAACAATGACGGGCGGCCGGATGACGCGATCATGCCGGAGGTGACGCCGGAGGGGCATGACACGCCCATGGGCGTGGTGATCACCGTGCTGAATAAGGCGCCGGGATATTCGGTCACGCCGGAATTGCAGCATATGGCGGCCAAGACCAACGACCCGGCGCAGCGGCGGCAGACCGCGCTGCAATTCCTGTCGGCGACGTATTACCAGAAGGCCAAGGAGTTTTCCGACATCCTGACCGCGACCTTCCCGCCGGGCAGCGAAGGCGCGAAGGCGCTGCACGAGGCGGGCCATGCGACGCTGCGGTTTGCGGCTTATGGGCAGGAGTTCGAGTTGCGGTGCAAGGTCTGGCGGCTGGCGTCGCACAACCTGCTGCACCAGGCGACGATGGCGCATAATGTGCTCTTCAACCCGGCCCTGCCGCCGGCGACGGAAGTGCTGGGCTTCGAGCCCGACTGGGACGCGAGCCGGGCCGATCCGCCGGTGGGTGGACGGCGCTAGGTTTCCAATTCAATTGAGCGCGTTTCCCGCGCGCTGGTTTGTCTCGGACGTGCGTCCTCGGGGCGTGAGGGCGGCGTGATGCGCTGTGCCCGGCGGCGTGCGCGTGGCGGGCGGGGGCCTGCGGCGCGAGTATTTTTGGCAAGAAAAAGCGGGGTTTGAGCGTGGCCCGGAGGGGGCGCGAAATTTGAATCGACTCGGCAATACAAAATGTATACATTATGTATTCAGCAAGGAGAGTCACTTTGATCGCCGACAAGAAAACCCAGTGCCTGGAAGACCTGCGGATGCGTATCCTGACGCAGGAGATCGCGCCCGGCAGCGACCTCGACGAGGCGACGCTGTGCGAGCGTTACGCCATGTCCCGCACGCCGATGCGCGAGATCCTGCAGCGGCTGGGCGGTGAGGGATATGTGGACCTGACGCAGAACCGCGGCGCCAAGGTGGCGTCGATGGACCTGCCGGTGATGCGGACGTTCTTTCAGACCGCGCCGATGATCTATGCGAACGTGGCGCGGCTGGCTGCCGAGAACCGCAAGGCGGGCGAGATCGGGGCTTTGAAGGACATCCAGGAGCGGTTCCGCGCGGCGACGGAGGCGGGCGATGCGGCGGAGGCCGCGTTGCAGAACCACCGCTTTCACCTGTGCATCGGGGAGATGGCGCACAACCCTTACCTGTTGCCCAGCCTCAAGCGGATGCTGATCGACCATACGCGGCTGAGCCAGACCTTCTATCGCCCGGCCTCGGAGGACGAGGCGGCGCGAGTGGTGACGGCCTGCGCGCATCATGACGCGATGATCGAGGCCATCGAGCGGCAGGAGCCGGGGGTGATCGTCGAGTTGACCATCGCCCATTGGAACCTGTCGCGGGATCGGCTTGAGCGGTTCGTGAGCCCCGATCCGCTGCCGATCGATGTCTTGCCTATGAAGGATCGTGAAGATGCAGTTTGAGGGGATCTGGACGCCCATCGTGACGCCCTATCGTGAAGATTTCACGGTCGACGAAGGGGCGCTGGGCGGCGTCGTGGAGCAGTTGATCGCGGGCGGTGTGGCCGGGATCATCAGTGCCGGGACCACGGGGGAGTATTACGCGCAGACGTTTGAGGAGCGCGAATGGCTGGCCCGCAAGACGCATGAGCTCATCAAGGGGCGCGTGCCGCTGGTCGTGGGCACAGGTGCGCTGCGCACGGAAGACAGCATTGAGTTTGCGAAGATGGCCAAGGATGTGGGCGCGGATGCGATCCTGGTGGCGACGCCGCCTTATTCGGTGCCGACAGGGCGCGAGATTGCGTTGCATGCGCTGGCAATCGACCGGGCGGTGGATATGCCGGTGATGCTCTACAACTACCCGGGCCGGATGGGCGTGAACATGGACGAGGAGACCTTGGACCGCCTGGGCCGCTCGCCCAATTTCTGCGGCATCAAGGAGAGCAGCGGCGACATCAACCGGCTGCACCTGATCGCGCGGGATTATCCGCATCTGGGCCTTTTGTGCGGGATGGATGACCAGGCGCTTGAGTTTTTTGCCTGGGGGGCCAAGGGCTGGGTCTGTGCCGGGTCGAACTTTGCGCCCGAGGCGCATGTGGCGCTCTACCGGGCCTGCGTGGTGGAAGGGGATTTCACCAAGGGCCGGGCGATCATGTCGGCGATGATGCCGCTGATGCGGGTGCTGGAGCAGGGCGGCAAGTTCATCCAATGCATCAAGCATGGCGTGACGATGCGCGGCATTCCGGCGGGGCCGCCGAGGAAGCCGCTGTTGCCGCTGAACAAGGATGACAAACGGGCGCTGGAAGAGGTGATCCGCACGATGAACACGGCCATTGCCGCGATCGAAGGGGGCAAGAAATGAGCAAGCTTCTGACACGGGACGAGTATGGCGCGATTGCCGCCGAGATCGATCTGCCCAAGGCGCCTTTCGTGGATGGCAAGTTCCGCAAGGGATCGGGGCCGGTGATGGAGACGGTGAACCCGGCGACCGGGGATGTGCTGGCGAAGATATCGACCGCCAATGCGAAGGACGTGGATTTTGCGGTGGAGAAGGCGCGGGAGGCGTTCGAGCGCGGCGAGTGGGCGAAGGCGCATCCGGGCGCGCGGAAGGACGTGCTGATCCGGCTGTGCAAACTGATCGCGCGGCGGCGGCATGAATTCGCGGTGATGGAGAGCCTGGACAGCGGCAAGCCCATCCGCGACTGCGAGACGGTGGACATTCCCGAGGTCATCCACACGATCAAGTGGCACGCCGAGCTGATCGACAAGATCTATGACCAGGTGGGCCCGTCGGGCGACGATGCGCTGAGCCTGATCGTGCGCGAGCCGGTGGGCGTGGTCGCCTGCGTGCTGCCGTGGAATTTTCCGCTGTTGATGATGGCGTGGAAGATCGGGCCTGCCTTGGCGGCGGGCAATTCGGTGATCGTGAAGCCGGCCGAGCAGACCTCGCTCACGGCGTTGCGGCTGGCGGAGGTGGCGCATATGGCCGGCCTGCCGCGCGGTGTGTTGCAGGTGTTGCCGGGGGATGGGCCGTCGGTGGGCGAGCCCTTGGGGCTGCATATGGGCGTGGACATGGTGAGCTTTACCGGCTCGACCGAGACCGGCAAGCGGTTCCTGCGCTATGCTGCCGACAGCAACATGAAAAAGGTGACTTTGGAGTGTGGTGGGAAGAACCCCGCCGTGGTGCTGGAGGATGCCGAGAACCTAGATCACGTGGCCGAGCATGTGGTGAACGCGGCGTTCTGGAACATGGGTGAGAATTGTTCGGCGGCCAGCCGTGTGATCGTGCACAAGGCGGTCAAGGCGCCGTTGATGGAGCGGATCGTGGCACGGATGCGCGACTGGAAAACCGGCGATCCGCTGGATCCGGCGAACCATCTGGGCGCGCTGGTGGATAGCGAGCATTGCAAGAAGGTGGCCGGATACCTGAAGGGCAAGGCTGTGGCCGGGGGTGGCAAGCCCAAGGGCAATTTCATCGCGCCGACGGTCTATGAGGTGAAAAAGGACGACAAGCGGGCGAAGGAAGAGATTTTCGGTCCCATCCTGAGCGTGATCGAGGTGGCGAGCGAGGCGGAGGCGATCCAGCTGGCCAATGACACGGCCTACGGGCTGGCGGCGTCGGTCTTTACCTCGAACGTGCGGCGGGCGATCCGGGCGGCGCGGGAGATCCGGGCGGGGACCGTGACGGTGAACTGCTATGGTGAAGGAGACATCTCGACGCCCTTTGGCGGGTATAAGCAGTCGGGCTTTGGCGGGCGTGACAATGGTGTGCACGCGCATGACCAGTTCACCGAGGTGAAGACGATCTGGGTCGATCTGAGCGATCCGAAGGACGGAGACTTGGTGGGATGAGCCGAGTTGGGTTTCTTGGAGCCGGACATATCGCGGCACCGATGGCGCGGGCGCTGGCCCGGGCCGGGCATGACGTGACGGTGTCGCGGCGCGGCGAGGCGGTGTCGGCGGCGCTGGCCGAGAGTGGTCTGGGCATCGCGGTGGCGGAGAATGCGGAGGTCGTGGAGCGGAGCGAGATCGTCCTTCTGTGCCTGCGTCCGGCGGTGTGGGCCGACGTGGTGAAGGGCCTGCCGTTTCGCGCGGATCAGAAGATTGTATCGGTCATGGCGGGTGTGCCGATGGCCGAGATCGTGGCGGCCTGTGCGCCGGTGCGGGACGTGTCGGTGACGATCCCGTATGGGTTTATCGAGAACGGTGGCTGCCCCTTGCCGGTGGCGGGGGATCTGGGCGTCGTGCGGGCGCTCTTCGGGGCAAAGAACCCTGTGCTGCCGCAGGCGGACGAGGCGGCGCTGAACCACCATTTCGCGGCCTCGACGATGGTCGCCGCGGCGTTGGGGCTGCTGGAAGAAGGCACCGGATGGCTGGCGGACAAGACCGGGTCACCAGAGGCGGCGGAGATCTATGTCAGCAACCTTGTGACCGGGGTGCTGAACGGCCTTGGCCGAGACCGTGCGGGCGAGTTGCATGACGAGAAGAGGGCGCTGGCTACGCCCAATACCCTGAACCTGCAGATGGTCGAGGGGCTGGCGGCGCAGGGGGCCTTTGACGGGCTGCCCGGGATACTGGACGGAATATCAGACAGCATGGAGGACGACGCGTGACGGCAATTGCAGAAAAACCCGCGCGTCGAGGGCGCGGCACGCGGACCGCGTTGCGGGCCGTGCGGGACGTGAAGATGTTGCCCAGCCTGAAGCGGGGGCTGCCGCTGACCGAGCCGATGAGTGCGGAGGAGATCGAGCGCATCGATGCGGCGAGCATGGATATCCTCGAAAACGTGGGCGTGGTGTTCCGCGACGAGATCGCGATTGCGGACTGGAAGCGCGCGGGCGCGGAGGTGCGCGACGGCGACCGGGTGCATCTGGATCGCGGGCTGGTGCGGGAACTGATCAAGTCGATCCCCGAGACGTTCACTTATCACGCGCGGAACCCGGCGCATAATCTGCCCTTCGGGAAGGAGCATGCGATTTTCGTGCCGATGACCGGTGCGCCGTTCCTGCGCGATCTGGACGATGTGCGGCGGAACCCGACGCTGGACGACCTGGCGAATTTCCACAAACTGGCGCAGATGTCGCCGGCGCTGCATTCCAGTGCGCATCATATCGTGGAGCCGTATGACCATCCGATCAGCCAGCGGCATCTGCGGATCACCTATTCGTCGATGAAGCATTCGGACAAGACGTTCATGGGGATGACCACCAGCCCGAAGAACGCCGAGGACGTGATGGAGATGTGCGCGATCCTCTTCGGAGAGGATTTCCTCGAGGATCACCCGGTGGCGACGGGCAACTGCAACGGCAACTCGCCTTTGGTGTGGGATGAAACCATGCTGGGCGCGATGCGGGCGTTCTGCAAGCGCAACCAGCCGGTGCTGTGCAGCCCTTTCGTTCTGGGCGGGGCCAATACGCCGGCGTCTGTTGCGCCGGCAGTGGCGCAGCTGAACGCCGAGGCGCTGAGCGCGCTGGCTTATACTCAAGTGGTGCGCAAGGGGTGTCCGGCCATATACGGGCACTACCTGTCGACGGTCAGCATGAAATCGGGTGCGCCGATGGCGGGAACACCCGAGATCAGCCTGATGAACCTGATGATCGGCCAGATGGCGCGGTTCTACGGCGTGCCGTGGCGGTCCTCGGCCAGCCTGGGCGGGGCCAAGACGCTGGACGCGCAGGCGGGGTACGAGAGTGCCACGACCCTGATGGCGTTGCAGATGGCCGGGACCAATTACATGTGGCACGCGGCGGGCTGGAACGAAGCGGGGATGCATTGCTCGATGGCGAAGTTCGTGATCGATGCCGAGCAATGCGCGATGGCGTACCGGATGGCTGAAGGCATTCGCTGGGACGATTTCGACGAGGCGGTGGCGGCCGTGGGCGATATCGGACCCGGGGGGCATTACCTGGGTCATCCCCATACGCTAGCGAATTTCCAGCGGGCGTTTTTCATGCCGGATCTCTTTGACAACAACTCGATCGAGCAGTGGCAGGCCGAGGGCGCGGTGGAGGCGAATGCGCGGGCGCAGGCCTATGCGCGCAAAATGCTGAACGAGTATGAAGAGCCGAAGCTGGACGAGGGTGTGAACGAGGCGCTGCTGGCGTATATTTCCAAGCGGGAAAGTGAGATCCCGGCGGCGGATGCGCTGAACCAGGAGTATTGAGAACGCGCCGAGGCGCAAAGGAGTGACATATATGGGCAACCTGCCGTATCTGGACCTGAAAGACCCGGGATTTTCGACCCGGTCGCCCGAGGTTGTCGCGGCGCGGGAGGCCCATTGGTGCGCCGAGACGCCCTTTGGCCTGGCGGTGCTGCGGTATCGGCAGGTGGGCAAGATCCTGCGCGACCGGCGGTTCCGGCAGGGCAGTCACAACTGGCCCGAGACGGTCGGGATCGAGGGGCGGTTCGCGGATTTCTGGCGGGATTCGGTGATCGGGCGCGAGGGCGACGCGCATCAGAAATTGCGGGCACTGGCCGTGCCGGCGCTGAGCGAGGACTACGTGCTGTCGCTGGTGCCGGCCTTCGACGAGATCGCGCGGGATCTGTGCGCGGGCCTGAGTGAGAAGAGCGCCTGCGAGTTCCAGTCGGCATTTTGCGAGCCCTTTGCGGGGCAGGCGATCACAACGCTGCTGGGGATGGAACGTGAGGCGTGGCCTCTGGTGGCGCATAATGCCGCCGACCTGGGGCTGGCGATGGGGATCGAGGCGCCGAAGTACCAAGAACGGTTCAACGCGGCCTGCGAGGCGCTGTTCCAGCTGGCCGATCAGCTGGTGGTCAAGGTGCGGCGTGGCGAGGATAGCGAGAGTTACGTTGCGCGCATGGTGGCAGAGTTCGACCGCAACGGCGACTGCACGCACGAGGAGTTGCTGAACACCATCGTGATTTCGATTTTCGGCGGGGTGGATACGACGCGGGCCTTGCTGGGGCTTGGGTTGTCGCTGTTTATCGAGAACCCGGAGCAATGGCAGATGCTGCGCAAGGACGAGAGCCTGATCCCGAACGCGGTGGAAGAGTTCATCCGGGCGCGGCCGACAACGACGTGGTCCACCCGCGAGGCGGTTGAGGATGTCGAGATGGACGGAATGGTGATTCCGAAAGGCACGGTGCTGAACCTGCTGGTCCATGCCTCGGCGCGGGACCCGGAGATTTGTGAAGACCCGTCTTTCGACATCACGGTCAAGCGCAAGCGGCATTTCGGGTTCGGCGGTGGGGCGCATCACTGCATCGGGCATTTCGTGGCACGGACGGATACGGGTTGTGCGCTGGATGCGTTGCGTCAGACATTCCGTACGGTGGCGTATGACGGCACGCCGGAGTGGTTGCCGGACAGCGGGAATACAGGGGCACTGAGCCTGCCGGTGACATACGAGGTGGCCTGATGCGGTTCGAGGGACAGTGTGCACTGGTTACGGGGGCCGCCGGCGGCATCGGCGCCGCGCTGGTGCGGGCGCTGCGGGCCGAGGGCGCGCTTGTGGCGGTGAGCGACCGACAGAGCGGCGCGGTGGAGGCCGAGGCGCATCTGGATGGTGACCTGCTGGACGGGGCGTTTTGCGACGCGCTGCCGGGGCGGGCGGAGGCGGCGTTGGGCGGTCTGGACATGGTGTTCAACAATGCGGGCGTGATCACGCGTGGCGATATCACCACGGCGAGTGATGACGACTGGCACCTGACCATGGGCGTGAACGTGGAGGCGCCGTTTCGGATTTGCCGGGCGGCGATCCCGATCCTGGCCGCGCGGGGCGGCGGGGCGATCGTGAACACGTCTTCCTGTTGGGGTTTGCGGCCGGGGCCGAACCATCCGGTCTACGTGACGAGCAAGGCGGCGATTGCCAGCCTGACGCAATGCCTGGGCCGGGATCATGCGCATCAGGGTATCCGGGTGAACGCGGTCTGCCCCAACGAGGTGGACACACCGATGCTGCGCACGGGCTTTGCGGCACGCGGGCTGGACCCGGAGCAGGCGATCGAAGACCTGAACGCGAGCGTGCCTGTGGGGCATATCGCAAGCCCGGAAGAGATCGTGGACGTGATGCTGTTCCTGGCGTCGGACGCGGCGCGGTACATGTGTGGCTCGTTGGTCGAGGTTAACGGCGGGAAGGCCGTGATATGAGCCGGTTTGCTGGCAAGGTGGCGCTGGTCACTGGCGGATCGAGCGGCATGGGCGCGGCTACGGCAGCGATGCTGGCCGAGGGCGGTGCACGGGTGTTCTGTGCGCAGCGGGGTGCGTCGGGGCATGAGGATATCGCGGCGGATTTCAGCGACGAGGCAGTGCCCGAGCGGGTGATGGCGGAGGTCTCGGACAAGGCGGGCGCGCTCGATATCCTGGTGAACAATGCCGGGGTGATGCGCGAGGGCACGGTCGAGGAAACGTCGAAGGCGGATTGGGACATCCAGCTGCATATGAACCTGACAGTGCCGTTTCTGCTGATCCGTCATGGGATGGGGATGCTGCGCGCGGGCGGTGGCGCGATCGTCAATCTCGGCTCGGTCGAGGGGTTGGGATCGAACCCGCGGCATCCGGCCTATTGCGCGTCGAAGGCCGGGCTGCACGGGCTGACGCGCGCCGTGGCGGTGGACCACGGCAAGGATGGCGTGCGCTGCAACGCGGTGGCGCCGGGGTGGATCGATACGCCGCTGAACGAAGCGTTCATCGAGAGCATGCCGGACCCGGTGGCATTTCGCGCAGGGCTGGCCGGGATTCACCCGGTGCGGCGGACGGGCACGCCGGAGGACGTGGCGGCGCTGATCTGCTGGCTGGCGAGCGAGGAGGCGGGGTTCGTGACCGGGCAGGTCTGGACCGTGGACGGGGGTCGGATGGCCCAGTTGAGCCTGCCGTGAAGGTGCGCCGGATGCCTTGCGATCCCGGGGTGACCGGGTGGAACGCGATCCTGCCCGAGGCGCGCCCGGCGGTGCCGCTGGAAGAGGCGGTGACGGCGGATTGGCTGGTGATCGGCGGGGGATTTGCAGGGCTGGCGGCGGTGCGGCGGTTGAGCCAGTTGCACCCGGACGCGCGGATCGTGCTGCTGGAGGCCAGGCGGATCGGCGAGGGACCGGCGGGGCGCAACTCGGGCTTCATGATCGACCTGCCGCATGACTTGTCGTCAGAAGATTACGGCGGTGCGCTGGACAAGGATATCGCGCAGACGCGGATGAACCGGGCCGCGATAGACTTTGCCGGAAAGATGGCGGAGGCGTTCGGGCTGGGCGGGGAGGCGTTCGTGCGGTCGGGCAAGACCAACGCGGCGGCGAGTGCGAAAGGGCATCGGCACAACCTCGATTATGCCGCGCACCTGGAGGCGATGGGCGAGGCGCATGAATTGCTGGATGCCGGTGCGATGCGGGAGCTGACCGGATCGGACTATTACCGCAGCGGGCTTTACACGCCCGGGACGGCGATGATTCAGCCGGCGCTGTTCGTGCGGGGCGTGGCGAAGGGGCTGGCCAGCAACCGGGTGCGGATCTGCGAGGACAGCCCGGTGACCGAATTGCGGCGCGCGGGCGATTGGGTGGCCGTGACTCCGAAGGGCCGGGTGACGGCGCCGAAGGTGATTTTGGCCGTCAACGGACATGCAGAGAGTTTCGGGCAGTTCAAGGGACGGCTTTTGCATCTGTTTCTGTACGCGTCGATGACCCGTCCCCTGACCGAGGACGAGGCCGCGCGGCTGGGCGGGGCGGAGCGTTGGGGGCTGACACCCGCCGACCCGATGGGCAGCACGGTGCGCAAGATCAGCGGGACGGGGGGCACGCGGATCATCATGAGAAACCGGGTCACGTATGATCCGTCGCTGAGTATTTCCCAAGCGCGCGTCGCAAGGATGGGACGCTCGCATGACAAGGCGTTCGCAGCGCGGTTTCCACAGCTTGCCGGCGTCGACATGGAATATCGCTGGGGCGGGCGGCTGTGCCTGAGCTGGAACGGCGCTCCGGCGCTGGGCGAGGTCGAGGAGGGGCTGTTCTCGGCCTGTTGCCAGAACGGTCTGGGCACGGCGCGGGGCACGCTGCACGGGATGGCGATGGCGGAGCTGGCTTCGGGGATCGAGAGCGAGATCGTAGACCACGTCATGGCGCAGGGAACACCGTCGCGGCTGCCGCCGCTGCCCTTCACCTATGTCGGGGCGACTGCGACGATGAAGTGGGGAGAGTGGAAGGCGGGGGCGGAACTCTAGCCTGAGATTATTCGTACGAATAATCCTGGGGGAGAATTTTCGTACGAAAATTCTGGCGCCTAGTGGCGGGCGAGATCGTTGAGGATCGGGCAGTCGGGGCGATTGTCGCCGGCGCAGCACTCGATGAGGTGACCGAGCGTGTCGGCCATGGATTGCAGCTGGGCGATCTTGTCGTTGATCTGTGCAAGGTGTTGGCGGGCGATGGCCTTGACGTCGGCGCTGGCGCGGGTGTCGTCCTCGTAGAGCGCGAGCAGAGTTCGGCAATCCTCGATGGAAAAGCCCAGGGCGCGCGCGCGGCCCAGGAAGGCGAGCTTGTGCAGGTGGCTGTCGGTGAAGACGCGGTAGCCATTCGCGCCACGGTCGGGGGTGATCAGGCCGATCTCCTCGTAGTAGCGGATGGTCTTGGGGGGCAGGCCGGTCTTGTCGGCGATCTGCGAGATGTTCACTGTGGGGTCTCCGGAGTCAGGCTACGCAGGCGCAGCGCATTGGTCAGCACGAAGACGGAGCTGAGCGCCATGGCGCCGGCGGCGAGCATGGGCGACAGCAGCGTGCCGGTAACCGGGTAGAACGCACCGGCGGCGACGGGGATGAGCGCCGCGTTGTAGGCGAAGGCCCAGAAGAGGTTCTGGCGGATGTTGCGCAGCGTGCGGCGCGAGACATGCAGTGCGGTCAGCACGCCAGTGGGATTACCGGAGACCAGCACTACGTCGGCGCTTTCGATGGCCACGTCCGTGCCGGTGCCCATGGCGATGCCGATATCGGCCTGCGCGAGGGCGGGCGCGTCGTTGATGCCGTCGCCGACGAAGGCTGTGGCGCCGTGGGTGTCTTGCAGGCGGGCGATGGTGTCTCGCTTGTCGCCGGGCAGAACCTCGGCCTCGACATGGTCGATGCCGAGGGCGGCGGCGACGGCCTGGGCCGTTGCGGCGGTGTCGCCGGTGACGAGGGCGGTTTGCAGGCCGCTTTCGTGCAGGGCGCGGATGGTGTCGCGGGCCGCAGGCTTGATCGGGTCGGAGACGGCGAGAAGGGCCGCCAGACGTCCGTCGATGGCGGCAAAGATCGGGGTTTCCCCGTTGGCGGTCAGTTGCGCCAGCGTGTCGGCGAAGGGGGCGATGTCGATGGCATGGTCACGCATCAGCCGGGCGGTTCCGGCCAGCAGGTCCTGGCCTTTGACGGTTGCCGAAAGGCCGTGGCCGGGAATGGCCCGGAACTCGGTGACGCGGGGCAGGGTGAGGCCTTCGTCAAGCGCCGCGGTCTCGATGGCGCGGGCGATGGGGTGCTCGGACCGCGCCTCGGCGGCGGCGATGGCGGCGAGAGTGTCCGCACGGTCGACGCCGGGGGCCAGGTGCAGCGTGGTGAGGGTGGGGCGGCCCATGGTGAGGGTGCCGGTCTTGTCGAAGGCGACCACGCGGACTTCGGCCAGCGACTGGAGCGCGTCGCCCTTGCGGAAAAGAACGCCGAGTTCGGCGGCGCGGCCGGTGCCGACCATGATCGAGGTGGGCGTGGCCAGCCCCATGGCGCAGGGGCAGGCGATGATCAGCACCGAGACACCGGCCACGAGGGCGAGGCCGAGGGCGGGGCTGGGGCCGAAGGCGAGCCATGCGAGGACGGTCAGCACCGCGAGGGTGATGACCACGGGCACGAAGACGCGCACCACCTTGTCGGCGAGGGCCTGGATCGGCAGCTTGGCGCCCTGCGCCTCCTGCACCATGGCGACGATGCGGGCGAGCATCGTGTCGCGACCGATGCCAGTGGCGGTCATGGTGAGTGCGCCGTCGCCGTTGATGGTGCCGGCGATGAGGATATCGCCGGAGGATTTGGAGACGGGCAGGGGCTCGCCCGAGATCATGGATTCGTCCACGTGGGACGTGCCGTCGGTGACGGTGCCATCGACGGGGATGCGTTCGCCGGGGCGCAGTTGGAGCGTGTCCCCGACGCCCACCTGCGCGACAGGGATGTCCTCTGCCGCACCCTTGCGGATCACGCGGGCGGTGTCGGGTTGTAGGCCGATCAGGCGGCGGATGGCGGCGCCGGTCCGGCCGCGGGCGCGGGCCTCCATCCAGCGGCCCAGGAGAATGAGGGTGACGATGACCGCTGCGGCCTCGAAATAGACGGCGGCGGTGCCGGGGGGCAGGACGCCGGGGGCGAAAAGGGCCACCGTCGAGTACCCCCAGGCGGCCAGGGTGCCGAGGGCGACGAGGGTGTTCATGTCGGGCGCGCCGCGCAGGAGCGCGGGCAGGCCTAGGGTGAAGAACTGCCGGCCGGGAAAGGCGAGGACCAGCGTGGTGAGGATGAATTGCAGGGTCCAGAGCGTCGTCTGGCCGATCAGGGCGTGCAGCCAGTGGTGGAATGCGGGGATGAGATGGCCGCCCATTTCGGTCACGAAGACGGGTAGGGTCAGTGAACCTGCGATCAGCGTCATGCGGCGGGCATGGGTGATCTCTTCGGCACGTCGCGAGGCGGCGGGATCGGGGGTGTCCTCTTCGGCGGGGCGTATTGGATAGCCGGCCTGAGTGACGACGCGGGCCAGGTCGGCGGGGGTGGTGGTGCCGGAAAGGTAGGTGACCTGTGCCGTCCGGGTGGCGAGGTTGACGGTGGCGGTCAGGACACCGGGCGTGGCGGTCAGGCTGTCCTCGACCCGACCCACGCAGGAGGCGCAGTGCATCCCGTCGATCGCGAGGGTCGTTTGCGCGGTGCGGGCGGGGTAGCCGGCAGCGGTAAGCGCGTCGGTGATTCGGTCCAGGGGCGTGCCGTTCACCTCGACCCGCGCGGTGCCGGTGGCGAAGTTCACGGATGCGCGGCCCAGGCCGGGCAGCGCGCCGAGGGCGCGTTCGGCGCGGCCCGCGCAGCCGGCGCAGGACATGCCGTCAAGTTCGAGGTTCAGCGTTGTCATGCGGCAGAGATAAGGGTTCCAGTGACTGGAAGGTCAAGGGGGTTTCGGGAAATACACGGGGGTCGCGTGGGTTTTCACCCACCCTACAGGCTGGCGGAGCGTCTGTGCGCGTGGCGCGGTGGGGTGGAACCCCACCCTACGCGTTGGTGAAACGTCTGTGCGCGCGGCGCGGCGGGGTTGAACCTCATCCTGCGGGCTGGCGGTTATTTCCGGGAGCGCAGTTTGAAGACGCC
This sequence comes from Roseovarius sp., assembly GCF_965277045.1. GTDB lineage: Bacteria > Pseudomonadota > Alphaproteobacteria > Rhodobacterales > Rhodobacteraceae > Roseovarius. The sequence continues at coordinate 2,894,732 of NZ_OZ255712.1, read as the reverse complement.
GGTCGCCTCGGCGATGAGGGTGCCTGTGTCGTCGCGCACCTCGCCTTTGGCGAAGAAGGTGGAGCGGCCGCCGCCCGTGACATGCGCTTCGCAGATGAGCCGCGTGCCGGTGGCCCGGGCGAGGTAATTCACGGTCATCGACAGCGTGAGAGCGTTCTGCTTCACTTCGGGGTCGCCGGTGTAGCATCCGCAATAGCCCATCGCGGTGTCTAGAAGGGCGGCGTAGACGCCCCCATGGGGCAGGCCTTGGCGGTTTGTCATGTTGTGCGAGATCGGGGCCTCGACGCGGGCGTGCCCCTCGGCCCACTCGGTCAGCCGAAAGCCGAAGGTCTGGGACAGCGGAGAGGGCGTCTCGAAAGCGGTTGGATCTGTGGTCTGTGTCATCCTGTTGCTGCTTTCAGGCCCGAGCGGGCGAAGAAGGGAACGTAGGCGCCCAGTTTCAGGGCGCGGTCGGGGTCGGAGGCGTTGCCGTCGAGAGCGCGTTTCTTGACGCCCTGAAGGATGGCGGCCATGCGGAAATAGGTGAAGGCGAGGTAGAAGTGGAAATCCTCGATACCCGGAATGCCGCGGCGGTCGCAATAGGTGTCGATGAACTGTTGGTCGGACCAGAGGCCGTGGGCGGCGCGGTCGATCCCGTCGAGCCCGCGCCCTTCGGTGGTGGCGGGCATGGACCATTGCATGATGACTGCCGCGAGATCGGCATAGGGGTGGCCGGTGGTTGACAGCTCCCAGTCGAGCACGGCGGCGACGCGCGGTGCGTCCGGCGCGAAGAGCAGGTTGTCGAGGCGGTAGTCGCCGTGGACGAGCGTGCGCTGGCCGTCATCGGGGGGCATGTTGGCGAAAAGCCAGTCGATGAGGGCATCCATCTCGGCCATGTCCTCGGTCGCGGTGGCGCGGTATTGCTTGGTCCAGCGTTCGGTCTGGCGTTTGCAATAGTGGCCGGGGGGGCCGTAATCGGCGAGGCCGGTGGCGTCGAGATCGACGGAATGGATGGCCACGAGTGTGCGGTTCATGGCGTCGATGAGGGGGCCACGGTCTTCGGGCGCGACCTCGGGCAGGGACGGCTGGTCGAAATTGCGGCCTTCGACATGGTCCATGACGTAGAAGGCCGAGCCGATCACGCTGTCATCTTCGCAGAGCGCGTGCATTTTCGGCACCGGCACGCCGGTGTCCGCCAGTGCCTTTTGCACGCGGTATTCGCGGTCGACGGCATGGGCGGATTTGAGCAGCACGCCGGGGGGTTTGCGGCGCAGGACGAAACGGCCTGCGGGCGTGTCGAGACGGTAGGTGGGGTTGGATTGACCGCCGGAGAACTTGGTGGCGGTGATCGGGCCTTCGAGCGCGGGCAGGTGGGTCTTGGCCCACGCCTCCAGCGCCGCAGTGTCCAGCGATAGGCTCACGCGCCGTCCTCGCGTAGGTCGGGGTGGACGTAATCGGAGAACTGCTCGCGCAGGGTCAGCTTGGAGACCTTGGCGGTTGCCGTCAGTGGCAGGGCATCTGTGAAGAGGATGTCGTCGGGCATCTGCCATTTGGCGAAATGAGGTTCGAGATGGGCGTGGATGTCCGCGAGAGTGGGCTTTTCGTCACCGGCCGGGACCACGACCAGAACCGGGCGCTCGTCCCACTTGGGGTGGGGGACAGCGATGACGGCGCAGGTGTCGATCAGGGGATGCGAGATGGCGGCGTTTTCGAGGTCGATGGAACTGATCCATTCGCCACCTGATTTCACCAGGTCCTTGGCGCGGTCGCGCACGATGAGGCGGCCATTTTCGTCGACGGTGGCGACGTCGCCGGTGGCGAACCAGCCTTCGGCGTCCATTGCGGCGGCGGTGGCGTCGTCGTTCTGGTAGTAGCCGGAGATGACGGTGCTGCCGCGAACGAAGAGCTCTCCGGGGGTTTCGCCGTCGTGGGGCACGAGGGTGCCGTCATCGTCCTTGAGCTTGAACTCGACACCGAAAAGGCGGCGGCCCGCGCCAACCTTGGCGTCGATGCGTTCGTCGAGGGGCGCGTCGGCAAGGCGGCTAGGCAGGATGCCGCGGGTGCCGATGGGGCTCATCTCGGTCATGCCCCAGGCCTGGTTGACGTTGACGCCCATCTCCTCGAAGGCGGCGATCATCGAGCGGGGGGCGGCGGAGCCACCGACGACGAGGTCCTTGAAGCCGTTGGGTGGCGTGCCGCGCTTGGCGATTTCCTGTTGCAGGCCGGCCCAGACGGTGGGTACTCCCCAGGCCGAGAAAACCTGTTCGGCATTCATCAGGTCATAGAGGCTGGCGCCGTCGAGGTGACGCCCCGGCATGACCATGGTCATGCCTGCCAGCGGTGCGGTATAGGGCATGCCCCAGGCGTTGACGTGAAAGAGCGGGACCACGGGCAGAACGCGGGCGCCGTGGCGCAGGCTTTGCGGGTGCCCGGCGATGACCAGAAGCGCGTGCAGCACGGTGGAGCGGTGCGAATAGAGCGCGCCCTTGGGGTTGCCGGTGGTGCCGGAGGTGTAGCATAGGCCGGCGGCGGTGTCTTCGGGGAAGCTGGGCCAGTCGTAGGTGGTTGGCTGGTCGGCCAGCAGGTCCTCATAGGCCAGGGCGCCGTCTGGGGCGTCGGACATGTGGTCTGCATCGGTCAGGACGATGACGCGGCAGCCGTTGGGCAGGGTGACGTTCTCCAGAAGGGTTACGAGGCTGATATCGACGCAGATCGCGCTGTCCTGCGCATGGTCGAGGATATACTGCATCTGCTCGGGCGGCAGGCGGGGATTGATCGTGTGGCAGACGCCGCCGATGCCGGCGATGGCGTAGTACAGCTCGAAATGGCGGTAGCCGTTCCACGCAAGCGTGGCGATGCGGTCGCCGGTTTTCAGGCCGAGGGCGTCGAGGGCGTGGGCTAGCTGGCCGACACGGGCCAGCGTTTCGGGGTAGGTGGTGCGGTGAATGTCGCCCTCGTCGCGGACCGAGACCAGCCCCTGTTCGGGAAAGGCCTCGGCGGCGTAGGTCAGGATGTCGATGATCCTGAGCGGGCGGTGCTGCATCTGGCCGAGCATGGCGCGGGTCCCCCTGAGCGGAATGGCGGGATCAATTGGTGGCACGAATGGGCCGGGGGTTCAATCGGGTCGGCGCTAGGCTTGACGAGCCGCGCCAAACGCCGCAAGAGCGGGGCACACCACGAGGAGAGCCTGCCATGCCGTTCGACCGTTCCGTCAAGATCGCGCCATCCATCCTGTCTGCCGATTTCGCCAATTTCGGGGCCGAGATCCGGGCCATTGAGGATCAGGGTGCGGACTGGGTGCATGTGGACGTGATGGACGGGCATTTCGTGCCGAACCTGACCTTCGGCCCCCCGGCGGTGAAGGCGTTCCGGCCGCATGTGACCACCTTCATGGACGTGCACCTGATGATTTCCCCGGTGGATGCGTATATCGAGGCCTATGCCGAGGCGGGCGCGGACATGATCAGCGCCCATGTCGAGGCCGGCCCGCATATTCACCGCACCTTGCAGGCCATTCGCGGGGCGGGATGCAAGGCGGGGGTCTGCGTCAATCCGGGCACCCCGCTGGAGGCCATCGAGTACGTGCTGGACATGGTGGACATGGTGGTGCTGATGACGGTGAACCCCGGCTTTGGCGGGCAGAAGTTTATCACGTCGGGCGTCGAGAAGACGCGCCGGCTGCGCCGGATGATCGGGGATCGCGAGGTGCATATCCAGATCGACGGCGGCGTGACTCCCGAGACCGCACCGCTGGTGGTGGAGGCGGGGGCCGATGTGCTGGTGGCCGGATCGGCGGTGTTCAAGGGCGGATCGGTGGAAGCGCCGGAGGTCTACGGGCAGAACATGGCGGCGATCCGGGCGGCGGCGGGCGGCTGAAGCGAAGCCGCCCGTGTTCAGGGCGCTCTCAGATGGCTGAGCGGACGGCGTTGCGCAGCTCGTCGTGCATCACCCAGACCGACGCGGTTTCGGCCTCGCCTTCAATCTGGTAGCCCAGAACTTCGCGCGCATCCCTGGGATCGTTTGCCGCGCCTGACCGGGGATCCAAGCCGAGGAAATCGCCGACAAGAGAGCCCGCTCTTTTCAGAGCTTTCATGGCCGTGTCCTCGGACTTGTATCCCGACGCCCTGGTCAAGGCGGCCAGGGTCATTCCGTCGTCACCGGCAACGGCATGGGCCTTGAGCATTGCCAGTTGGGCGTCCGTCAATTTCATCTGCCGGAGCGCCTCGACGAACTCTTCCTTGCTGGGGATCGCGGTGTCGGACCGTTCGTCCCAGCGGCGCGCTTCGGTGCGATTGGCGCTGCGGGCCCGCAGGTTTTCCTTCAATGTCTCGATTGCGTCGGCCTCGGACGTGCCGGACGCTTCGGCGATCAGCCCTTGGCTCTTGGAGCCGGTGGCGGGAAAGGCACGCGCGATGAAATCGCCGTTCAACCGGCCAGCGCGGATGAGGTAATTGCCGAACGCATCCTCGACGATTGTCGCGGCATCTACTGCCTTGATCGCGGTTCCAGCGGCGCTGGGTTTCTTCTTGGCTTTGCTTTTCGACATGTAGATATCCATGGTTGCGGTTCGTTTCATCAGGCGAAAACGGCTCGGGCCAGTATCCAGGTTGTCCACAGCGCCAGAACGACAAGCAAAACCCATTTCAAGTTGACAACATTGCGCCTGTTTCGACCGAGTTTGAGGCTGCTGCCCAACCGGTCGTTCAGTGGGCTTTGTGTCTTTCTCTCGAAATCAACGGTGGCTTTTTTCCGGGTCATGAGTTTGCCGGTACGGCCCGCATTGACGCCAAGGCGCGAAACGACAGCGGACGACGTCCGTCGCGCCGGGCGCCATGGGTCGGTGCACGATTGCGAAACGCCACTGTCAGAACTCCTTGATGCCCCTGGAAATGCGCCAGTCGCAGCTGCATGTCGGCAGACGTGCCGGGCTTAGCTTTCGGTGGATTCGGTCTGCGCCGCGCGGCTTTGGGACCCAGTTGCGGGCTTGGTCGGCGCACTGCGCATGCCGAACTTGCGGAATGGCAATTTCTTGGCTGGCTCGCTCAGGAATTCCTTGAGGTCCAGTTGTTTCTTCGGTGTCGAATAGCCCATTTTTTCTACTTTCATTTGAATGCGTTGCAGCGGCCCGGGTTCGCGTGGGAACCAGGGCTGCCGTACTTGGTCTTCGCGGCGCATTGTACGACGCGGTCTTTCGAATTTCCTGACAACGATCCCTGCACGACACGTGCCTTGGGCCGCATTTTTCGGCCCGGTCGAGTCGTTCATGTCCAAACCCGCAGCCGGCCCGTGTCAGACCCGGAGATTTGCTCCGGCTGCGGTTTATTCACCGCGCCCGGCCATGACGTGCGTCTGCCGGAAGCGGTGCTGGCACGATCAGGCGACGCGCGACCGCGGGCGATCCTTTACCGGGAGAGCCCTGCGTCGCGTGCTTCTCGGGCCAGCTTGAGCTTGGCGCTCTTTTGCACCCGCTCATTGGCCTCGGCGTCCAGGATCTCTCTGGCCGCCGCTGTGGTCTTGTCCAGCTTTGTGGCAGGCGCGGCCGGGGCGTCCTTGAAGACGCTGGAGGGCGTCAGGTGACGCCCGCCATTGCCGGTCTGCGGTGGGACCTCTTTGAAGACGTCCTCGAGCGAAAAGCTCACGCGAGTTCCAGCGCGCTTGCGGACTCGCGCCCGTCGCGACCGGACTCGGTCTCGAACTTGACCTTCTGGCCGTCGTCGAGGCCGCTGATGCCAGCGCGCTCAAGCTCGGAGATGTGTACGAACACATCCTTGCCGCCGCTCTCTGGCTGAATGAATCCGAAACCTTTGGTTGAGTTGAACCATTTCACGGTGCCATTGGCCATATCCGTGTACTCCTGTTTTTGGTGCTGCCCACAGGATGCGGCAGCCCGGCATAGTCAGACTGAATCGATCAACTGAGAGCCGGGTAAACGGAAGCAGCGGTTCGAGAGAACAACATAAGCAATTAAGAGATAGGCGTTCGGCAGGCACAATACAAGCTGCATTGGTATATACGGGTGTTCTATTTCCCGGCCGCGGACAGAACTCGGTTGATTGATATCGGTGGTTGGCCAAGACGGTTTGCGTTTGGAATGACACATGCCCGGATCGCGTGAAAGTCCGGCAGGGGGGCGGGGCCGTCCTTTGCTAGCGATTTGGAGAACCGCCCAACAAAAAAGCCCCGCCAAACGGCAGGGCCTTCGTCTTGTGCGATACGCAGGGGCGATCAGGCGTTGGCGGCCTGGGCCTTTGCAATCTCTTTCTTGACCTTCAGCACGCGGTCCGAAAGCTCGGTGTCTTTGGCCTTGGCCAGGAAACGGTCAAGCCCGCCGCGGTGGTCGACGCTGCGCAGGGCAGCGGCGGTGATGCGCAGCTTGATGCCGCGACCCAGCGTTTCGGATTGCAGGGTCACGTCGTTCAGGTTGGGCAGGTAGCGACGCTTGGTCTTGTTGTTGGCGTGGCTGGAGTTGTTGCCAACCATCGGGCCTTTTCCGGTCAGTTCGCAGCGGCGCGACATGGGTTCATCCTCGTTTTTGTCGGGCCGCTTGGGCGGTCCCTCTCAATACAAACGGGCACCGCCATAGGCAGCGCCCTGAATTCCGTTGCGCGTCTTTACGGCCAAAGCCATCGCCCGTCAAGGGATTCGGGCCGGGTTTTTGACAGTACGGCGTCAGCCCTTATCGCGCCCGTGCGGTGCCGTGAGGTCAAGGTCGGGACCGATGGGGATGATGCGGTGCGGGTTAATCATATCATGGCTGTAATGATAGTGGCGCGTGATGTGATCGAAGTTCACGGTCTGCGCAACCTCTGGCCACTGATAAAGCTCCCGCAGGTAGCCCCACAGGTTGGGATAATCGACGATCCGGGCGCGGTTGCACTTGAAGTGCCCGTGATAGACCTTGTCGAAGCGGATCAGCGTGGTGAACAGACGCCAGTCGGCCTCGGTCAGCTGCGCACCGGCAAGGTACCTACGCTCTGACAGGAGGCCCTCCAGCCAGTCCAGCGTCTCGAACAGCGGAATGACCGCGTCTTCGTAGGCGTCCTGGGTCGTCGCGAAGCCCGCCTTGTAGACGCCGTTGTTGACGGTGTGGTAGACGCGCTCGTTGATATCCTCGATCTCGTCCCGCAATTCCTTTGGGTAATAGTCGTCGTCATTGCCGGTGATGTCGTTGAAGGCCGAATTGAACATGCGGATGATCTCGGCGCTTTCGTTCGAGACGATCGTCTCGCGCTGCATGTCCCACAGGATCGGCACGGTCACGTGGCCGGTCGTGTCGGGATCGGCGCGAATGTAGAGATCGCGCGCGAATGGCAGGCCGAAGAGCTTGTCGCCCGTGGCCCCCGGGAAATCGGTGTCGAACGTCCAGCCATCGGAGAGCATGTCGGGATGCACGACCGACACGTCGATCAGGTCGGTGAGACCCTTCAGGCGACGGAAGACGAGCGCGCGGTGCGCCCAGGGACAGGCAAGCGAGACATAGAGGTGGTATCGCCCAGCTTCAGCCTTGAATCCGCCCTCGCCGCTTGGCCCGGCACTGCCGTCGGTGGTGATCCAGTTGCGGAATTTCGACGTCTCCCGCTTGAATTTGCCGCCATGCTTTTTCGTGTCGTACCAGCCGGTATGCCATGTGCCGTCGATCAACTCGCCCATCGGAGCCTCCTTTTCCTGTCCCCCAACACTTAACCGCGCCAATGGTTTCGGGCAGGGCAGATCCCCGCGCAGAGACTGTGCAGCGGCACACAGGGCGACGATTGCGCGCGCGCCCTCGCCTTGATGGCGTCTGTTGACACGGACCCGTGCTGCTGGTGACGCTCGTGGTCGAATGGCGGTTGCCGAAGCCGGGCGTGTCGTGGAACGTGGACCGGGACATGAAAACGATTGGGGGTGTCGCTGTTTGCGCCCTGGCGCGCTTGCGCGTGGCCTGCCATGCTGAAAAGGAGCGAAAGATGAACGAGATCCTGCTGGAGTTCGCCGGACGGCAGGCGGATGCCGGGGCGACCCAATTGCCCGAGACGTACCGGCAGCTTGCGGTCAACGCGGCGTTCCACCTGAAGACCCGGACCGCCGGCAGCGCGGTTTCATCGCAGGTGCAGGACGTTTCGGAGTTCCGGCTGAACCTGAAGAAGGGCCGGATCGTGTTCGTGCCCGCCGAGGGGCCGGAGATCGCGGCAGAGGCGCAGGTCATCGGCACCTATTCCGACGATGGCAGCTGGATGTGGGCCTGGGGGCATCCCGACGTGCCGGTAGAGATGCAGCAGGCCGCCTGGGCCGTACAGCAATTCGGAGAGCGCCAGGAGATCGAGGAACTGCTGAGCCGTGGGGGTGCCATAGATGCCGCGCGGCTGGCGGAGTTCCAGGCGATCTGTGCCTATATTTCGGATGCCGATGGCGTGTTCATGGGCCCGCACGGCGCCGGGGGGCAGGTGGCGGTCTGCTACTATCTCGGCGATCAGCTCAGGGGGCTTCTGGGCGGGTGACGCGCCGCAAGTGCATTGCGGCAATGCGGCGAAAATTTTACGTGACTGTCATGGTTTAGCCTTACATTCTGGCGGGACGATTCTCTGCAAAGGTGCTGGCCATGACAACTTTTCTTTCCCCGGAAGTTCTTGCGGGTCTCGAAGAGGCGCGGATGCGCGGCTGGCAAAAGAGCAATCGGCTGCGGGTCGAGGCCGGACCGCAATCGCACGCGGTCCTGCGCGCCTGGGATAACGGGTTTGCCCTGCCAGCCGGGGCCGCGCCGCATCTGCGGGGGTTGGTGGACCTCTATGACGGTGCGCGTCACCTCAAGCGATGTCTGATCGTGGCCTCCGAGGATGACGGTCAAGAGATCCGATTTGAGCTGAAGGTTGTCAACGAGGCCTCGGGCGAACAGCCCGTGGATTTCGAACGTCCCGATGACGCGCCGGTGGCGCTGATCGGCGACGCCTGACTGCAGCTTTCATCGTTTCGGAAATACTCCGGGGAACACGAGGGGCTGGCCCCTCGCACCGGTCGGATTGCGCTTGCGCAATCCGATACCCAAGGGCGAAGTACTACTGAAGGTCGGAGAACGCGGCCTGAAGGCGGGTGGCGGCCTCTTCCACCCGGGCCCGGGGCGTGGCGATGTTGAAACGCAGGCAGGTTTCGCCGCCCTTGCCGAATTCCGCGCCTACCGACGGTGCGATACGGGCGTCTTCGTTCACGCGGCGCAGTACCTCTTTCATTTCCATCCCGGTATTGGAAAAATCGACCCAGGCCAGGTAGGTGGCCTGCATCGGCATCGCCCGGACGCCCGGGATCTGGCCCATCGCGTCAAGGAACGCCGCGCGGTTCCCATCGAGGTAACCCACCAGCTGGTCGACCCATTCGGCGCCCTGCGGCGTATAGGCCGCGCGTGTCAGCACGCAGCCCAGCAGGTTGGGCGAAAGGTTGAGCGCCGTCAGCGCATCGGAAAACCGCGCGCGCAGCATGGTGCCGGGGATGGTGACGGTGCCCAGCCGCGAGCCGGCCGTGTTGAAGGTCTTGGACGACGAGGTCAGCATGATCAGCCGTTCGGCGATATCCGGCGCCGCCACGGGCATGGGCACATGGGTATGGCCCGGCAGGACGAGGTCGTGGTGAATCTCGTCCGCCACGAGAACAAGGTCATGCCGCTCGCAGAAGGCGGCCAGTTCCTTTTGCTCTTCGACCGTCCAGACCCGGCCGGCTGGGTTGTGCGGCGAACAGAACAGCAGCATCTTCTCGCGCCCCGAAAGGGCGCTTTCGAGCGACTGAAGGTCCATGCGGTACATGCCGTCCTCGCCGGGCACGAGCGGGCTTTCCTTCACCACGCGACCGGCATTGACGATCTTGTTCGTGAATTCGTGGTAGACCGGCGTGAAGATGATCACTTCGTCGCCAGGATCGGTGTAGGTCTGCAGGCAGATCGCGATGGCATTGCCCAGCCCGGCGGTCGAGAACATGTGCGACGGGTCTGGCGACCAGCCATGCCGGCTCTTCATCCACCACGCGACAGCGTCTTTCATTTCACTCTCGCCGGTGAAGTAGCCGTAATTCGCCTTTTCAAGCAGGCCCCGCACTGCGTCCTGCAGCACCTCTGCAGCGCTAAAGTCCATGTCGGCGACCCACATCGGTATGCCGTCTTCGACAGGCACGCCGTAGACCTTCGGCATCGCATCCCATTTCGCGCAATTCGTGCCGCGGCGGTCGATCAGCCTGTCGAAATCTGCATGGATTGTCATCGGGTCCTCCGGTTGTGCCTTGCGGCGGAAGCTAGCGGAATGTCGCGTAGGTGCAAGGGCGTTGCACCGCGCGGGACGATCGCCTAAATGGACGCCCATGCTGCGACCGATCCTGATCCATCCCGACCCCCGCTTGAAAAAGGTGTGTGCGCCCGTGCCAGACCTGAGCGATGAGTTGCGCGCGTTGGCGGACGACATGCTGGAGACGATGTATGACGCGCCGGGCATCGGCCTCGCCGCGCCGCAGATCGGGGTGATGGACCGGCTGATCGTGCTGGATTGCTCGAAGGACGACGAGGCCGGGGAGCCGCCGCGCCCGCTGGTGATGTTCAACCCCGAGGTGGTGGCCGGCTCGGATGAAAAGAACGTCTACGAGGAAGGCTGCCTGTCGATCCCCGACCAGTTTGCCGAGGTGACGCGCCCCAAGGTCGTGGATGTCAGGTGGATCGACCGTGACGGGAACGAACGATCCGACACGTTCGACGGGCTTTGGGCGACCTGCGTGCAGCACGAGATCGACCATTTGAACGGCAAGCTTTTCATAGATTACCTTGGCCCGATGAAACGGCAGTTGATCACGCGCAAGATGCAGAAGCTGAAGCGTGAAATGGCGCGGGACTAGGCCGGTGGCCGTACGCCCTTTCGTGCCCTGGCCGGACAAGCGGTTGCGCACGCCCGCGGACCCCGTCGAGGCGGTCACCGATGCCGAGCGCGCGATCTGGGACGACATGATCGACACCATGGATGCGATGCCGGGCGTGGGCCTGGCCGCCGTGCAGATCGGCGTGATGAGGCGGCTGGCGGTGGTCGATGCCAGCGATGCGCGCGGACAGGCGGTGCGCATGGCGAACCCCGAGATCCTGCATGCAAGTGCCCAGATGCGCGAGCATGATGAGGCCAGCCCCAACCTGCCCGGCGTGCATGCCAGGATCAGCCGTCCGCGTGCCGTGACGGTGCGGTTCCTGAACACCGAAGGCGAGGTCGAGGAGCGGGATTTCGTCGGGCTTTGGGCCACCAGCGTGCAGCACCAGGTCGATCATCTGAACGGCAGGATGTATTTCGACCGGTTGAGCAAGGTGAAGCGCGACATGCTGTTGCGCCGCGCGGCCAAGCAACGCTGACAGGTCAGGAGAAAACCATGCGCCTCGTTTTCATGGGAACGCCCGACTTTTCCGTGCCGGTGCTCGAGGCGCTGGTCGAGGCGGGACACGAGATTGCCGCGGTTTACTGCCAGCCGCCGAGGCCCGCGGGGCGGGGCAAGAAAGATCGCCCCAGCCCGGTGCAGGCGCGGGCCGAGGAGCTGGGGCTGACGGTGCGCCACCCGGTCAGCCTGAAAGGCGAAGATGAGCAAGAGGCCTTCGCCGGCCTCGATGCGGACGTGGCCGTGGTCGTGGCCTATGGATTGATCCTGCCGCAAGCCATCCTCGATGCGCCGCGGCATGGCTGCCTCAATATCCACGCCAGCCTGCTGCCGCGCTGGCGCGGGGCGGCGCCGATCCACCGCGCGATCATGGCGGGGGACGACAGGACCGGGGTCTGCATCATGCAGATGGAGGCGGGGCTGGATACGGGCCCGGTGCTGCTGCGCCGCGAGACGCAGATCGGCGCGGAGGAAACCACGGGGACGCTGCATGATCGTTTGTCCCGCATGGGGGCCGAGACGATCACGTCGGCGCTCGGGCGACTGAAGGATTTGACGCCCGAGCCGCAGCCGGAGATCGGCGTCACCTATGCCGACAAGATCGACAAGGCCGAGGCGCGGATCGACTGGACGCGCCCCGCCGAGGCGGTCGACCGGCAGATCCGTGGCCTTTCACCCTTTCCCGGTGCGTGGATCGACCACGAGGGCACGCGGATCAAGTTCCTTGCCTCGCAAATTGGCGCGGGCAACGGGACGCCCGGCGAGGTGCTCGACGACGCGCTGACCATCGCGTGCGGCAGCGGCGCGGTGAAAGTCCTGCGCCTGCAAAAGGCCGGACGTGGGCCGCAGGGGACGGAGGACTTCCTGCGCGGCATGGCGCTGCCCAAGGGAACGCGCCTCTGATCCGCCTTTTCCTCTGGCTAAAAATACCCCGGGGAGCGCGAGGGGCTGGCCCCTCGCCCCGGTCGGACTGCGCGCGCAGTCCGAGGCCTGGTGACCCGCGCTTGCGTCCGGTCCGGAAACAGGCCAGCATCGCGCCAACCAGAGCAACGAGGTCTCATGTATCTGCAACTGTTCGGAACCGTCGTGATTGCCGGGATCGTCGGATATATCAGCGAGAAATCCGGCTTTACCCGCAACGGCATCCTGCAATCAATCATCATCTGCGTCGGCGGGGCCTTTCTGTTCTATTTCGTGCGGGTCATGTTCGGCTTTCGCTTTGGTGCGCCGGGGGTGGACGCGATCATCTCGTCCATCGGGGCGCTGATCATCATTCCGACGCATTGGCGCCGGGGTCGCTGACAACGGAGAACTGCCATGGGGCTGATCTATCTCATCATCATCGGGGCCGTAGCGGGGTATCTTGCGACACGGATCATGCGCATCGATGCCGACCCGCTGGTGACCATCGGCATCGGTATCGCCGGGGCGCTGTTGGGCGGGCTGATTCTTCAAGGCATCTTGGCCTTCCTTGGCCTGCTGGGCGGGATCATCGGCGCGGTTCTGGGCGCGCTGGTGCTGATCTGGGGCTATCAGGCGTATAAGGCGCGCAAATAGCTTAGGCCCGCGGTGGGCGCGAGCGGTAGACCGGCAGGCGCCAGCCGAAGGCCAGCGAGCCTGCGCGAAGCGCCCACGTCACCCCGGCGCAGGCGGCGAGGATGAAAAGCTCTCGGTCTGTGACCATCAGAGTTGCCACGGCGGCCAGCGATCCGGCGAAGGCGGCGGTGACGTAAAGCTCGCCCTGTTTCAGCACCAGCGGCACCTCGTTGCACACTACGTCGCGCATCAGCCCGCCAAGACAGCCCGTGACCATCCCCATGATCACCACGATCGGCAGCGGCTGTGACATCGCCAGCGCGGTCGCAACGCCGGCGGGAACGGCCACCGCCAGCGCAAGGCTGTCGAGCCAGAGCAGGAGGCGGTACCGGCTCTCGAACAGATGCGCAGTGAAGAAGATCAGGATCGCGGCGGCGCAGGCGGTGGCGATGAAGCTGGGGTTGGCAATCCAGAAGACCGGGTTGCGGTCAAGAAGCACGTCGCGCACCGTGCCGCCGCCCACCGCCGTGAGACATGCGATGAAGGCGAAGCCCACGACGTCGAGCTGCGCGCGTGACGCGACCAGCGCGCCGGTCAGCGCGAAGATCAGGACCGAGGCGTGGTCCAGCAGGAACAGGTCCGTCATGACTTGGCTTTGCCGGGCTTGAAGGGTGCCATGCCCGCACGGGCGAGTTCGTCGGCGCGTTCGTTTTCCGGGTGGCCGGCATGGCCCTTGACCCATTCCCAGGTGACGTCGTGCCGCTGGGCCGCGGCATCAAGACGTTGCCAGAGATCGACATTCTTGACCGGCTTCTTGTTCGAGGTTTTCCAGCCGTTGCGCTTCCAGCCGTGGATCCAGCCGGTGACACCGTTTTTCACATAGGCGCTGTCGGTGACGATGGTGATGCGCGTGGGCCTCGACAGAGTCTCCAGCGCGGTGATGGCCGCCAGCAATTCCATCCGGTTGTTGGTGGTCTCGGCCTCGCCGCCGCTGAGCTCGCGTTCCTTGACGATGTTGTCGCCGTCCTTGGCTTGCAACAGCGCACCCCAGCCACCGGGACCGGGATTGCCGGAACAGGCGCCGTCTGTATAGGCGAAAAGCTCAGTCATCGTCCGGCTTTCTTGCAAGGATCGTGACCCATTCCGCCAGACTGCCGTCAAGGCCTTTGTCGGCGCCGGTGCGCGTCTCGAACGGGTGCAGGTCAGCCGCGATCAGAAGGTCGGAAAGCTCGGTCTTTGTGACATAGGTATAGAGCCGTCCGAGCGTGTCACGGTGTTCGCCGGTGCCGGTTTTCATGCCGATGTGCAGCAGCCCACCGGGTTTCAGCGCGGTCACGAGGGCGGCCAGATGGCGGGGCAGGTTGGCGCGGGGCGCGTGCAGGAGCGAGAAATTCGCCCAGATCGCGTCATAGGCCGCGACTTCGTCGATGTCGTCGAATTTCGCGAGCCGGGCTGTCACGCCGGGTTGCGCCTCTGCGAGGGCGACCATTTCCGGCGTGGCGTCGGTGGCCGTGACCGCGTGACCTTCGGCGGCCATGATGGCCGAGGCGATGCCGGGGCCGCAGCCGAGGTCGAGGACGCTGCTGCCGGGGGCGAGATGGTCGAGAAAGAGGCGCAGCACCGGGTCCTTGCCCGCGTCCTTCGTCACGTCGGCATAGCGCGCGGCTTCGGACCCGTAGACCCGGATGGTCTGGTCGTCGTGGCTCATTGCGTGAGGCCGATCACGAGGCAGAGCACGACCACAGCGGTGATGATCAGGCGCAGGCGCATCCACCAGTGCGGTGCCACCCCGTCGCGCCAGAACATCCAGTCAAGCGCGAGGATGCCGGCGAAGCCGACGATCAGCATGATCCCGGCCTTGTAGGCGCCGCCGCCTTGGGTGAAGAACACCCAGAGCGCGGGAATGACCGAAAGCACGTAGCCGGTGGTGGCCGAGGGGCCGGTCATGCGTGTGGCAAAGCCCCAGAGCACGCCGGACATGAAGCTGAGGATCACCGCACCGTAGAAGAGCCCGACGTAAGGCCCGACGAAGCGGGGACCGACCACGCGCTGGGTCCAGATCGCCAGATCGGGCCAGAGCACGGTCAGGGCGCTCCACAGGAACGGCAGGAGGCCGGCCAATGCCAGGATCAGCGGAGTGCGGGGGATCTCGTTCACGGGGCGGGCGGTCCTTGGCTGCAAGCGTCGGAGTTGGTTTAGAAGGCCGCCCCGGCGGGATCAAGTGTCAGACATGTCGCGCGTGGGGCGTTTGAGCGCCCGGATCATGCGGGTGGAGCGGGAGAGAGCCGTGAATCCGGTGCCAAGCGCGGTCACGATCAGCGCGAAAAGCAAGGCGTGGCGCGTGTCGAACAGCCCCAGTTCGATCGCCGACAGGACCGCGCCGGCGGTGATCGCGGCCATGCGTTGAGGCTTGGCGAAGGGGCCAGAGAAATCCGAGCCCAGCCCCTCGGCCCGGCCGAGTTCGCGGATATAGGCGGTGGCGATGGCCAACGCGCCGCCCAGCAGGCCGAGTGCGAGTTGCCCGGTGGCCAGCCCCGCGCCGGTCAGGATCAGCAGGTCGGCGGCGCGGTCCGGTGCCTCGTTCCAGAAGGGGCCGTCGGGTTCGGACTTGCCGCCTTCGACGGCGACCATCCCGTCGAAGAGGTTGCAGAGCAGGCGCAGTTGACAGCCGAGCGCGGCGAGAAGCAGCAGGATGATCGCTGCGGTCGTGCCGGTGTGGGCGGAGGCCCAGAAGGCGAGGCAGGCCAGGGCCGCGAAGAGGATCGACCCCTGGCTGATGCGGTTGGGTGTGAGCGACGTGCGGCTGAGCCAGCGGGCGGTGCGGCGCGCCCAGCCGGTGTCGCGGCTGCTCAGGGGGCGGCGGGTGTCGGTCATGGGGCGTGCCTCAGGCGGTAGTTGTAAAGCGCGGCGTAGCTGGTGGCGACGGTCACGGGCAGGGCGAGCGTCGCCGCGATTTCCGGCGTGCCGACGGCGCGGTGCACGAGCGACAGCAGCGTGACCGATATGGCCGCGCAGGCAAGCGGCGGCAGGATCAGGCCGGGCAGGCCCGAGATGCGCGGCAGCAAGTGTTCGATCATCGCTTTCAGGGCAAGCGTGATCGTGGCCGAGAGAACGCCCTGCACGATGCCGGAAACCAGGGGTGCGGGCATCGGGTGCGCCGCGTTGGCAAAGACCGCCCAGCCGCCCATCAGCACGAAGCCGCCCGCCATGTGCGCCAGGTTCGAGCGCAGCAGGCTCATGTCAGCGACCAGTAGTACCGGGTCAGGTGAAAGAAGAGCGGGGCCGAGAAGACGACGGAATCGAGCCGGTCGATGAAGCCGCCGTGACCGGCGATCATGTGGCCCCAGTCCTTGACGCCCCGGTCGCGCTTGATGGCTGACATGACCAGCCCGCCGAAGAACCCGGCGAGCGTGATAACGAGCGACATGCCGGCGGCCTGCAAGGGCGTGAACGGCGTGATCCAGAAAAGCGCGGTGCCGATCAGCGTGGCCGAGGCGACGCCGCCGATCAGTCCTTCCCAGGTCTTGGAGGGCGAGAGCGAGGGCGCGACGGGA
This sequence comes from Roseovarius sp., assembly GCF_965277045.1. Taxonomy (GTDB): domain Bacteria; phylum Pseudomonadota; class Alphaproteobacteria; order Rhodobacterales; family Rhodobacteraceae; genus Roseovarius. Next base: position 2,878,302 of record NZ_OZ255712.1, on the reverse strand, counting down.
TGGCGGCCGAAGAGCTTGCCCCAGGTGTATTGCAGCACGTCCGACAGCTGGACCACCACGATGAGAAAGGCGATGAGCAGGACGTTGCGCGCCTCGAAGCCGGGGATGTCGAGGAAGAGGAGCGCGGGCACGTGACTGGCGCAGAAGACGCAGATCATCAGCGCCCATTGCATCTGGCTGATGCGGACGAGGAAGTTGCGGCTGTCGCCTTGCAGCACCGCGATGATGGGCAGGATGAGGAAGGCGTAGACCGGGATCAAGAGCGACCACATGCCGTACCATTCATACCAGATAAGCAGGTATTGCGCGGGCAGGATCACGAAAAAGGCGGTTGCGATGGCCCAGTGGTCGGAGGCGCGGCGGGTTGTGAGGGTGACGAACTCGCGCAGGGCGGCGAAGGAGGTGAAGGCGAAAAGCGCGATCACGCCGCCGCGCCCGGCGAGGAAGGCCACGGCGAGGAACGCCGTCATGCCCCACCAGGCGAGGATGCGGGCGTTGAGGTTCTCTATCGTGGCGTTGGAGCCATCCGGCGCGATGCGCTGCTTGAGCACGTAGCCAATGCCGCTGGCGACGATGAGGACGCCGATGATGCCGGCCAGCAGGGTGAGGAAATCGGCGTGGGTTTCGGTCATGCCGGCGCCTCCTCTGCCGATGTGTCGTCGGCAGGGGCAAGCGCCAGCAGGGCGGTTTCCGCCCGCTTGAGGAAATCCTTGCGGGTTTCACCGGGTTCGACGCGGATTGGCGCGCCGAAGGTGACGGTGCAAAGCAGCGGGATCGGCACCAGCTTGCCCTTGGGCATGACGTCGTTGAGGTTGTCGATCCAGACCGGCACCAGGTCCACCTCGGGGCGGGCATCGGAGATGTTGTAGAGCCCGCTTTTGAACGGCAGCAGAGGCTTGTCCGTGGTGTTCCGGGTGCCCTCGGGAAAGATGATGAGCGAGGCGCCGGAATCGAGCCCGTCGAGGATGAGCTTTATTGGGTCCTCGGTGCGGGTCTCCGTGTCGCGGTCGATCAGGACCGCGTTGAAGACATCGCGGCCGATGAAGGTCTTGAGCGGGGATTTGAGCCAGTAATCCGCGCCGGCAACCGGGCGTGTCCCGCGGCGCAGGTTCGGGGGCAGGACCGTCCAGATCAGTATGAAATCGCCGTTGGATGTGTGGTTTGCGAAATAGACCCGCTGGACGGGTTCGGGCTCGGAGCCGTCCCATACGGCGCGAACGGCCGTGATAAGCCGCGCGAAGGTGGTGATGGCGCTGCCGGTCAACCAGGCAAGGAAGCTGCGTGTCACGTGATGGGTCCCGTCTTTCGGGGCAGCCTACAGTTACAGGATGAATTGGGAAGACAGGAAATCCTGACCCCGGCGAAGAGGTCCCGGGTCAGGCCCGGGACGGGCTGCGCGGGTTGCCGCGTCGTGCCATATCCCGGCAGTGTGGCGCGGGCGGAAGGCTGTGCGAGCAGCGTGTTCCGCCGACAGAATGCCGAAGCGGGCAAGGCCTTTAGGCGGGTTCGCGCAGGACCCGGGGGACCTTGAATTCGACGTTTTCCTGCGCGGTTTCGACCTGTTCGATGGTCACGTCGAACCGGTCGCGGAAGGCGTCGATGACCTCGTTGATCAGCACTTCGGGTGCCGAAGCGCCGGCGGTGATGCCCATAGTGGTGATGCCCTCAAGCGCGCGCCAGTCGATATCCGCGGCGCGCTGGACCAGCTGCGCGTAGGAACAGCCCGCGCGGGCGCCGACCTCGACCAGACGTTTGGAGTTGGAGGAGTTGGGCGCACCCACGACAAGCATCGCCTCGGCCTTTTCGGCCATCGCCTTTACCGCTTCCTGCCGGTTGGTGGTGGCATAGCAGATGTCTTCCTTGTGGGGGCCGACGATGTCGGGGAATCGGGCCTGGAGCGCCAGGACGATATCGGCGGTGTCGTCGACCGACAGCGTGGTCTGCGTCACGAAGGCGAGAAGCGCGGGATCGCGCACCTCGACCCGGGCCACGTCTTCGGGCGTTTCGACGAGCAACACGTCTCCGGTAGGCAGCTGGCCCATCGTGCCGATGGTCTCGGGGTGGCCGGCATGGCCGATCATGATGATCTGCAGCCCGTTCGCGGCGTGGCGCTCGGCCTCGATATGGACCTTGGAGACAAGCGGGCAGGTCGCATCGACATAGACCATTTCGCGCGACGCGGCCTCGGCCGGGACCGCCTTGGGCACGCCATGCGCCGAAAAGATCACCGGGCGGTCGTCGGGGCATTCGTCGAGCTCTTCGACGAAGACCGCGCCCTTGGCGCGCAGGTCGTCCACCACGTACTTGTTGTGCACGATCTCGTGCCGGACATAGACCGGCGCGCCCCATTTCCCGAGTGCCATCTCGACGATCTTGATGGCGCGGTCGACACCGGCGCAAAAGCCGCGCGGGGCTGCGAGATAGAGGGTGAGGGGCGGTTTGGTCATGGACACTCCTGTTCCCTCAAGACGTAAGGGTTGCGGCGTGCGGCGTCCAGTGGGGGGTGGCAAATCGGGGCGCGAGGTGCGGCCGCTTTCGGCTGCCCCCGGCCCCGTTACCTGGCGGCTCGCTCAGGCCGAGGCTTGCTGACGCTCTTGCGAATCTTCGCGCGGCGGGCGTCCGATGACCTCCTTGAGGTCTTCGAGTTCGATGAAGTTGTCGGCCTGGCGGCGCAGGTCGTCGGAGATCATCGGCGGTTGGCTGCGGATGGTGGAGACCACGGATACGCGAACGCCCTGGCGTTGAAGGCTTTCGACCAGCGGGCGGAAATCGCCATCGCCGGAGAACAGAACGATGTGGTCGATCCGCGGGGCAAGTTCCATGGCGTCCACCGTCAATTCGATGTCCATGTTGCCCTTGACCTTACGGCGGCCCTGGCTGTCGGTGTATTCCTTGGCCGGCTTGGTGACCATGGTGAAGCCGTTGTAGTTGAGCCAATCGACAAGCGGGCGGATCGGGGAGTAGTCGTCGTTTTCCAGCAGCGCCGTGTAGTAGAAGGCTCGCAAGAGCTTGCCACGACGCATGAATTCCGTTCGCAGCAGCTTGTAGTCGATATCGAACCCGAGCGCCTTCGCCGCAGCGTACAAGTTCGAACCGTCGATGAACAGCGCGAGCCGTTCGTCCTTGTAAAACATAAAATGTCCTTCCGAGTGTGTTTGCCCTGCCGCGACGGTGTACTAATGGAGTGGATTTGAAACCGGACAGGACTAGTCGGTGTACCTAGGAGTTTAGTTTGCGCTACGCAAGCGTTTAGATTGTAGAGAGGATAAGCCGGTCACATGCCTGAGCAACTATTCCTGATAGCATTGGGCGGGAATTTGCCGTCCGATACGGGGGCGCCGGAGACGACCCTGCGCGCGGCGCTGGCCCAGTTGCCAAAGGCGGGCGCGCGCGTCGTGGCAGTCAGCCGCATGTATGAAACGCCCTGTTTTCCCGCAGGGGCGGGGCCGGATTACGTGAACGCTGCCGCGGTTCTGGCCTTCGACGGCGATCCTTCGGAAATGTTGCAACTTTTACACGAAACCGAGTCCGCGTTCGGACGGGCGCGGCAGCAGCGCTGGGGCCAGCGCACGCTGGACCTGGACCTGCTGGCGGCAGGCGCGCATGTCCTGCCGGACCGGGCCACGTATGAGGCCTGGCGCGCGCTGCCGCTGGAGCAGCAGATGCGGCGGACCCCCGAAAACCTGATCCTGCCGCATCCGCGGATGCATGAGCGGGCTTTCGTTCTGGTGCCGCTGAATGACGTCGCGTCGGACTGGGTGCATCCGGTGCTGGAACGCAGCGTGGCGGCGATGCTGGCGGACCTGCCCGCCGACGCCCGGGCAGAGGTGCGGGCGCTGGACTGATTCTGTGCTTGTAAACACCTGCCCGAGGCTTTAAATGAAGGGCTTCTTGAGACTTTGCCCTATCCGGAGGCCCCATGGCGCGCGTAACCACAGAAGACTGCGTTGATAAAGTTCCGAACCGCTTCGATCTGGTGATGCTTGCGGCACACCGCGCGCGCGAGATCTCGTCGGGGTCGCCGATCACCGTGGACCGCGACAACGACAAGAACCCGGTCGTGGCGCTGCGTGAGATCGCCGAGGAGACGCAAGGCGCCGACGACCTGCGCGAGCGGCTGATCGAATCGAACCAGAGCCAGATCGAGGTCGACGAGCCGGAGGACGATTCCATGGCGCTGCTGATGGGCGAGGAGGCCGAGAAACCGGCCGACGACGACATGTCGGAAGAAAAACTGCTGCGTGCGCTGATGGAGGCGCAGGGCCAGGGCTGAACCCCTGCGCGCGGACGGGTGATGGAAAGCGGACCAGATGATTGGTGCTGATACGCTTGTCGATCTTGTCCGCGCCTATAATCCGAAAAGCCATAGCGATCTGATCCGCGACGCCTATGCGTTCGGAATGGAGATGCACGAGGGCCAAACGCGGCACTCCGGGGAGCCCTATTTCAGTCATCCGGTGGCGGTCGCCGCCATTCTGACGGAACAGCGGCTGGACGATGCGACGATCATCACGGCCCTGCTTCACGACACGATCGAGGATACACGCGCGTCCTACAACGCGGTGGCCGAGCGGTTCGGGGGAGAGATTGCCGACCTCGTGGACGGCGTGACCAAGCTGACCAACCTGCAGCTGTCCAGCACCGAGACACAGCAGGCCGAGAATTTCCGCAAGCTGTTCATGGCGATGTCGAAGGACATGCGCGTGATCCTGGTGAAGCTGGCCGACCGGCTGCACAACATGCGCACGATCCGCGCGATGCGGCCCGAAAAGCAGCTGAAGAAAGCGCGCGAGACGATGGATATCTTCGCGCCCCTGGCCGGCCGGATGGGCATGCAGTGGATGCGCGAGGAGCTGGAGGACCTGGCGTTCCGCGTGATCAACCCCGAGGCGCGCGCGTCGATCATGCGCCGGTTCATCACTTTGCAGCGCGAGGCGGGCGACGTGATCGAGCGGATCACCGGCGACATGCGGCTGGAATTGCAGGAGGCCGGGATTAAGGCTGAGATCCTGGGGCGGGCCAAGAAACCTTATTCGATCTGGCGCAAGATGCAGGAAAAGGAGATGGGCTTTTCCCGGCTGAGCGACATTTACGGGTTCCGCATCATCACCGCTTCCGAGGATGACTGTTACCGCGTGCTGGGCGTGATCCATCGCCGTTGGCGGGCGGTGCCGGGGCGGTTCAAGGATTATATCAGCCAGCCCAAGTCGAACGGGTATCGCTCGATCCATACCACGGTGTCCGGCCGCGACGGCAAGCTGGTGGAGGTGCAGTTGCGCACCCGCCAGATGCACGAGGTGGCCGAGACGGGCGTGGCGGCGCACTGGTCGTACCGCGACGGCGTGCCGGCGGAGAACCCGTTCGCCGTGGACCCGGCCAAGTGGATTTCCAGCCTTACCGAGCAGTTCGACAGCGAGGAGGATCACGACGAGTTCCTCGAGGCCGTGAAGCTGGAAATGTATGCCGACCAGGTGTTCTGCTTCACGCCGAAGGGGGACGTGGTGAAGCTGCCACGGGGGGCCACGCCGATCGATTTCGCCTATGCCATCCACACGCGAATCGGCAATGGCTGTGTCGGCGCCAAGGTCGACGGGATGCGCGTGCCGCTGTGGACCCGGATCAAGAACGGCCAGTCCGTGGAGGTGATTACCGCCGACGGGCAGACACCGCAGGCGACGTGGCTGGATATCGCCACGACGGGCAAGGCGCGCGCCGCCATTCGCCGGGCCCTGCGAGAGGTCGACCGGGATCGTTACATCCGGTTGGGCCGGGAACTGGCGCGCGCGGCGTTCGAGCATGTGGGCAAGAAGCCCACCGACAAGGCGCTGGAGCGTGCCGCCAAGACCCTGCGCCTGAAGGGGCGTGACGAGGTTCTGGCCCGACTGGGAAGTGCCGAGTTGACCACCAGCCGCGTTCTGAACGCGGTATATCCTGACCTGGCCCCGGACACGGGCAACGAGGTGGCGCTGGATCGCGCGGTGATCGGCCTGGAACCGGATCAGCGCTTTGACCGGGCGCCATGCTGTCAGCCGTTGCCGGGGGAACGAATTGTCGGCATCACCTATCGCGGAAAGGGCGTGGTGGTCCATTCGATCGATTGCGAGAATCTGCAGCGCTACGAGGAACAGCCTGAGCGCTGGATGGACCTGCAATGGCACGGCGGCACGCATGCTGCCGTCTACGAGGCGACGCTGGATGTGACGATCGGCAACGATGCGGGGGTACTGGGACGTATTTGCACGTTGATCGGAGAGCAGAAGGCCAATATCTCGGACCTGACATTCGTGGATCGCAAACCGGACTTTTACCGGCTGCTGATAGATGTCGAGCTGCGCGACGCGGAACATCTGCATGGCGTCATCTCGGTGTTGGATGCGGAAAGCGATGTAGCCACGGTGGAACGGTTCCGCGACCCCGGCCGGCTGGCGGCCAGTGGCGGAACGGAACAGAGCTGACCCAGAGGAGCCGCGCCCCGTGGTTTTCAAACGCCGTGACAGACTGCCTTGGTGGAAGGCCACGTTACGGTTTCTCTGGCCGAGATCCGGCTGGACGCGGGCGTTCCACTACGTTCGGCACCGCGTCAGGCGTCTGCCCGACCCGCCGCACCGAATCGCCCGGGGTGTTTTCGCCGGGGTCTTCGTCAGCTTTTCGCCGTTCTTCGGGCTGCACTTTCTTCTGGCCGCCGTGGTGGCTTCGATCTTGCGCGGCAACATCGTGGCTGCGCTCCTGTCGACCTTCTTCGGCAACCCGCTGACCTTTGTCTTCATCGGCGCGTCTTCGCTGCAGACCGGATATTTCATGCTCGGGCTGCGCAACAACCCCGACCTGGAGGCGCATGGCACGCTTGGCAGCAAGTTCGTCGATGCGGGGCGGGACCTGAAAGACAACCTTTGGGCGATCTTCAACGAGCAGAGCGCCGACTGGAGCCGGCTGACCGTCTTTTACGACGAGGTGTTCTTTCCCTACATGGTCGGCGGACTGATCCCCGGAACCATCGCCGGCCTGACCTGCTATTATGTCAGCCTGCCGCTGATCCAGGCCTATCAGAACCGGCGCAAGGGCATGCTCAAGGCCAAGCTGGCCGCGATCCGCGAAAAGGCGGCGGAGAAGGCCGCCGAGAAGGCCGCGGCAAAGAAGGCCAGGGATGGCGCCAATGACAAGGCTGACGCGGAGCCCGAGAAGCACTAGGGTCAGGAACGAGTCGTTACCCTTGCTCTGGAGGATGTCATGAGTGATGCCGGAAAACTGCGCCTTGGCGTGAATATCGACCATGTGGCGACGGTGAGAAATGCCCGCGGCGGCGCCACCCCCGACCCGGTACGCGCCGCCAAACTGGCCGAGGAGGCCGGGGCGGACGGGATCACCGCGCACCTGCGCGAGGACCGCAGGCATATTTCGGACGCGGATATCGACGGGCTAATGGCGGCGCTGAATGGGCCCCTGAACTTCGAGATGGCCGCAACCGACGAAATGCAGAAAATCGCCCTGCGCCACAAGCCGCACGCGGTCTGCCTGGTGCCCGAAAAGCGCGAGGAGCGCACGACCGAGGGCGGGCTGGAGGTGGCACGCGAGGAAAACCGGCTGGCGCATTTCATCGCGCCGCTGCGCGAGGCGGGGTGCCGCGTGTCGATCTTCATCGCCGCGGACCGGCGCCAGATCGAGGCGGCGCACCGGATCGGGGCCGAGGTGATCGAGCTGCATACCGGGGCCTACTGCGATGCCCATGCCGAGGGAAATTTTCAGGCGCGGGACAAAGAGCTGGCCGCCCTGAGGGAGATGTCGGCCTTTGCCGATTCGCTGGGGCTGGAAGTGCACGCGGGTCACGGGCTCACCTATGAGACGGTGCAGCCGGTGGCGGCGTTTCCGGAGGTCATGGAGCTCAATATCGGGCATTTCCTGATTGGCGAGGCGATCTTTCGCGGGCTGGAGCCGGCGATCGGGGAAATGCGGCGCCTGATGGACGAGGCGCGGGCGGATCCGCAGCGCATCGCCGGATGATCTGGCTGCGTTACAGCGCCGTCTTTCTGGCCGTGGCTATCAGCGTGTCCCAGGCGGTGCGCCTGTTGGGGATCACCAAGGACGAGATGCTGGGCTCGGCGGCGCAGATCATCGTGCCGGCGATGATCGCCGCGCTGATCGAAGGGCAGCAATATGTGCGCCGGCACGGGGCTTTGCCCGGCGCGCGCCGGGCCTGGAGCTTTGCCTTCATCGGAACGCTGGTCGCCACGTCTCTGAACGTGGCGCTGGCCTATGCGGGACCCGGCCTCGCGCCCGAGTTCGCCAAGCTGGCCATCGCCGTGCCGGGCTCGCAGCAATTCATGACGCTGCTGTTGATGTATGCGGGCGGTTACCTGTTGGCCAATCGCTTTTTCTTCGGCATCGGCGCGGGAAACACGATGAGCCGCGACAAGGCCCGAGAGGAACGGGGTTTGAAATGACCGACGCGGGCGATGTGGCACTTTGGACCTCGGTGGCGAGCTTCGCCTTTGCCGCCGGATCACCAGGACCCGCGACGCTGGCAGTCGCAGGAACGGCGATGGCAAAGGGGCGCCAGGCCGGTGTTGCGATGGCGCTTGGGCTCGCGCTCGGGCTGACAGTATGGGGCGTGCTGGCCGGGCTGGGCCTGGGATTGCTAGTCGCGCATTTCGCGCCGGCGCTGCTGTTGCTGAAACTTGCCGGCGCGGCGTATCTTTTTTACCTCGCGGCGATGTCCGCGCGTTCGGCGATGCAGCCGGTAGCGGAGCTGGATGCAGGCGCACAGGCCTCGGCGCGGTCGGGTGCCGGCATGTTCCGTCGTGGGCTGTTGCTGAACCTTTTGAACCCCAAGGCAGTGCTGGCCTGGGTTGCAGCACTTGCGTTGGGGAGCGCGGGGCCGGTGACGATCGCGGTCTGCGCCGCTGTGGGCCTGGCGCTCTACCTGTTCTACGCCACGATTTTTTCCCGGGCGGCGGTCCGGGCGGCCTACCGGCGGTTTCGGCGCGGTCTCGACGCTTTTTTTGCCGGGTTCTTCGGCCTGGCCGGAGCGCGGCTGTTGGTTTGGAAAGCGGAACAATGAGGCAAGTATGCGCGGCTGTGGCCCTGGCGACGGCCTTATTACCCGCCATTGGCCCTGAGGACCGGACATTGCGATTTACCCTGAACCAGGCGACCGGCGGGATTGGCGCCAGCCTGCAGTGACGGTGCGGTGGTTGCGTTGGCGCACGCTTGCCGCTCTGCTCTTGGGGGCGTGGGCGTTGTGGACGCTGGAGGCCGCGCGGGGCGGGGTCGAAATCGACGAGATGCGGGTGGGGCCGACCCCGGTGACGATCTGGGGCGCGGAGAATACCGGGCCGGCGGTCGTCATGACCCACGGCTTTGCCGGATCGCGGCAGATGATGCAGGGCTATGGCCTGGTGCTGGCGCAGGCCGGGTACCGGGTCTATGCCTTCGATTTCCTGGGCCACGGGCGGCATCCGCAGCCGATGTCGGGGGATGTGACGGCGGTGGACGGCACCACGCGGCTGTTGGTGAACCAGACACTGGAAGTGATCGACGCGGCACGGGCTAACGAAGGCGACATCGCGCTGGTCGGGCATTCCATGGCCACGGATGTGCTGGTGCGGGCGGCGCGCAAGGCCGAGGGTATCGGGCCGCTGGTGTTGCTGGCCACCTTTTCCGGCGCGATAACGGCCGAGGCGCCCGATGACGTGCTGATGATCACCGGCGCGTGGGAGCCGCGCTTGCAGGGGTTCGCCGCTGATGCGGTGGCGGAGGCCGCGACCGGCGTGCGACGTGAGGCCATCGTCGCCCCGGCGGTGGAGCACGTGGCAATCCTGCATTCGCGGGAGGGGCGACAAGCAACGCTCGACTGGCTGAACACATATTACGGGCGGGACGCGAAGGTGCCCGTGCTGCAGACAGGCTGGGCGCTGATCGGAGTGCTGGCGGCAATCACGATGCTGTTCGCGCCCGTGGCCCACCTGTTTCCGGTACGAGACGTGCCGACCAGCGTCCTGTCATGGCGGCGGTTCGCCGGCGTGGTCTGTGTGCCGATGCTTGTCACCCCGGTGTTGGCGGCGCCGGTTGATACGCAGGTTTTGCCCGTTCTGGTGGCGGATTACCTGGCGCTTCACCTGTTGATCTATGGCGTGATCCAGCTTGCTGTTCTGTGGTTCACGGGCGCGCGACCCGGCGCGTTCAGTGTCCTGGGAGGGGTCCTCGTGCTGATTTGGACTGTGGGCCTTTTCGGGTTCGCGCTGGATCGGTATGGGGCCAATTTCTGGCCCGTGCCGGAGCGGAGGGGGATCATCGCCGCGCTGGCCCTTGGCGCGGTGCCGTTCATGCTGGCCGACGCGTGGTCGGTGCACGGTGCGGGACCCGCCCGCCGCGTGGTGGCCCGAATCGGGTTCCTTGTTTCGCTGGCCATCGCGGTGGCGATGGATTTCGAGGGGCTGTTCTTTCTGCTGCTGATCGCGCCGGTGATCGTGCTGTTCTTCCTCAGTTTCGGCTGGATCGGGCGTGTGGCGGCACGCCGCTTTGGCGCCATGGGGCCGGGCGTTGGGCTGGGGCTGGCGCTTGCCTGGGCTTTGGGTGTAAGTTTCCCGCTGTTTTCAGCCGGATAAAGGGCGCATTCATGATCCTGGGCGTCGGAACGGACCTGGCCAACATAGATCGGATCGCCGGTACGCTGGAGCGGTTCGGCGACCGGTTTCGCAACCGGGTTTTCACCGAAGTGGAGCAACGCAAGTCCGAACGCCGCAAGGACGTGGCGGGCACCTATGCCAAGCGCTGGGCCGCGAAGGAGGCCTGTTCCAAGGCCTTGGGGACGGGACTTCGGATGGGGATCGCCTGGAAGGACATGGCGGTGAGCAACCTCGACACCGGGCAGCCGGTTATGGCGGTCACCGGCTGGGCCGCCGAACGGCTGGCCGACATGACGCCGGAGGGGCACGAAGCCATCATTCACGTCACCCTGACGGATGACCACCCCTGGGCGCAAGCCTTTGTCGTGATCGAGGCGCGGCCGGCGACCTGAGGACGCCGGGTCGCCTTTGCCGGCGCGGCTTGACACCTGTGCCCCCGCCCCGCATGTAGCGCAGAAGAGCAATCGGAGACAGGCATGGCCGAAGAATCCAAGACATCGAGCGCGATATGGGAGACCGTCAAGACGGTCTTCTGGGCACTGCTGATCGCCGGTATTTTTCGCACGATCCTGTTCCAGCCCTTCTGGATCCCGTCCGGGTCGATGAAGGACACGCTGTTGATCGGGGATTTCCTGTTCGTCAACAAGTTCGCCTATGGCTACTCCTACGCCTCGTGCCCGAACATCAAGATCGAGCGGATCGGGCTGGATATCGACGCCAAGAACATCTGCGGCTTTCTCGATGGCGACAACACGCGCCTTCTCGGGTCCGAGCCGGAGCGCGGGGATATCATCGTGTTCCGCCATCCCAGCAACGGCACGGATTACATCAAGCGGGTCGTTGGCCTGCCGGGTGACCGGATCCAGATGCAGAATGGCGTGTTGAACATCAACGGCGAGCCGGTCGAACTGGAAGATGCGGGAACCTTCGAGGAAGTGCTGGAACCCCAGGGCCCGCTGGGCAAGACGCCACGCTGCGCCAACGGGGCCGTGGGCGTGGGGGGCATCTGCGAGAAAGAGCGGCAGATCGAGACCCTTCCCAACGGCGTGTCGCACAGCATCCTGAACGTCGGCATGCAACGGTACGACAGCACCGGCGTCTACGAGGTGCCCGAGGGGCATTATTTCTTCATGGGTGACAACCGCGACAATTCCACCGACAGCCGCGCGCCGCTCACCGCGCCGGGCGGGGTGGGCTACGTTCCGTACGAAAACCTGATCGGCCGGGCGGACCGGGTGATGTTCTCGTCCGCGGGACGCTCGATGCTGTTCTTCTGGACATGGCGCGGCGACCGCTTCTTCGAGAAGCTGGAATGAGCCGGGGATGAAGCTGTCGGGCGACCTCAAAGCGTTCGAGAGCCGCCTGGGGCACTCCTTCGGGCGGCCGGAATTGCTGGTGCGGGCGGTGACGCATGGCTCGATGACCACGGCCAATCGGGACGACAACCAGCGTCTGGAATTCCTGGGCGACAGGGTGCTGGGCCTGGTGATCGCCGAGGCGCTGCTGGAAAGCGACAAGGCCGCCGCCGAGGGCCAGCTTGCACCGCGCTACAATGCGCTTGTGCGCAAGGAGACCTGCGCCGAGGTGGCGCGGCAGATCGACCTTGGTGCGGTGCTGAAGCTGGGCCGGTCCGAGATGATGTCGGGCGGGCGGCGCAAGCAGGCGCTGCTGGGCGACGCGATGGAGGCGGTGATTGCCGCCGTCTACCGCGATGCCGGGTTCGACGCGGCGCAGGAGGTGATCCTGCGGCTGTGGGGGGACCGGGTGACGTCCGTCAAGGCCGATGCCCGCGACGCCAAGACCGCGCTTCAGGAATGGGCGCAGGCGCAGGGCCTGGCCCCGCCGGTCTACAGGGAAACGGCGCGCAGCGGGCCCGACCACGCGCCGCAATTCACCATCGAGGCCAGGCTGGAAAACGGCGAGGCAGAGGAAGCCACCGCCGGGGCCAAGCGGCAGGCGGAGCAAACCGCCGCCAAGGCGTTGCTGGCGCGGGTGGCGTCGAGCAAACCCTAGCGGATGACGATCACGGACTGGTTGGCGTGGCGGGTGATCCGCGCCGCGTTCGGGCCGACGAGGTAATCCCGCAACTCGGGCCGGTGCGCGCCGACGACGATCACGTCGGCGCCGATCCTGTCGGCCATGCGCAGCACGCTGTCATAGATCGTTCCTTCGGTCACGTGCACCTGCGCCTTGCCATCGAAGGCCCCATCGGTCCAGTCTTTCAGCGCCTTTTCGGCAGCGCTCTTCGCGGAGCGGTTGTAGTCCCCCTCGAAGGCGGCGCCGACCATGTTCATGCCGCTGCCGGGGACCACGTTGATCACGTGGATCTCGGCGCCGTCGCCGGCGGCCAGCAGCTTGGCGGCCTGTGCCAGCCGGTGGGCGCCTTCCATCGCGTTGATGTCGACGGCCAGGAGAAGTTTCTGGAACATGGCGTGTCCTCCTCAGAAGGCCGGTTGGGTGGCGCGGGGCCGCTGGATCAGGACGATGCCTGCCAGCAGGATCAGGGCGGGGATGAAGAACAGTTCCTTGGGCAGGCGCTCGTTCTCGATCTCGACCTTGCTGACCACCACGGGAGTGTCGCCGTAGAAGTCGTACTCGATGCCGATGGCCTCGAAATGCGGCGTGCCGGGGAAGGGTTCCTCGAGCTTCAGCTGGCCATCTTCTTCGAGGATGCTGAGGCCCTGTTCCGAAAGGGCGGCGGTGCCGTCGCCCTCGACGCCGGGGACCGAGATGGTGATGGGCCGGATCTCGCCATTGTCGAAATCCGGGCCTTCGATGGTCAGGCGCATGTCCTGTCCGGTCTCCGCGCTGTCCATGAGGGCATAGATCTCGGTCCCGGTGGCCGTCTGGTAGGGTTCGGAGATCTGGTCGAGGAAGAAGCCGGGACGGAAGAGCATGAAGGCGATGAACAAGAGCACCGCGCTTTCCCATTTTCGGGACTTTGCGATGAAATAGCCTTGGGTCGCGGCCGCGAACAAGAGCATGGCGATGAGCGATATGCAGAAGACCATGACCGCCTTGGCAAAGCCCACGTCGATCAGCAGCAGATCGGTGTTGAATATGAAGAGGAATGGCAGGAGCGCCGTGCGGATGTCATAGCCGAAGCCCTGGATACCCGTCTTGATCGGGTCGCCGCGGGAAATCGCGGCGGCGGCATAGGCGGCAAGGCCGACGGGTGGCGTGTCGTCGGCGAGGATGCCGAAGTAGAAGACGAACATGTGCACCGCGATCAGCGGCACGATCAGGCCGGCCTGTGCGCCCACGGACACGATGACCGGGGCCATCAGCGAGGAGACCACGATGTAGTTGGCGGTGGTGGGCAGGCCCATGCCGAGGATCAGCGACAGGACGGCCACGAGGAACAGCAGGATCATGAGGTTCCCGCCCGAGATGACCTCGATCACCTGACCGATGACCTGATGCGCGCCGGTCAGGGAGATCGTGCCGACGATGATGCCGGCGGCGCCGGTGGCGACGCCGATGCCGATCATGTTGCGCGCGCCCAGGATCAGACCGTCGATGAAATCGCGCCAGCCGTGCCAGGTTTCATTTCCCGGGCTTTCGCCGCGGAACATCGCCTTGAGCGGCCGGTGCGTCAGCGCGATGATGACCATGAAGAACGTCGCCCAGAACGCAGAAAGCGCGGGCGACAGACGGTCGAGCGTGTCGGTGCGCACCATCAGATTCCACACCAGGATGAAGATCGGGATGGCGAAATAGAGCCCGCCGATGAGTGTCGGCGTCAGACGCGGCGCCTCGGGCGGGCCATCTTCGTCCTTGTCCATCTTCAGGTCGGGATACCGCGCGGCGATGGCCACGAGCACGACATAGAGCACGGCCACGAGCGCCACGGCGGCATAGACCGAGTTGCCCGTGATCGGCTCGAGAATGCCGCGCAGGCCGATCATCAGGAAGGTGCAGAGACCGAGGAAGATGAAGCCCGACAGGAAAAGGATCAGGATCATCAGCACGCCGATGCGGCGGCCGGGTTTTTCCAACCCTTTGAGGCCCATCTTCAGGCTTTCGAGGTGCACGATGTAAAGCAGGGCGATGTAGGAGATCACAGCCGGAAGGAAGGCGTGCTTGACCACGTCGATATAGGGAATGTTAACGTATTCGACCATCAGGAAGGCCGCAGCCCCCATGACGGGCGGTGTCAGCTGGCCGTTGGTCGACGAGGCCACCTCGACCGCGCCTGCCTTTTCTGCCGGAAAGCCGATCCGCTTCATCAGGGGGATGGTGAAGGTGCCTGTGGTGACGGTGTTGGCGATGGAGGAGCCCGAGATCATCCCGGTCATCATCGACGACAGCACAGACGCCTTGGCCGGGCCGCCGCGCAGGGCGCCCAGAAGCGCGATGGCCACCTTGATGAACCAGTTGCCGCCGCCGGCACGGTCCAGCAGGGCGCCGAACAGAACGAAAAGGAAGATCATCGTGGTCGAGACGCCGAGGGCCACGCCGAACACCCCTTCGGTCTGCATCCAGTAGTGCCCCAGGGACTTGGACAGCGATGAGCCGCCGTAATTGGTGATGTTGCGCGCCCATTCCGAGTAGCCTCCGAAGAAGGCGAACAAAATGAAACAGCACGCGATGATCACCAGCGGCAGGCCGAGAGAGCGGTAGACCGAGACCAGTAGCACGAGCATCCCGATGGCGGACATGGTGATGTCGGTGGCGTTCCACAGACCGGGACGGTCGGCGATTTCGAACCGGAAGACGACGAGATAAAGACAGGCCGACACGCCCAGGATCACCAGCGCCCAGTCATAGAGCGGAATGCGGTCGCGGGGCGAGGATTTGAACAGCGGGAAGGCGAGGGTCGCCAGCATGATGGCAAAGGCCAGGTGCACGAAGCGGGCCTGTGCGACGATATTGGCGAAGATGGACATGCCCGTGGCCTGGGCCAGTATGCCCGGCACGCGTGAGGCGATGTAGAGCTGGAAGAGGGACCACGCGATACAGGTGCCGATGATCAGCTTTGTCTGCCACGCCGCGGCCGGGTTGCGGGCGCCGGTATCGGCCTCGGCCAACATGTCGTCGGCGGAACGGGTGTTTTCGGTCTGGTCGCTCACTGTCATGCCCCCTGAAGCAAGTATGTGTATGATGGTGTGAGGGGCGCCCCGCGCGGGGCGCCCCTCGAAGCCCGGGGGCTTATTCCATCAGGCCCAGTTCCTTGTAGGCCTTTTCCGCACCGGGGTGCAGCGGGGCCGACAGGGCGTCCTGAACCATCTCGGAAGGCTCGAGGTTGGCGAAGGCCGGGTGCAGCTGGCGGAAGTCGTCGATGTTTTCCATGACCGCCTTGGCCAGAACGTAGACCGTGTCTTCCGACACGTCGGCGGAGGTCACGAGGGTCGCGCCCACGCCGAACGTGGTGATGTCCTCGTCGTTGCCGGCATACATGCCGCCCGGAACGGTGGCGGTGCGGTAGTAGGGGTTTTCGTCGATCAGCTTGTCGATGACATCGCCGGTGACGTTCACGAGCGTGACGTCACAGGTGGTCGCCGCTTCCTGAATGGCGGCGGCCGGGTGACCCACGACGTAGACCATGGCGTCGATGTTGCCGTCGCAGAGTTGTTGCGACATCTCCGAGCCCTTGTACTCGGTCGCCAGCGCGAAATCGTCCATGGTCATGCCGTATTCGGCCATCAACACCTCGGTCGTGGCGCGCAGGCCCGAGCCGGCGTTGCCCACGTTGAAGCGCTTGCCCTTGAGGTCCTCGAAGCTTTCGATGCCGGCGTCGGACCGGGCGATCAGCGTGAAGGGTTCGGGGTGAACCGAGAAAACGGAACGGATTTCGGGAAACGGATTGTCCGAGAAGGACGAGGTGCCGTTATAGGCATGGTACTGCCAGTCGGACTGTGCGACGCCGAATTCCAGCTCGCCGGCCTTGATCGTGTTGATGTTGTAGACCGAGCCGCCGGTGGATTCCACGGCGCAGCGGATGCCGTGATCCTTGCGGGACTTGTTGACGAGACGGCAGATCGCGCCGCCGGTGGGATAGTAGACGCCCGTCACGCCACCTGTGCCGATGGAAATGAATTCCTGCGCCGAGGCGGGGGCGGAAATGGCTATTCCTGCGGCGGCAAGGGCGCCGAGAAGGTAGTTTTTCATGGTGTTCTCCCTTAGTTGCGAACATCATCTCGAGATGAGTCGATGGGGTCAGTAGAGACAGAACTGGCCAAGCTTGCAAGACCGTCGGGCTACAAATTAACAAATTCAAGATGTTAGCGACATGAGCCACGTGTTTCACCGCAACAGCCGCGCCGATATTCCGACCGTATCGCGGGGCGAGGGCGCCTATCTTTACGACCAGTCCGGCAAGGCCTATCTGGACGGATCGGGTGGCGCGGCGGTGTCCTGCCTGGGGCATGGCGACGCGCATGTGACCGATGCGATCAAGGCGCAACTGGACCGGATCGCGTTTGCCCATACCGGGTTTCTGACGTCTGAGCCGGCAGAGACGCTCGCCGGCCGTCTGGTGGCGGTGGCGCCGGGCGGGCTGAAGCGCGTCTATTTCGTGTCGGGCGGATCAGAGGCGATGGAAGCGGCGCTGAAGCTGGCGCGACAGTATTTCATCGAGGCCGGACAGCCCCAGCGCAGCCGGGTGATCGCGCGGCGTCAAAGCTATCACGGCAACACGCTGGGCGCGCTGGCGACCGGCGGCAATGCGTGGCGGCGCGCGCCGTTCGCGCCGCTGCTGATGGACGTGAGCCACGTGTCGCCCTGCTATGCCTACCGGGGGATGCAGGAAGGCGAGACGGCGCAGGGCTATCTCGCCCGGCTGGTGGCCGAGTTGGAGGCCGAGATCGAACGGCACGGACCCGAGACGATCATGGCTTTCGTGGCCGAACCCGTGGTCGGGGCGACACTGGGCGCGGTGCCGCCCATCGCGGGATATTTCCACGCTGTCCGAGAGCTTTGCGACCGGCACGGCATCCTTCTGATCCTCGACGAGGTGATGTGCGGGATGGGGCGGATCGGCACGCTGTTCGCATGCGAGCAGGACGGGATCGCGCCGGATATCTGCGCCATCGCCAAGGGGTTGGGGGCCGGGTATCAGCCCATTGGCGCGATGCTGTGCACCGGTACGATCCACGATACGATCGCGGAAGGGTCCGGGTTCTTCCAGCATGGGCACACCTATCTGGGGCATCCCACCGCCTGCGCGGCGGCGGGGGCGGTGTTGGACCGTTTGCTGGACGACGGCCTGGCAGCGCGTGTGGCGCCGCTGGGGGAGGCATTGAGGGCGCGGCTTGTCGATAGGTTCGGGCAGCATCCGCATGTGGGCGACATTCGCGGGCGCGGGCTGTTCCAGGGGATCGAATTCGTCGAGGACCGACAGAGCAAGGCGCCGTTCGACCCGGCCCGCAAGCTGCACGCCAGGATCAAGGCGGCGGCGTTCGAGGCGGGGCTGATCTGTTACCCGATGGGTGGCACCGTCGATGGGCAACGCGGGGATCACGTGTTGCTGGCGCCCCCGTTCATCCTGACCGAAGATCAGCTGGACGAGTTGGTGGACAAGCTGGGGCAGGCGGTGGACAGCGCGCTGGCCTGAGCGATGGGCCTATTCGGCGGCGGCTTTCAGGCTGGACATCAGCCGGTGGAATTTTTCGCCCTGGACGGTGACATGCTGGCGCAACAGGTTGCCGGCCTGATCCCCGTCTCCGGCCTCGATGGCGGCGAGGATCGCATCGTGTTCAGCCACCGATTGCGCCATCCGTCCGCGCCAGCGCAATTGCAGGCGGCGAAAGGGGCGCAGTCGGCGCTGAAGCCGCAGGCATTCCTGTTCGAGAAACGCGTTGCCGGTCTGGGCATAGAGCGTGGCGTGGAAAAGATCGTTCTGATCGTAGTTGCCATCGGCGTCCTGCGCCTCGGTCGCGGCGCGGCATCGCTCGTTTATGGTGCGCAATTCGGACAGGGCCGTGTCGGAAATGCGTGACGCGGCCAGCCGGGCGCAGACCGCTTCCAGTTCGGCCATGACCTCGAACATCTCGATCAGTTCGACCGGCCCGGGCTGGCGCACGAAGACCCCGCGACGCGGCAGCTGTTCCACCAGGCCGGACAGTATAAGCCTTTGAAGTGCCTCTCTTATCGGCGTTCTGGAGACGTTGAAACGCTCCGCCAGCTGTACCTCGTCCAGACGATCACCATCGTCGAAGGTTCCATCGAGAATCAACTCCTCGATGGCATCCGCGATGAGATCTGCGCGCTTGCGTTCCATTACAATCCGCTAGCATACCGCTGTCTAGAGCGCAAGAAATCCGTTCTTGTATACAAAAAAATTGACTGGTGACACAATCTCGTTAGGTTGCAGGGCAGTCCGAACACGAATCAGGACATTTTGGGAGGAACATATGAAACTGAATTTCACAGCCGCAGTCGCGGCAGCAGCCCTTTTCGCAGGCAGCCTGACGGCAAGCGCCGAGGAGCTGCGCCTGTCGCACCAGTGGTCCACCAGTGACGTGCGTCACAAGGTGGCGCAGATGGTCGCCGACGAGGTCGCGGCGGCGGATGTCGATCTGGATATCCAGATTTTCCCGTCGCAATCGCTGTTCAAGGCACGCGAGCAATACAAGCCGCTGTCGCGCGGGCAGGTCGACATGATCGTCTTTCCGTTGTCCTATGCGGGCGGTCTGCGCAACGCCTACAACCTGACCCTGATGCCGGGGCTGGTGAAGAACCACGATCATGCCGCGCGCCTGAACGAATCCGAGTTCATGGGCGATATCGAATCCATCATGGCCGAAGATGACATCATGGTGCTGGTCCACGGCTACCTGGCCGGCGGTTTCGCGGGCAAGGAGAAGTGCATCACCGCGCCGGAGGACGTGGAAGGCCTGCAGACCCGTGCGGCGGGCAAGGCGTTCGAGCAGATGCTGGCGGGCGCCGGTGCGTCGATCGCTTCGATGAGCTCGGCCGAGATCTACAACGCCATGCAGACGGGCGTTCTGGATGCCGCGAACACCTCGTCCTCGTCCTTTGTCAGCTACCGCATCTACGAGCAGGTGTCGTGCTTTACCCCGGCGGGCGACTATGCGCTGTGGTTCATGTACCAGCCGCTTCTGATGAACAAGTCCAAGTTCGAAGGCCTGAGCGAGGAACAGCAGACCGCGCTGATGGAGGCCGCCGAGAAGGCCGAGGCGTTCTACCTGGAAGAAGCCAAGAGCCAGGACGGCAATGCGCGTGACGTCTTTGCCGACAACGGTGTCGAGATCGCCGAGATGAGCCAGGAAGAGTTCGACGCGTGGCGCCAGATCGCGCAGGAGACCGCCTACAAGGCATTCCTCGAAGGCTCGCCCGAGGGTCAGGAACTGCTGGACAAGGCGCTGGCCGTCGAGTGATCCGCTGAACCATTCGTCGGGTCCGGCATGCCGCCGGGCCCGACGCCGCGTACCATTTCCACTTTTTCAACGGAGGCCGAGCGATGTCCGGATCCGCCCATGCCACAGCGGCCGCCCGCCACGGTGGCAACCCCGTCCTGCGCGTCATCGGCTGGATCAGCCAAATCTGCGGCGTCGTCGCCGCGCTGATGATCGTCGCGTCCGTCCTGATCGTCTGCCAGATGATCTTCATCCGGTTCGTGCTGAACCAGTCGACGATCTGGCACACCGAGGGCGTGACGTACCTGATGATCGGGGCGACGATGCTGGGCCTGCCTTACGTGCAGTTCGTGCGTGGCCACGTGAACGTGGACCTGCTGCCGATCATGCTGCCGAACAAGGCGCGGCGGGTGCTGGCCGGGATCGTCATGGCGCTGACCCTGGCCGTGATCGGCATGATGGTCTGGCACGGGTATCATTTCTGGCACGAGGCCTGGGACTGGGGGGAGACGTCGAACACGCCCTGGAACCCCAAGCTTTGGGTGCCGTACCTCGCGCTGCCGCTGGGCTTCGGCCTCTATGCGCTGCAACTGGTGGCTGACCTTTTCGCGATGACCACGGGCATCGACAAGCCCTTCGGGCTGGAGGACGTCTGATGGATCCGCTTGCACTGGGTGGCCTGGTCGCCATCATCACCATCGTCGTCCTGTTTTCGGGCATCTCGGTGGCCGCGGGCCTGCTGGTCGTGTCGGCGGGGTTCCTGATCATCTTCGACGGGATGAGTTCGCTGTCGCTTATGCCGGAAATCTTCTTCGGCAAGCTGGACAATTTCGCGCTGCTGTCGATTCCGATGTTCATCATCATGGGTGCCTCCATCGCCTCGACCCGCGCGGGTGCCGACCTTTACGAGGCGCTGGAACGCTGGCTGACCCGCGTGCCAGGGGGGCTTGTGGTGTCGAACCTGGGCGCTTGCGCGCTCTTCGCCGCGATGTCCGGTTCCAGCCCGGCCACCTGTGCGGCCATCGGCAAGATGGGCATCCCCGAGATGCGCAAGCGGGGCTATCCCGATGGCGTCGCCGCGGGCTCCATCGCGGCGGGCGGGACGCTGGGGATTCTCATTCCGCCGTCGGTCACGATGATCGTCTACGGCATCGCGACCGAGACCTCGATTGGCCGCCTGTTTCTGGCGGGCGTGTTCCCCGGCCTGCTGCTGGTGGGGTTGTTCATGGCATGGTCGCTTTACTCGACGTGGAAGTCGGGCAATGCGAGCGTACTGTCTGCGGGCAGCTATACCTGGAAGGAACGGGTGGAGATCCTGCCACGGGTGCTGCCGTTCCTGTTCATCATCCTGGGCGTGCTTTATGCCATGTATGGCGGTATCGCGACGCCGTCGGAAACGGCCGCGGTGGGGGCGCTGATGTGCATGCTGATCGCCATGATCATCTATCGCTTATGGGACCCGCGCCAGATCTGGACGGTGTTGCGGGACAGCACGCGGGAAAGCGTGATGATCCTGTTCATCATCGCAGCCGCGGGTGTCTTTTCCTACATGCTGTCGTCGCTTTTCATCACGCAGTCCATCGCGGAATGGATCGGCACGCTGGATGTGAACCGCTGGGTGCTGATGGGCGCGATCAACGTCTTTCTGCTGATCGCGGGCTTCTTCCTGCCGCCGGTCGCGGTTATCCTGATGGCGGCGCCGATCCTCCTGCCGATCATCACCACCGCCGGGTTCGACCCGATCTGGTTCGCCGTGGTGCTGACGATCAACATGGAAATCGGGCTGATCTCGCCGCCCGTGGGGCTGAACCTATACGTGATCAACGGCATCGCGCCGGACATCTCGCTGAAGACGATCCTCATGGGGTCGTTGCCCTTCGTGGCCTGCATGGTGATCGCGATCGTCCTGCTGTGCCTTTTTCCGGGCATCGCCACGTGGTTGCCCGATATGGTGATGGGAGCGGAGCTATGACCTTGCTTGCCGACCTACTGTCTACAGTGTTCGAGCGCCGTTACGGTGCTTCGCGGGGCCTGCCTCGGGATGACCGACCGATCGAGGACCTGACGGCGGACCTGATCGGGGCCACGGGCGAGGTTTCGGGACAGGCCGTGGCGCGGCAGATCCTGGAACGCTACGAGACCTGGGACGATCCCGCGAAGCTGGCGTTTTTCCGGCACCTCGCACAGGATATGGTGATCAACCCCGAGGTCGTACGCGACGCGCTGGACGCGTATGAGCGCGGGCAGTCCAAGGCCACTTATCGCGCCTTCCTGAACGCGTCCGAGTCGCCCCGGCAGGAGTTGATCCGGCGGATGAACCAGGTCCCGGGCGCGACCAAGCGGCTGGTCGGGATGCGGACCGACCTGTTGCGGCTGGGACAGGACGATGACGGTTTGCAGGCACTGGACCTGGATTTCCGGCATCTCTTTGCCAGCTGGTTCAACCGCGGGTTCCTGGTGCTGCGCCCGATCAGTTGGGAAAGCCCGGCGCATATTCTCGAGAAGATCATCGCTTACGAGGCGGTGCACGCCATCGACAGCTGGGAAGATCTGCGGCGCAGGCTGGAGCCCGCCGACCGCCGCTGTTTCGCGTTCTTTCACCCGGCCATGCCGGACGAGCCGTTGATCTTTGTCGAGGTGGCGCTGACCAAGGGTATTCCCGGGTCGATCCAGGACGTTCTGGCCGAGGCACGCGACCAGATCGACGCTGACCGGGCCGATACCGCCGTGTTCTACTCGATCTCGAATTGCCAGTCGGGGCTGGCGCAGATTTCCTTTGGCAATTCGCTGATCAAGCAGGTGGCGTCGGATCTGTCGCTGGAAAACCCGGCTTTGCGGAATTTCGTGACGCTGTCGCCGATCCCCGGCCTGACACGGTGGATGACGAGCGTGGATATCAACCCCGAGGCGCAACAGCCCGACGCGCTGTGCGAGTACGCCGCCTATTACCTGACGCAGGCCAAGCGCGGCGACGGTTTGCCGCTCGATCCGGTTGCACGATTTCATTTGGGCAACGGGGCCCAGGTGCACAAGGTCCATGCCGGTGCGGACGTGTCGGACAACGGATTGAAGCAATCGGCGGGCGTGATGGTGAACTACCTTTACGATCTGGCCAAGGTGTCGCAGAACCACGAGCGGTTCGCGGCGGAGCAACGCGTGGCCACGTCGAGCGAAATCAAGACACAGGCCGCCGCGGCGGCGAAAACCGTGCCGGAGGAGGGAGCAGCATGACCAACCCGCTTTTTGACGCCCTGTTCGGAGATCACATCGGCAAGGACACAATCTTCCTTCATCTGCCCGATGGGGACACTCTGACCCACGACGGGTTCCTGAAGCTGACGGCGCGATATGCCAATGCCTTTGCCGCGCAGGGGCTGACCCCCGGAGACCGGGTTGCGGCGCAGGTCGAGAAATCGCATGACGCGCTGGCGGTCTATGCGGCCTGCGTGCAGGCCGGGCTGGTCTTTCTGCCGCTGAATACCGGCTACACGGTCGACGAACTGAGTTATTTCATCGAGGACAGCGGCGCGTCGATGGTGATTTGCAAGGGCGACCGACGCGAGGCGCTGACGCCCATCGCCGCGAAGCACCGCGCGCAGATCGAAACGCTGGAGGACGATGGCACCGGGAGCTTGCCGGACAAGGCAGGCGAACAGGCGGACAGTTTCAAGACGGTAAAGCGGACCGAGGACGATCTTGCCGCCTTGCTTTACACCTCGGGCACCACGGGACGCTCGAAGGGCGCGATGCTGAGCCAGGGCAATCTTTTGTCGAACGCGCAGACGCTGGCCGAGCACTGGCGGTTTACCTCGGACGATGTCCTGCTGCACGCGTTGCCGATCTTTCACACCCATGGCCTTTTCGTGGCGACCAACATCACGCTGGTTGCCGGCGGGTCGATGATTTTCCTGCCGAAATTCGACCTCGATACGGTGATCGAGCTATTGCCGAAGGCCACGTCGATGATGGGCGTGCCGACCTTCTATACCCGTCTTCTGGACGATCCGCGTTTCGACAAGGACCTTGTGGCGCATGTGCGGCTTTTCGTGTCGGGCAGCGCGCCGCTGCTGGCCGAGACGCATACAAGGTTCGAACAGCGGACCGGGCACCGCATCCTGGAACGCTATGGCATGACCGAGACGAACATGAACACCTCGAACCCCTATGACGGGGAACGGCGCGCCGGCACCGTCGGCTTTCCCTTGCCCCGGGTGGAGTTGAAGATCACCGATCCCGAAACCGGCGAGGAGGTGCCGCAGGGCGAGGTTGGCCAGATCGAGGTGCGCGGACCGAATGTTTTCCAGGGCTACTGGCAGATGCCCGAAAAGACCGCCGCCGAACTGCGCGAGAACGGGTTTTTCATTACCGGCGACCTCGGGATTATCGACGACAGGGGGTATGTCCAGATCGTCGGGCGCAACAAGGATCTGATCATCTCGGGCGGGTACAACATCTATCCCAAGGAGATCGAGCTGGTGCTGGACGAACAGCCCGGCGTGCTGGAAAGCGCGGTCATTGGCGTGCCGCACGCGGACTTTGGCGAGACGGTCGTGGGCGTTCTGGTGCCCGAAGCGAATGCGGAACCGGATCTTGAGGCGATTGCCGAGGCCACGTCACAGGCGCTTGCGCGGTTCAAGCATCCCCGAAAGCTGATCATCCGCGACGAGCTGCCGCGCAATTCCATGGGCAAGGTCCAGAAGAACCTGTTGCGGGACGAATTCAAGGATCTGTTCACCCCCGCCTGAGAGCTCAGTCCAGACCGGCAGCGTGCAAAAGCTCGGGAAGCTTTTTCCTGACCTTGAAGTACCCTGCGGTGGCGTGGGGCCAGACGATTGCGTCCCAGTCGCGGCGCCATTCGCAGAGCGTGACGCCTGCATTGTCCAGTGCCGGCTGCGCCGCGTTAAGCCAATCGCGTAGCGGGCCTTCGGGCACGTAAGGCGTGGCAATCTGGCGGGCGCCTGCGCGTGTCGCCCAGCGGGCAAGTTCGGCCGGATCGTTTGCTTGCAGGTTCTCGGCCTTTCGCGTGATGCGCTGCGCGGTGTCGGCCAGGGCGGCGGCCTCGAACTCGACGACTTTTCCGCCCACGGGCCGGGGTGAGCGCAGGGCGCTGGCCGCAAGGGTGGCCTTGGCGCGAATATCGAGGTCGCCGAGCGCGAAGTCGTCGGGGCGGCAGTCTTCTTCCGTGATCAGAAGGGCGGTCGGAACGCCCGCATCCGGTGCGACTGGCGTGCGCAGCGGTTGAAGCTCGGGCAGACCGTCCGGCTCATGGTTTTCCAGCCCTTCGGTCACGTCGGCAAGGTCGGCGGCATCGGGTGAAAAGCGATGGTCGGTGAACTTGGCGATATTCCAGGCTTCGGCGGCATAGAACTTGCCGCGCGTGTGCAGGCCGGCGACCCAACGCCAGCTGAGCGTGTTGGAAGCGGGATCGCCATCGAGCAGGTGGCGATAGAAGAATTCCGCCCCCAGCCGCCAGGGCAGGCGCAGCGTGAAGATCCAGATCGAGGCGAACCACATGCGGGCGTGATTGTGCAGGTAGCCGGTGTCGGTCAGTTCCCGCGCCCAGGCGTTCATGCAGTCGAGATCGGTCTGGCCCGCTTCGGCACGCTCGACCGCGCGGCGCAGGTCTGCGTAGTGGTCCAGTTGCGCCAGATCGGCGCGAAGACCGTCGCGGTAGCTCCGCCAGACCTGCGGCCGACGCTCCAGCCATCCTTTGAAATAGCTGCGCCACAGAACCTCCTGCAGGAACTTTTCGCCGTTCTCGGGGCCGTGCGCGCGCAGCACCGCCGCGATCAGAGCAGGCTCGGTGATCATGCGGCGGCGAAGGTAGGGCGAAAGGCGCGAGACGGCGTCGTGTCGCCCGGGGCCTTTGTCGACATTCCTGTTGTGGGCATACTGCGTGCCAAGCTGCGGCAGAACCCGCGCCAGATGTGCCTCGGCCGCGTCGCGGGTCGGGGTCGGCCAATCCGGTGCCAGGGTTTCGGCCGTGGTTTCGTCGGTCATCGCATCCCTTTTCTGCAGGTCGGGCGGAGAGATAATGCGACCGTCGGCAATGTCTACAATCTGCGGGTCAGGCCAGGCGCCGCAAGGCGCCGCGCAGGGCGCGGGCCTGCAATGGCTCGGCGAGCCTTGGGGTTGCGTCGTATCCCATGCGCTCCATCGCCGGGCCTTCCTGAGGGTGCGGAGTGGCGGTGAGGCCCGCCCATATCCGCGACAGGAGTGCCCGTTTGTCGGACTGTATCTGGCTCAGGTCCGCGAGGGCATTGAGCAACAGCTGCTCGATATCGGTGAAATCGGTGCCGAGCGGATAGTCCGGCAGAAGGCCCTCGCGGTAGGGGGCAAGCCATGTCGCGATGGTTTCCGGTGTATTGCTGGCGTGCGCGGGCGGAACCGTCCAGTCGGGATCGAGTTTTCCGGCCTTTTTGGCTGACCCGGCAAGGTCCTGCTGAAAGCGGCTGTCGGCGATGCAGATCAGGCGCTTGATGACCTCTTCGTCCGGCAAACCGCGCAGGAAGGCCGCGCCGTATTCGGTGACCACCACATCGCGCATGTGGCGGGGAACGGTGGTGACGGGCAGTTGCCAGACGATGTTCGAGCCAAGGTCGCCGCCGCTTTGTCGCGTGGCGGGCAGGGTCAGGACCGCATGGGCGTCCTCCAGCGCGAAGGCCTGTTCGAAGAAGTTGAACTGGCCGCCGACCCCGCTGACCACCTGACCCGGTTTCGCGGAATCGGACATCGCGTCGCCCAGCAGGCTGACCTGCATGGCACCATTGACGAAGCGGGCGTCGCGACGGTCGTCCCGCTTGATGGGCTCGTCGCCATAGAGCGCATTGGTGAAACTGACCGGCATCATTCGGATCCTGGCGCGGCGGTCGGGCGGCAAGGCACGGAGGCGCTGGTACATGTCGCGCGCGTCCACGAAGAAACCGGCGTGGACCACGGCGCCGTCATGTGCTTCGCGGCGCAATATGTCGGCCTCGAACAGCGCCACGAGACCGCCCACGAGCATTTCTGTCACGGCATAAAGACCGGTGCGGAAGGGGCCTTCCTCGGCCCCCTGCAGCGGAAGCGGGGCGGTGCGCCAAAGATCGTGCAGCGCGGCGCGGTCGCGGGCAATCAGCGCGTTTGCCACCGCGTCGCCGATCGCGCCGATGCCGATCTGCAGGGTGCCGCCATCGGGGACAAGCCGCGAGACATGCAGCGCGATGGCGTGCTGCGCATCGGCCACGGGACGACGCGGGACGGAGAAAAGATCGACCTGGCGGGGTGGCTCCAGCACCATGGCGACATCGCGCGCCTCTATCTCGGCGGGTCCGTCCATGTAGGGCAGGGCATCGTTCAGTTCGGCCACGGCTAGGAAATCCATCTCGCCGGCGCTGCGCCGCGCAAAGAGATCGGCGGAAATGTCGGTGTTGCTGGACATGCTGAAATGCGCGCCGTCGCGCGGCATCAACTGAGCGAGCACGTTCGGCCTTTGCGAAATCAGAACGTCGCGGGCATGGGTGTAGTTGGCCGAGATATACTGCCGTTGGGCATAGTCGTTGCCGAGCCAGCTTGCGGCCTGAAAGAAGAACTCGGATACCTCGATGTTGTCGGGCAGGTCGCCGCACTTGATGAGATCGACATAGGTCAAGGAGGGCGCGGTGCCGAAGAGGCGGTCCATCGCGGGGTCGAGAAACCGTTTCTCCAGCTCCGAGGATGGGTCGGGGCGTTGCAGGCTCAGCGCCGTGAATATCTTCAGGGAAAGCGCCGGGTCGTCCACAGCCGCCCGCACCAGCGCGTTGACGATCGTGATCGGCTTGCCCAGACCAAGCGGCAGGGCAAGGCGTATTTCGCCGCCGTTGGCCTTGTAGATTGCCCGCGCCATCGCGTCGGCGTCGGTATAGACCTCTGGCTTTTCAGCCAAGGTCGGACCAGCCGGGATCGGGGGTGAAGCGCGGGCCGTGCGTGGCTTCCAGCTCTGCCAGGCGTTGCTTGATCTCCGAGATGCCGCGGGTTTTGGCGTAGTGCATCGGACCACCGCGGAACGGGGCCCAGCCGGTGGCAAAGATCAGGGCGGCATCAACCTGGTCGGCATCCTTTGCCACGTCTTTCCGCAGAACCTCCACGCAGGCGTTCAGCATGGGAAGGATCAGGCGGTCGGTCAGATCTTCGGGCGCGTCGTTCATGTCCGCGTCGGGACGGGGCGTGCCGTCGGACCAGTCGTAGAAACCTTGGCCGGTTTTCTTGCCGAGATCGCCCTTGTCGACACGGGCGCGCAGATCGTCACTGATCGGCGGCATGGAGGTATCCAGGCTGCCTTGAAGGCTTTCGGCCACGTGAAGGCCGATGTCCAGACCCACCTGATCGGCCAGCGCGACCGGACCCATGGGCATGCCGAAGCGGATGGCGGCGGTGTCGATCACTTCTTTCGAAACTCCTTCGTCCATCAGGACCATCGCCTCGAGCATGTAGGGCACGAGGGCGCGGTTGACGACGAAGCCCGGATAGTCGCTGACCAAGGCGGGCAGTTTGCCTGTGGCACCGCAGAACGCGGCTAGGCGGTTGGCGGTCTTTTCGTTGGTCGCGCTTCCCTTCACCACCTCCACGAGATCGATTTTCGAAACCGGGTTGAAGTAGTGCAGCCCGGCGAAGCGAGACTTGGCCGGTGCGGCGCCTGCAAGATCGTCGACCGACAGGCTGGACGTGTTGGTGGCGAGGATCGCGTCCTTCTTCAAAGCGCCTTTCAGTCCCTTGAAGATCTTTTCCTTTATCTCCTGCTCTTCGCTGGCGGCTTCGATCACGAGGTCGGCGTGGGCGAGCCCGTATCCGTGCGGGTCGGGCATGAGGCGGTCCAGCGCGTCGCGGGTTTCCGTGCTGCTGAGGTGTTTGGCCTCGCAGATTTTTGCCGCCGTCCTGATGGCCTTGCCCAGCGGATCTGTTTCGATATCGCCCAAGGTCACGGTCTTGCCCTTGATGGCGGCAATCGCGGCGATCTCGGCCCCCATTGCGCCCGCGCCGATGACGTGGACATGGGCGATGCCGTCCTCGCCGCGCCCGGCATCCTTCAGCGATTGCTGAAGGAAGAAAACCCGCCGCAGGTTCTTCGATGTCTCGGTGTCGAGCAGTTTTGCGAAACTGTCTATCTCGGCCTGCTGCATCGCGTCGCGGTCATCGCCGTGTTCTTCCCAGAGGTCGATCAGGGCGTGCGGCGCAGGATAGTGTTCCTTCGGGGCTTTCTCCTCGGTCTTGCTTCGCATCTGGCGGGCTGCAAGACTGCGGGCCTGGTCGAAGGAAAAGGCGCGGGACTTAAGACCGGGCGATTGGCGCTCGATCTTGCCATTCCTTGCCGCGCTCACGGCAGCGGCGACGTGGCGTTCCTCGACGATGGCGTCGGCGATGCCCTGCGACTTGGCGCGCTTGGTATGCGCGGTCTTGCCGGTCAACATCATGGTCATGGCGTCCGTTGGGTCGATCAGCGCGGGCAGGCGGAACGTGCCGCCAAGACCGGGATGCAACCCAAGCTGAACTTCGGGGAAGCCGAAGGAGGCACCGGGCGTGGCGATGCGGTAATCGCAGGCCAGCGCCAGTTCGAAACCGGCCCCCAGCGCCGCGCCGTGGACCACGCAGATCGTGGGGCAGGGGAGCGCCTCGATCCGGTCCAGAACGTCATGCGCCTGTTTCAGCAGGGCGGCGGCGCCCTGGTCGGTCATGGATTCGAAGCCCGAGATATCGGCACCGGCGGCGAAGCCTGCCGGTTTCGCCGAACGTATCACGAGCGCGGCGGGCTTGTCGGCCTCGGCGGCGGCAATGTGATCGTCAAGCTCCCGGATCACGTCTTCGGAGACGGTGTTGACGCTGCTGCCGGTCTTGTCAAGGACAAGCCAGAGGATGTTGCTGGCATCCCGGCCGGTGCGCCAGTTGCCTTGAGCCTCTCCGACCGGGCCCAGTTCCAGCTTCGTCTCGCCCAGGAATTTCAGGACAGGTCCGGTCATTGCACAGCCTCCAGCAGCATCGCGCCGCCAAGGCCGCCGCCGATGCATTCCGTTGCGATGCCGCGTTTCGCACCGCGGGTTTTCATCGCGTTGGCAAGATGCAGGACGATGCGGTTGCCACTGGTGCCGACCGGGTGGCCCAACGAAATCGCCCCGCCATCGACATTGAGCTGGTCGCGGTCGATGCGTCCGAACGCGCCGTCGAGGCCCAGAACGTTGCGGCAGAAGTCATCGTCATTCCAGGCGGCAAGGCAGGACAGGACCTGCGCCGCGAAGGCCTCGTTCAATTCCCACAGGTCGATATCCGCGATGCCGAACCCGTGACGCTTTACGATGGGCGTGGAGGACATGACCGGCCCCAGCCCCATGATCGACGGATCGAGCCCGGCCCATTCGCTGTCGGTAATCTCGGCCAGCGGTTCCAGACCGTGGGCGTCTACCGCTTTTTCGGACGCGAGGATGCACCAGCTTGCTCCGTCGGTGATCTGACTGGAATTGCCGGCCGTCACTTTCCCGTAAGGTGGCTCGAAGACGGGTTTTGGCTTGGCCAACCCTTCCATGTCGCTGTCGGGTCGGACGCCATTGTCGTGGTCGTAGACAGTTCCGTCGCGCGCGAAGGCGGGCATCAGTTCGCCGTCCAGCCGGCCTTCCTTGTGAGCGGCGGCAAGGCGATGATGGCTTTGCATTGCGTAGGCGTCGGCGGTTTCCCGGTCGATATTGAAGTGATGCGCCAGAACCTCGGCGGTCTGGCCCATGCTGAGCGTCGTGATCGGATCGGTCAGGCCGCGCTCCAGCCCGACGACGGGCTTGAAGAATTCGGGCTTCAGTCCGGCCAGGTTCTTGGCCTGGTCCAGCGGGCCCTTGGCGGTGCTCATCCGTCCGAACCAGTCCACGGCAGACTGGCGCAAGGTCAGGGGCGCGTGGCTGAGTGCCTCGGCGCCGCCGGCGAGGATCATCTGGTGACTGCCCTCACGTATGTAGCGATAGGCCGTGTCGATGCTCTGCATCCCGGAGCCGCAGTTGATCTGCATCGTAAAGGCAACGGTCGTTTCAGGCAGGCCAAGCCGGAGGCCGGCAACGCGGGCCGGATTCATCTCGTCCGCGATCACGTTGACGCAACCCAGTATCACGAGGTCCAACGCCGCCCGGTCAAACGGCTGCCGGGCCAGCAGCGGCCGGCCGCATTGCACGGCGAGGTCGACCGGGGTGAACGGCCCGGGGCCGGCCTGGGCCTTGAGGAAAGGCGTGCGTGCACCGTCGACCAGAAAGACACGATTTCTTCCGTCAGTCTTTGTCATTCCGCGGCCTCGCGGTGGCTGCTGTCGCTTGAGTGCGGTGCGGGAAAGAGCGCGGCGAAATCTTCGGCTGCGTAGTCATCGACGGCCACCACCTCGTCCACCAACCGGGTCATCTCCTTGATGTCCGCCATTTCGGCATCGCTGAGAATTCCGGCTTCCAAAGCCTCCTCGGGCGTCTTTTTCGCGTCGCGCAGGCGTTTCATGACGGGCGCCATTTCCGTGACCTTGGCGTAGCATTCATTGAGAACCTGCACGCCGTCGCGATTGCAGCCATCGGCGATGCGGCCGACGATGCGATCGCGTGCCTCGGACGGATCGTAGAGCAGGTCGCTACATTGCGCGACCAGCCTGTCGTCAGGTTTGCGCTGTGCGATGCCGGGCAGGGTGAAGAACCGCAGAAGGGCAGCGGCCCACCGGGCCGGCAGGTTCGCGATGACCTCGTCCAGTGCTGTCTGGATGTTGTGAAAGGCGTCGGCGGCGACATAGCGCAGCACGGGCAGATCGGCTTTCTGGCGGCCTTCGTCCTCCCAGCGTTTGAGGGCGGCCGAGAGGATGTACATCTCGGACAGGATATCGCCCATGCGGCCCGAGATCATTTCCTTGCGCTTGAGTGCGCCGCCCAACGACAGGAACAGCATGTCGGCGGTCAGCGCATAGGCGGCAGACCAGCGCGACAGTTGCTTGTAGATGTCCGTGGCGTCGCCTGCGGCCGGTGCAGGCGCAAAGCGCCCGCCGGTCAGGGCGCGGCCCCAGCTGCGGAAGAGTGTGCGCGTGCTGTGGCCAACATGCGCCCAAAGCGATTTGTCGAACATCTCCAGCGCCTTGTCGGGGTCGTCTTCCTCGAGCGCCATCATATTGTCAAGCATGTGCGGATGCGCCCGGATCGAGCCCTGGCCAAAGATGATCAGGCTGCGGGTGACGATGTTGGCGCCTTCGACCGTGATGCCGATCGGCACGGCACGGTAGAGCGGCAAAAGGTAATTCGACGGTCCGTCGATCACCGCCTTGCCGGAATGGACATCCATCGCATCGTTCAGCGCCTCGCGCATTCGGAAGGTCGCGTGGGCTTTCATGATCGCCGAGATCACCGACAGCGCGCGGCCCTCGTCGAGCCCGGCGCAGGTCAGATGCCGCGCGGCATCCATCGCGTAGGCGTCCGCCGCAAGCCGGCCCAGACGGGCCTGCACGCCGCCGAACTTGCCGATTGGCAGGTTGAACTGCTGGCGGATGCGGGCATAGGCGCCGGTTGTGTGCGCCGACAGGGCTATGGCGGCGCAACCCATGGACGGCAGCGAGATGCCACGCCCGGCAGCCAGTGCGCTCATCAGCATCATCCAACCTTCGCCGGCATACTCCTGACCGCCGATGATGTTGTCGAGCGGGATGAACACATTTTTGCCGGTGGTCGGTCCGTTCATGAACATCGTGGACGACGGGATGTGGCGACGGCCGGTTTCGACACCCTCGAGGTCTGTTGGGACAAGCGCGCAAGTGATACCGATATCGGGGTTGTCGCCCAAGAGGCCATCGGGGTCGCGCAGCTTGAACGCCAGACCCAGGACGGTGCAGACAGGCGACAGGGTGATGTAGCGCTTGGCCCAGTTGAGGCGGATGCCCAGCACCTCCTCGCCTTTCCATTGGCCCTTGCACACGACACCATCGTCGATCATGGCACCTGCGTCGGACCCGGCCTCGGCGCTGGTAAGACCGAAGGCCGGCAATTCGCGCCCGTCCGCGAGGCGCGGCAGCCAGTAGTCCTTTTGTTCGTCGGTGCCGAACTGATGCAACAGCTCGCCCGGGCCAAGCGAGTTGGGCACCATGACGGTCACAGCGGCGGCGACCGAACGTGTCGAGATGTAGCGGACGATTTCGGAATGGGCGAAAGCGGAAAATTCTAGTCCGCCATGCTTTTTCGGGATGATCATGCCGAAAAACTTGTTCTCGCGCAAAAACTGCCAGACCTCGGGGGTAAGGTCGCCGGTTTCGTGGTTGATCTTCCAGTCGTCGATCATCGCGCACAGGTCCTGCACGGGACCATCGAAAAACGCCTGTTCTTCCTCGGACAGCTTCGGCGATTTGACGTTGCGCAGCTTCGACCAGTCGGGGTTTCCCGAGAAAAGTTCCGCCTCCCACCACACTTCGCCAGCGTTCAGCGCCTCGCTTTCAGTCTTTGACAAGCCGGGCAGAACGCCCTTGGCCCACTTGAAGATGGGTTTGGTGATCGCGCGCGCGCGGAAGCTGGACATGCGGGAACTCCTTTAGGGCGCAACGCCTCACCTGAGCGGAAGTTCCTGCGCGCAGTCGTGCGGGCCGTGGCGGAGGTGCCTGACGCTGCGTCAGAAGCCGCTGATGGCCGGAAGCCAGGTCGACAGGATCGGAATGAACGTGATGAGGACAAGGGCCGTCGCGAGAGCCAAGAAGAAGGGTGGCATTTCCCGGATCAGGGTCGAGGGCCGCAGGCCGACCGTCGAGGACACGACGAAGATCAGACTACCGACAGGTGGCGTCGTCAGCCCGAGCGTGAGGTTCACGATCACGATGATCGCAAAGTGATTGGGGTCGATGCCCAGCGCAAAGCTGATCGGGGCGAGGATCGGCACCAGGATCATCACGCCCGGCAACGGGTCCATGAAAAGGCCGAAGACCAGCAGCAGCAGGTTGACGGCGAGCAGGAAAACGATGGGCGCCAGATCCCACGAGATGATCGTTTCGGCCAGGAACTGCGGAATCGACTCGATGATCAGAACCCAGGCAAAGGCGCGCGCGGCGCCGAGGATCAGCAACACTGCGCCCGAGGTCAGGGCCGCACGCAGCACGATGCCGGGCAGATCACGCAGGCGCAGTGAGCGATAGACGAACATGCCGACGAAGAGGGCGTAGAAAACGGCGATGACCGACGCCTCGGTCGGGGTGAAGATGCCAAAGCGGATACCGCCCACGATCAGGGCAATCAGGATCAGGGCGGGCAGGGCGAAAAGCGCGATGCGCGCTATTTCCGCGAATGAGGGCATCGGTTCGCCCGAGGCATAGTTGCGCCGCTTACTGACACGGGCATTGGCCAGAAGGACCATCAGGGTGATCACGAGACCCGGCAGGATCCCGGCCATGAAAAGCGAGCCGACCGAGACGTTCTGGTCCTGCATGGCATAGATGATCATGGTGATCGAAGGCGGAATGATCGGGCCGACCACGGCGCTGGCGATGGTGAGCGCACTGGCATAGGGTCGGTCGTACCCGCCTTTTTCCATCATGCGGATCATCATCGTGCCCGGACCGGCGGCATCGGCAAGCGCGCTTCCCGAAATGCCCGCGAACATGGCGGAACTGACGACGTTGGCGTGCCCCAGTCCGCCGCGCAGATGCCCGACCAGCGATTGCGCCAAACGCAGGATGGCGAGGGTCACGGCACCGCCTGTCATGATCTCGGACGCAAGGATGAAGAACGGCACGGCCAGAAGCGGAAAGCTGTCGAGACCCGAGAACATTTCCTTGACGACGACCAGCGGCTGATAGCTGGAGGCCAGCATGATCGCCGCGAAGACCGAGATCGCCATGGCGAAGGCCACGGGCAGCCCTAGGATCAACAGCAGGAAAAGCGCCGGAAAGAGGATCTCAGCCATTGGCGCCGCCGGTGACGGTTTCATCGTCAACGCCGCGTGCGTCGAGGCTCTTGTAGTCTCCGGCGTTGATGAAGGGACGCGCGATCAGCAACAGATGGACGATCAGCAACGCGAACCCCACCGGCATCGCCGCGTAGACATAGAGAAATGGCAGGCGCAGGGCCGGCGTGACCTGAAACTGCATCCGCTGGGCGTATTGCCAACCGACATGCACCATGTAGGCGAAGAAGGTCAGCAGGATGAGAACGATCAAGGCGCGAAGAAGTTTTTGCCCGATCGCGGGAAGTTTGTCCTGCAGGTTCGTGATTGCGACGTGTCCGCCGATCCGCAGGATAAGGCCCGCGCCGGTGAAGGTCAGCCAGATCATCAGGTACCGCGCGGCCTCGTCCGCCCAGGGCAGGGACTGCGCGGTGAAGTACCGCAGGAAAATATTCGCCCCCACGATCAGGGCCATTGCCGACAGCATCAGGATAAGCGCCCAGCCATTCAGCACGACGAAAATATGTTCGAGCCGTTTCACGTGGCGCCCCCGGTCGGTTCACCGGCGCCGGGAGGGCGCCGGTGGGCTGTCATCACTCGAAGTTGACGATCGAGTCGACAAGATCCTTGCCATAGGTTTCGTAGTAACCTTCATAGGCTGACGCGATGGACTCCTGGAAGGCGGCCTTCTGTTCGGCCGACAGTTCGTTCACCTTCATGCCGCGCTCTTTCAGGGTCTCGACGCCCGTGGTCTCGACGTTGTCGACATAGCCGCGCATGGCCGTCACGGCCTCTGCCGCGGCCTTCTCGAAGGCGGCTTTCTGCGTGTCGTCAAGGCCATCCCAGAAGGGTTTGGACACAAGCAGCATGGCGGGCGAATAGACGTGGCCCGACAGAGTCAGGTATTCCTGAACCTCGTCCAGCTTGACCGAGACGATCACCGAAAGCGGGTTCTCCTGTCCGTCGATCACGCCCTGTTGCAGGGACGAGATCACCTCGGGCCAGGCCATCGGTGTG
The DNA here is from genome assembly GCF_965277045.1 of Roseovarius sp. Lineage (GTDB taxonomy): Bacteria > Pseudomonadota > Alphaproteobacteria > Rhodobacterales > Rhodobacteraceae > Roseovarius. The sequence goes on along the minus strand of NZ_OZ255712.1, from coordinate 2,842,475 downwards.
GGGGCCGCGCCCATGGCGTTGAATGCCGCAAGGTGCACCGGGTTTTCCATCGTGCGGATCTTCAGGCTTTCGACATCGGCGGGTGTCTCGATGGCGTTGCGGTTGTTGGTGATGTGGCGGAAGCCCTGTTCGCCCCAGGCCAGCCCATGCAGGCCGACATTGTCGAACTCGGCGAGGATTTCCTGGCCGATCTCACCATCCAGAACGGCGCGGGCGTGGTCCAGATCCCGGAACAGGAAGGGGATGTCGAAAACGCCCGTGTCGGGCACGAAGTTGGCCAGCGTGCCGGAGGACACGATGGTGGCCTCGATGGTGCCCAGTTGCAGCCCTTCGATCACTTCGCGCTCGCCGCCCAGGCCGGACGAGGGGAAATGCTTGAACTCGAACGCGTCGCCCGTCTCGGCCGTGACGACCTCTTCGAACTTCTGCGCCGCGACGCCGTAATGGCTGTCGGGGGCGAGGGCGTAGCCGATCTTGACCTCGGTCTGCGCAAGGGCCGGAAGGCCCATCGCAAGGAAGATGCCGGTCGAGACCAGCCCGCGGGTAATGAACGTCATGGTTTTCCTCCCGTTTAACGTTTGGCTTTTTCTACACAGGTATTTTTTGGCTGACAACCCCGAGTCGGAGCGTCCCGATGCCTGGGCGTCACCCGTCTTTCCGCTGCCTGAACAGGTGGACCAGTTCCGGCACATACGCGTCGTCGGGGCCGGCGGCGACCGTCGCGGCAAGGGCGGCTGAGACGCCGTCGGCAACAGACGTCTGCGCTCCCGCCGCGTGGGACATGCTGCGGTAGTAGTCGATATCCTTCAGCGCGTTTGACACGTAAAAGGGCAGGGCATCGCGATCCTGCGAGACGATGAAGGGCGCCAGCCGGTCGAGGGCCGCGCTCGCGCCACCGCCGCCCGCCAGTACGTCGACGAACACCTGGGGATCTATGCCGGTATCGGCGGCCTGGGCTGCGGCCTCGGCCAGCAATGTCATGAAACCGACCGAAACGTAGTTGTGCAGAAGCTTGAGTCGATGTCCGTGCCCAAGCGGGCCGACGTGATCTACATTCTCCGTGAAAGAGGCCAGCACAGGGCGCACGGTTTCCAGGGCCTCGGCAGCACCGCCGACCAGCAGGTTCAGCGTGCCCTCATGGGCATGTTTCGCGGTGCGTGTCATCGGCGCGTCCAGATAGTCGCCGCCGGCGTTCTGAACGATCTCGGCCATGCGCAGCGTCGAGTCGGGCAGCGCGGTCGAGCAATCCACCACAATCGTCCCCGGGCGCAGCGACGCGGCAAGGCCGTCCGGCGCGCCGACGATGGCCTCGACCTGGGGTGAGCCCGTGACGCAGAGGATGACCACATCGGACGCTTCTGCGATCTCTGCGATGGTGGCGCACGCCCTGCCGCCCTGCGCCAACAGGTCGTCGGTGGGCTGGTTGCCGGGGTGATCGAGAAAATGCAGGTTGAAGCCGCCGCGCGACAGGATGTTGCGGGCGATGCCGTGGCCCATGAGCCCGACGCCGATGATGCCGACATTCATTTTGAGGTCTTTCCGTTCGTCTTCGTTAATTGCGTGGCGGGCGCAGGTCTAGTCCGCGTTGATCCAGATCGCCTTGGTGTCCAGGTACTCTTCCATGTGTTCGGTCCCGCCCTCGCGCCCGTATCCCGACATCTTCATGCCGCCGAATGGAACGGCGGGGTCGATGGCGTGGTACATGTTGATCCAGACGGAGCCGGCCTTCAGCCGGTTGGCCAGCTTATGTGCGGTGCCCAAATGTGTCGAGAACACGCCAGCCGCAAGGCCGTAGGGCGTGGCGTTGGCGCGGGCCACGACCTCTTCCAGGTCATCGAAGGGCAGGGCCGAGATGACGGGGCCGAAGATTTCTTCACGTGCGACACTCATCGTGTCGGTCACGCCGCCAAGCACCGTTGGTTGGAAAAAGTGCCCGCCTGCAAGGTCCGCGCCTTCGGCTCTTGCGCCGCCGGTGACCACCTTCGCGCCTTCGCGCGGGCCTGCGTCGAGGTAGCCCGCGATGCGTTGGGCTTGCCGGGCCGAGATGATCGGGCCGATATCGGTGTCTTTTCGAATGCCATGACCGATCCGCAGACCGGCGGCATACTCGGCCACGCGGCGCACGAATTCGTCGTGGATTTCGCGCGCCACGAACAGGCGCGATCCCGCGATGCAGATCTGTCCGGAATTGGCGAAGACGGCCATGGCCGCGACCGGCACCACTTTTTCGATATCGGCGTCACGGCAAACGATGACGGGTGACTTGCCACCCAGTTCCAGCGACACGCGCTTGAGGTTGCCGGTGGCGGCGCGGGCGATGGCCTGGCCAGTGGCGGTCGAGCCGGTGAAGACGATCTTGTCGACGCCGTCGTGTTCGGCCAGCGCCGCCCCGGCTTCGGACCCGAGGCCCGTCACGATGTTCAGGACCCCATCGGGCAGGCCGGCCTCCTGCATGATCCGGGCGATCATCAGGACGGTCAGCGAGGCCTCTTCGGACGGTTTCAGAACGACAGTGCAGCCGGTGGCGATGGCCGGCGCAATTTTCCAGATCGAGCCGGCAATCGGCGCATTCCAGGGAATGATGGCGCCGACCACGCCGATGGGTTCGCGGACGGTCTGGGAATAGATCTCGCCCGGGAACGAGTTGGGGATTGTGGCGCCATGGATCGCCACGGCCTGACCGGCGTAGAATCGCAACATCCCCAGCACGCGGCGGCTGTTGGCGAGCGTGCGCTGGATCGGCATACCCATGTCGAGCGTGTCCGACAGGCACAGGTTTTCCCACTCGGCCTCGAACCGATCGGCTATGCGCAAAAGCAGGGCCTGACGTTCGAACGGGGTCCATTTCGACCAAGGCCCCTCGAACGCCGCCCGCGCGGCCTTGACCGCGATGTCGATATCGGCGGCGTCGCCCTTGGGGACCGTTGCCAGAAGGCTTCCGTCCGCGGGGTTGCGCGCCTCGATGACCTCTCCGGAACGGGCTTCGCACCAGGTCCCGCCGATGAACATCTTCTGACTTGCGCCATCATAAAGAGCGTTTGCCGCTGCGCTCCAATCTTTCATGGTGCCCTCGTCTTGAGTGAATGTGCTGGCTCGCTATGCCCCGTTACGCTGACGGGGCAGCCCTTGCGGCGTGTCTACACCAGTCGGCTTCCCCAAGACCAGCGGATAACTCGACGCGTTGAGGCGCCAGGATCGTTCACACCTTGGCGGCCAATGGTCCCGAAGGAAAGGTCGAGGCGGTTCGATCGGCGGGTGCCGAAAGTGTCGCGTCTTGCGATGACCGCGCTCGGCTTCGCCTATCCAAAGCAACGGCAGCCAATCGACTAAGATGCGATGAGCGCTCCTTTTTCTTCGAGCGAACGGATCTGGTCCTGCGAATATCCATGTTCGGTCAGAATTTCCACGCCATGTTGACCGAGCGTGGGCGCCGGGGTGGTGACGGCGCCCGGAGTGTCGCTGAACTTGATCGGCAGTCCGATGGCCTTGACCGTGCCGGCCCTTGGATGATCGGTTTCCACGATCATGTCCCGTGCCAGCGCCTGCGGGTCGTTGTGCATCTCGGAGATGGTCATCACGGGGCCTGCGGGCAGGCCCGCGGCCTCCATCCGGTCCAGCCAGTCTTGCGTGTCGTGTTGCATGAAGTGGCTTTCGAGGATCGGAACGAGCTCTTGCAGATGTTGCATGCGGGCGAGGTTGGTTTCGAAGCGGGGATCGCTGCCGAGTTCGGGTGCGTCAATGATCTCGAGCAGGCGCATCCAGTTGCGTTGGTTTGCGGCGCCGATATTGATCCAGCCGTCGCGCGTGCGAAACGACTGGTAGGGCGCGTTGAGCGGATGCGCCGACCCGAGGGCGCCCGGCGACTCGCCCGTCGCGAAGGCGATTGCGGATTGCCAGTATGTAAGGGAGATGCCGGCCTCGAAGAGCGAGGTGTCAACCATCTGTCCCTGGCCTGTCTTCTGCGCATGCGAATAGGCCGAAACGCACCCCAGAGCCGCAAGAAACCCCGCAGTGATATCGGAAATCGGCGCGCCCGGCTTGACCGGCGGACGGCCCGGCCCCTCGCCCGTGATCGACATCAGGCCCGACATGCCCTGTGCAATCAGGTCGAAGCCACCGCGCTCTGCATAGGGGCCGGTGCGGCCGAATCCGGAGATGGCGCAATAGACCAGCTTGGGGTTTCTTTTTCGAAGTGTCTCGTAGCCAAGCCCGAGGCGCTCCATCGTGTCGTGACGGTAGTTTTCGATCACCACGTCGGCATCTTCGAGCAGTTTGCCCAGAGCCGCGATGGCATCGGGATCCTTGAGATTCAAAGCGATGCCGCGCTTGTTGCGGTTCATCATCAGGTAAGCGGCGCTTTCGCCGTTGATTTCGGGAGGCAGGAATCGGCGGCTGTCATCGCCGTCGGGCTTTTCCACCTTGATCACGTCTGCGCCCATATCGGCCAGCATCATGCCGCAGGCCGGCCCGGCCATGATATGCGCAAGTTCGATGACCTTCATGCCGGCAAGGGGACCTTGGCTGCTCATTCTCCACTCCATTCGGGTTTGGTCTTGTTCAGGAAGGCTTCGAGGCCATGTTTGAAATCCTTGCTCATGTAGCACATGGCGATGAGATCGTTGTCTTCCACAGCGAGCGCTTCGCGGTTGCGGCGCATCGCCTCTTTCGTGGCCCGCAGGGTCAGGGGCGCCATGTCCGCAAGATGCTCCGCCAGAGCCTCGGCACGCAGAAGCAGGGCGTCTTCATCGCTCAGGACCTCGGAGACGAGGCCGGTGGCCAGCGCCTCGTCGGCGGTCATCAGGCGCGCGGTGAAGATCATCTCCCGGACGCGCCCCGCGCCGATAAGTTCGCTCAACCGGGCCAGGTTGCCGGCATTGAGGCAATTGCCCAGCGTCCGGGCGATGGGAAAGCCGAACTTCAGCTGCGCGCTGGCGATCCTGATGTCGCAGGCCGCGGCGATCGAGGCGCCACCGCCGGTACAGGCGCCGTGGATGGCGGCCACGGTGGGGACCGGACACGTATCGACGGCGGTCAGGATGCGGGTGATTTCGTTCTCGTAGTCTTGCGCGTCCTGCGCCGTCTTGAAGCCGCGGAACTGCGTCATATCGGTGCCCGCCGCGAAGGCCTTGCCGCCCGCGCCGTGGATGACCACCGCGCGCACGGACCCGTCCGTTGGAACGTTGGCGCAGATGTCGGCCAGTTCTTCGTACATGGCGAATGTCAGGGCATTGCGCGCCTCGGGGCGATTGAACGCGATCCAGAGGGTCTTGTCGCGAAGCTGCGAGTTGAGTTCGTCTGTCATTTCAAGAAGGTCTCCACAGGAAAACGGGGCATTGCTGATCGGAACATGAAAAAGGTGCGGTGCGTTGGGAGTTACGCTCTGCACGGGCGGGCTGCGAGCCGTCGTCGGCGTGCACGCCGCGCGTCTTGTTCGGGAATTGGTTCCGTCATTGTGGTGTACGCGTTTCAGGCACTGTCGGACTCGAGGCCACCGGAGCCCATCGCCTTCAGGTGCGCCGCGAACTTGTTCATCATGTGAGTCTTCATGACCTGACCGAGCCCCTGCGCATCTCGGGCGCGGAGTTTCTCCATTATGTCTTCATGTTCCTCGATCGCCTGGGCCCAGCGTTCTTCGGACAGGTTGACCATGAACCGCGCCCGGCGAACTCGCATTCCGAGCATGCGGTGATGCATTTCCAGGATTTCGTTCCGCGCGCCTATCAGCAGGGCGTTGTGGATGTCCTGGTTGGCCTTGAAGTAGGTCTGGCGGTCCCGGGCGTGATAGGCCCTGACCATGGCGGCGTGCCGTTTCTCGATAGCTTGGATCTCGGCATCGCTCAGGTTGCGGCAGGCCAGTTCACCGGTGAGCTGTTCCAGCACCGCGATCACGGGAAACGTGCTTTCGATTTCTGCGCGTGTTACCTCGGCGACGCGCGCACCCCGGTTCGCCTGCAGGATGACCAAGCCCTCGGAGCCAAGAACCTTGAGCGCTTCGCGCAGCGGAGTCCGCGAGACGCCGAAGGTTTCGCACAATTCCTTTTCGGGAACCTTCTCGCCCGGCTTGAGGGCATCTTCGACGATCAGGTTGCGCAATCGCTCGACCAGTTCCTGGTGGAGGGTCGGTCGCTTGATGCTTTCATTCAGGTTCATCACAGCATCCTAATATTCAATTACTTGATCCAGCAAGTGTGCCACGTGCTGCGCGCGCCGTGGCGTGCCGTCGGCGATCTGATGTCGGCAGGAGGTACCGTCGGCCACGATGAACGCATCCCTTGGCGCCGCATCGAGCGCCGGAAAGAGATCGAGGCCGGCCATCTTGAGTGACACGTCAATGGTCTCGGGCGCGTAGCCGAAGGCGCCGGCCATGCCGCAACAACTGCTTTCTATCATGGTTACGTCTGCGTCGGGGATGCGATTGAGCAGGTCGAGCATCGGATTGACGGCATCGTGGGACTTCTGGTGACAATGGCCGTGCACGTAGATCGGGCGGTCAATCGGCTTCAGCGGAAGGTCCGCGAGCTGGACGAGATACTCCTCGAACGTGTGCGTGACCGAAGCCAGCGCCTGCGCCTCGTGGCCGGGGCAAAGTGCCAGGAACTCGTCGCGGAAAGTCAGGATCGACGAAGGTTCGAGCCCGACGACAGGAATCCCGTTGCCCACGGCGGCCTTTGTCGCGTCGATGACGCGTTGCGCCTCGGTACGGGCCTCGTCGACGCATCCCACTGCCAGCAGGGTGCGTCCGCAATCGAGCGACCTGCCGCTATCATCGCGGGCCACCGCGACGCGCTTGCCTGCCGCGCGAAGGACACGGATCGCGGCGCGCAGGTTCTCTGGTTCGAAGTAGCGGTTGAAGACATCCGCGAACATCAGAATATCGGGATCGGCATCCTGCGCCTCGTCATCGCGGAAGGGATTCGAGGACCAGACCGGAAGGTCACGTCGGTGCGACACGCCTGTAAGCTTTTCGGTCAGTTTGCGCGCGGGGCCGATCTTGTTGCGCAGGTTCATGAGCCACGCGAGCCTGGCCGCCGTTGGCGCGTAGCGAGGCAGGTAGCCCACCAGCTTGTCCGCGAGCGTGAGGCCGGAGGTCCGGCGCCGGGCGGCCAGGACTTCGATCTTCATGCGGGCCATGTCGACGCCGGTAGGGCATTCGCGGCGGCATGCCTTGCAGGACACGCAGTATTTCATCGTGTCCGCCATGGCATCCGAGGTCAGACCGCCGGGCATCTGTCCGCTGATCGCGAAGCGCAAGGTGTTGGCGCGGCCGCGCGTCGCGTCACGCTCGTTCCTGGTGGCGCGGAAGGACGGGCACATGACACCGCCCTTGAGCTTGCGGCAGGCGCCGTTGTTGTTGCACATCTCGACCGCGCCCTGAAAGCCGCCCCCGGCCCCCGGCCACGCGGACCAGTCGAGCGCGGTTTCGAACTCCGGCACGGCATAATCCGGCCCGTAGCGGAAGACGCGACGATCATCCATCGCGGGGGCGTGCACGATCTTGCCGGGGTTCATAAGGCCGCCCGGATCGAACCGCGCCTTGACCTCCTCGAAGGCCGAGACGATGCGCGGGCCGAACATCTTTTTGTGGAATTCCGACCGTACGATCCCGTCGCCGTGTTCGCCGGAATGCGACCCCTTGTACGTCTTGACCAGGTCGAAGGCTTCCTCGGCGATGGACCGCATGGTCCTGACGTCCTTGTCCTGCCGCATGTTGAGCACGGGCCTCACGTGGAGGCAGCCGACCGACGCGTGAGCATACCACGTTCCCTTCGTGCCGTGGCGCGTGAAGATATCGGTCAGCCCCTGGGTGTATTCCGCAAGGTCGGGCAGGGCCACGGCGCAATCCTCTACGAAGGAAATCGGCTTGCCGGCCTCTTTCATCGACATCATCACGTTGAGGCCCGATTTGCGGTACTCGGCGATGGCGCTCTGCAAATTGTTGTCCGTCACAGGGACGACACCGCCCCATGCCTTGGCGTTGTTGGTGAATGCGTAACCGAGGTCGCCCATCATCCGGGACAGCTCGGCCAGCTTGGCGGCATTGGCCTCGGCGCTGCCTTCAGCGAACTCGACCAGCAGAAGCGCGGCCGGATCGCCCTGGACGAAGGATTCGATCGTGTTGCGGAAGAGCGGTATGTCGCGGCCGAGCGCGATCATCGTGTCGTCGATCAGTTCGACCGCCTGCGGGTCGAGTGTGACGAGATGCTGGGCCGCGTCCATCGCCGCGTAGAAGGTAGGAAAGTGGCAAACCCCGGTGACTTTCTCGCCAGGCAGGCGGGCGAGGCCGAGTTCGAGCTCAGTGAAATAGGCCAGCGTGCCTTCCGAGCCGACGAGCAGATGCGCCATGTTCAGGTCATTGCGCGTCAGCGCGTCGATATTGTAGCCGCCCACACGACGCTGGACCTTGGGAAAGCGGGCGTCGATCTCGTCTGCTTCGCGCCGCCCGAGGGCCCGCATGTCGGCCACCAGGTCGGCGTAGCTGCCGGGCTCGGGGGCGTCGGTATCGAAACGTGCCCGGGTGCCGTCAGGCAGAATGGCCGAGATCGAACGGACATTGTCGCGCATGATTCCGTAGCGCAAGGATTTGCCGCCCGAGGAATTGTTGGCGGCCATGCCGCCGAGCGTGCAGCGCGAAGCGGTGGAGGGATCGACGGGAAACCAGAGGCCGTGCGGCTTCAGCGCGCGGTTCAGTTCATCGAGAACCAGGCCGGGCTCGACCCGGGCGGTCATATTCTGGGGGTCGATGTCCAGAATGCGGTTCAGGTGCCGGGTATTGTCCAAGACCACGGCGCGATTGACCGTCTGGCCGCATTGCGAGGTGCCGCCGCCGCGCGGAAGTACCGGCACGGCTTCTTCGCGGGCGATTTCCATGGCCGCCTCGATATCCTTCACGGTGCGAGGCACCACGACCGCGTCGGGAATCATCTGGTAGATCGATGCGTCGGTCGCGTAGCGGGCGCGCGCCGCGGAGTCGGCCATCACCGAGCCTTCGACAGCACGGCTCAAGCGGCTTGAAAGGCGACTGTTGTTGCGCATCGTGTTCTGTTTTCCCTTCCTGTTTCGGGCGTAATTCCGGACCCGGAACTTTTCAGTTGACTGAATTATGAATTCATAATTACGCTGAGGCAACATCAAATCGTGCCGATCAACGGCGCGCCTGGAAGGACAAGTTGCAATGCGCCAAGCTGGCAGACATTTCCTGCAAATTCCCGGCCCGAGTGCCGTGCCAGACCGAATACTGAAAGCGATCGGGCAGCAGACCATCGACCATCGCGGCCCCGATTTTGCCGATGTCGGCAAGAAGGCGCTGGACGGCATGAAGACCATCTTCAAGACCGAGCAGAACGTTTTCATCTTCCCGTCCTCGGGCACCGGCGCGTGGGAGGCGGCGCTGGTGAATACGCTGTCGCCGGGCGACAAGGTGTTGATGTTCGAAACCGGGCACTTCGCGACGCTGTGGAGCAAGATGGCGCGCAAGATCGGGCTGGAGCCAGAGTTTCTGGAAGGTGACTGGCGCGGCGGGGCCGAGCCCGACCGGATCGAGGCGCGTCTGCGCGAGGACAAGGACCACGAGATCAAGGCGGTCTGCGTCGTGCATAACGAAACCTCGACGGGGTCTGTGTCCCCGATCGAGGAGGTGCGCAAGGCGATCGACGCGGCGGGCCATCCCGCACTCTTTATGGTCGATTCGATCTCGGGCCTAGCCTCGGTCGACTTCCGTTTCGATGAATGGGGTGTCGATGTGTGCGTGTCGGGCTCTCAGAAGGGGCTGATGCTGCCGCCCGGGCTGAGCTTCAACGCCGTGAGCGATCGCGCGCTGGAGCATGCCAAGTCGGTGACCATGCCGCGCAGCTATTGGGACTGGCACGACATGGTCGGGCCGAACGCCACGGGGTATTTTCCCTACACGCCCGGAACGAACCTGCTGTATGGTTTGAACGAAGCGATCGACATGCTGCATGAGGAAGGTCTGGACAACGTCTTTGAGCGCCACGCACGGCATGGTGCCGCGACGCGCGCCGCGGTGCGGGCGTGGGGGTTGGAAGTGCTTTGCGCCAGGCAGGGGCAGGAATCCGGGGTTCTGACCGCGGTGCTGGTCCCGCAAGGGCATTCGGCCGATGCGTTCCGCGCGACAACACTGAAGCACTATGACATCTCGCTCGGCAACGGACTGTCGAAAGTGGCCGACAAGGTGTTCCGCATCGGGCACCTGGGTGATTTCAACGACTTGATGCTGATGGCCACGCTGTCCGGTGTCGAGATGGGGCTGGAAAAAGCCGGCGTCCCGCACCAGTCCGGCGGCGCACAAGCGGCGATGGAGCATCTGAAAAAGTCAGATAATACGCGGTTTGCCGCGGAGTAACGCTCTGGGAGGAGCAATAAGGGAGGAGAAACTATGACTTTCAAAGCAACCATCCTGGCCAGTGTGGCGGCGATTGCCATGCCGCTTGCGGCAAGTGCTGCGGACATGACCCTGCGCTTCGGCCATGTCGGCAACCCCGGATCGCTCTTCGAGGCCTCCGCGGACGCCTTTGCCGAGTGCGCGAATGGCAAGCTGGGCGACAAGGCCGAGGTGCAGACCTTCGGTGCCAGCCAGCTGGGCAAGGACCGCGAACTGCTGCAAAAGCTGAAGCTGGGGCAGGTGGATTTCTCTCTGCCGTCCTCGGTGATGTCGTCGGTCGCGCCGGAATTCGGCGTGTTCGAGATGCCCTATATCGTCAAGGATCGCGATCACATGCGCCGTATCCAGGCCGAACTGGGCGACGTATTCCAGGCAGCGGCGCAGCGTGAGGGATACCGGATCATCGGTTACTTCGAGAACGGGTTCCGCCACATCACCAACAATGTGCGTCCGATCAACAAACCCGAGGACTTGGAGGGCGTCAAGCTGCGTACGCCGAACGGCGAATGGCGTGTGAAGATGTTCCAGCTTTATGGTGCGAACCCGACGCCGATGGCGTTCTCGGAGGTTTTCACCGCCTTGCAGACCAAGGTGATCGACGGTCAGGAAAACCCCTATGCGCAGATCGCATCGGCCAAGTTCCAGGAGGTGCAGGAGTACCTCTCGATCACCGGGCACGTCTACACGCCGGGCTATGTCCTCGTGGCCGAAAACCAGTGGCAGAAGCTGCCTGAGGACGTACGTGCCGAGCTTGAAGCGTGCGGTGCCGAGACGCAGGACTTCGTCTATGAGCACGCGGCGAAGCTGGAGACCGAACTTCTCGAGGTGATCCGCGAGGCCGGGGTCGAGGTCAACGAGGCCGACAACCAGGCCTTCATCGATGCCTCGGCGCCGATTTATGAAGAGTTTGCGACGACTGTCGACGGCGGTGCGGAGCTGATCGAGAAAATTCAGAGCCTCGCTTCCGGTTCCTGATCCCGACTGCGCAGGGGGCCGTCAGCGGCCCCCTGCAAACACTGCTGCACCTGAGCACCAAACGTCGCAAGACTATCGCCGGGCACGCCGCCCGGCAGGGACCCATCATGTTCAACTCACTGCGTAAATTCTTCGAAGTCGCCCTGGAGTACTTCGTGGTCTTTCTCATGGTTATCCTGACCGCCATCGTCGTCATCGCGGTAATCTACCGTCTTCTGGGGTCAAGCCTGGCCTGGTACGACGAGATCGCCGCCATCCTGTTGGCATGGATCACCTATTACGGCTCGGCGCTCGCCGCTTTGCGGCGTCGCCATATCGGCTTTGATACCGTGCTGCTTGCGGTCCCTATGCCCGCGCGCATGTGGGCAGTGGCCTTGGCCGAGGCCACGACCGCCGGCTTTTTCATCCTGCTGGCCTGGGCAGGATTTACGGTAATGTCGATCCTCGGAGGCATGTCGCTTGTCTCGGTCACATGGGTGCCTGTCAGTTTCACCCAATCGGTGATCCCGGTCGGCGCGATCCTGTTCCTGATATGCCAGGCGCTGAGTCTTCCTGAGTATTGGCGCAAGACGGCCGCCGGCGTGTCGCTCGAACATGCCGAGATCGAGGAAGAGGTCGAAACCGAAATGAAGAAAGCGGGGAACGCCTGATGCTGATGCTCGGTATCTTCATCGCGATGGTCGCGATGATCTGTCTGAACGTGCCGATCGCGATCGCTTTGGCCGTGTCCGCGATCGGTGGGCTGCTGGCGCTCGAAGGCACCAACTCGCTCGTGAATGTCGCGCTGGACATGTATAGCGGCGCGACCAAGTTCTCGCTTATCGCGATCCCGATGTTCGTGCTTGCCGGCGCGATCATGAACGCCGGCGGTATCACCGACCGGCTGATCAACTTCGTGGCGTCTCTGATTGGCTTCATCCGGGGCGGGCTGGCGCATGTGAATATTGGCGTGTCGCTGTTCTTTGCCGAGATCTCCGGCTCCGCCGTCGCGGACGTGGCGGCGATGGGGTCGGTGCTGATCCCGCAGATGAAGAAGCGTGGGTATTCCGGCGCGCTCGCCGCGGCTGTGACGTCGTCCTCGGCGTCGCTTGCGATCATCATCCCGCCGTCGATCCCGATGATCCTTTACGCGACCTCGGCCAATGTTTCGGTCGAGCAATTGTTCGTGGCAGGCGTGGTTCCGGGGGTGATGGGTGCGGCGGGCCTGATGGGCGTCGCCTATTACTTCGCCCGCCGTTATGACCTGCCGCGCGAGGAGGCGTTTTCGGGCCGTCGCGTATGGGAGACCTTCGTCGAAGCGCTGCCGACCTTCGCGCTGCCGGTCATCATCCTCGGTGGCATCTTCGGCGGCTACGTCACGGCGACCGAGGCCGCGGGCCTTGCGGTTCTGGCGGCCATAGCGATCAGCCTGTGGTATCGCCAGGTGGATTTCAAACATCTGCAGCAGTCGATGCTCGACGGTGGCATGCAGACGGCGGTGGTCATGCTGCTGGTGGCGGCATCCGTGGTGATGGGCGGGTTTCTGACGCGCGCACAGTATCCTCAGGAACTGGCAGCGGGGATATTGAGTCTCACGGAAAACAAGTGGTTGATCCTGCTGATCCTGAACTTCTTCTTCCTGATCATCGGGTTTTTCCTGCACTCGGCCGCGGCGATCATCCTTGTCGTGCCGATTGTCATCCCGTTGATCGAGGCCGTTGACATCAACCCGATCCACTTTGGGCTTGTTGTTACGCTGAACCTCGCCATCGGGCAACAAACGCCGCCCGTGGCCAGTGTTCTGATCACGGCATGTGCGGTGGCGCGGGCGAACATCTGGGAAGTGAGCAAGGTCAACATCTACTTTGTCGCGGTCCTTCTTACCGTGCTCCTGATGTGCACGTACATCCCTGCTATCCCACTGTTCCTAGTGGATTACTTCTACAACTAAAGCTGATTGTCGGGCCGGCTTGCACATGCGTGCCGGCCCGACCTCGAGGAGCTGCCGTCATGAACCTTGAACTTGCGAATGCACTGATCGCTTCTGCCCTGGAGTATCGGCATGCGCATGACATGAAACCCCTAACGATTGCGGTGATCGATGCCGGAGGGCATCTTGTTGCACTTCAGCGCGAGGACGGCACGAGCAACCTGCGACCCGAAATTGCGCAGGGCAAGGCGAAAGGCGCAGTGGCAATGGGCCTGGGGTCCCGGGCGCTGTATACGCGGGCACAGGAACAACCGTTCTTTATCGACGCCATGAACGCATTGAACCGGGGCCAGCTCGTGCCTGTTCCCGGCGGTGTGTTGATTTACCGCGATGAGACGCTGATCGGGGCAATCGGTATCACGGGTGATAGCTCGGACAATGATGAAGCATGCGCCGTGTCCGCCTTGAACGCGCATGGTCTTACTGCGGGAACAGGTTGAATCGACTGCGATGTTCGCTGCACGACCGCCAACCATGTGTGAGCCGGGTCTTCCGATACCGAACTTCTGTCGCTGGAATGGCCGACATCTGACTGCTGGCCCCGAGGTGCTTGAGGATGACCGCACCAGGCGGTCACGGGCCTGGAATGTTATTCCCGAGGCGGTATGTGGAACGAGACACTGTCCAAGTCCTACGACCTGATCACCAGTCCGGGTTATGTGGCCTTGTCTGCCGCATATGAGTTGACACTTGGCAACCGAACTTCCAACACCGTCAGACACTCGATACGCTCCCTTCGAAGTAACCCGGTCTGGCAAGAGGGCCTATGACAAGAATTCAGCCGAAGGCCTATGGTGCACGGGTTGGAGCAATCCGTGAGTAAGAACGAAGTTCAATATACCGATTTCGGATACCAACCTGATTTCGTCCGCGGTTATCGGGATACAATCAGGCGCGGAGTGCCGAAATCTCTGAATGTGCATGTTTACCAAGGCAACGGACCGGGACCGAGCCCCTTGGTCGTTTGTTTTCATGCCGGAGGTTTCCGTACCGGGCGTATTGTGCATGGGGACCATCGCGCTATCGCTCGGTGGCTAACCAAATCAAATATCTCCGTGGCGTTCCCAGAGTACAGGCTGGGTGCCAAGAGATCGGATTTGTCGGAAAGTACCAGATCGAGAATGGATGAGTTGGAAGCGCTGGCCATTTCAGGATTTCCGGCACGCTTTCGGCGCAGCGAGGCATTGGCCGCATTGGAAGACGCATGCGCACTGTTGGTTTGGATGGAAGCCAACAGAAACGAGTTCAATTTCAGCGGTAAGCTTGTCTTGGCGGGCGGATCGGCCGGAGCGATCACGGCGTTGAACGTGCTTTATCTCGCACCACATCTCGGGCTGTCTGTACCCGAGGTCGGTGGAGCAATTTGCTACTCGGGCGGCTTTGCCTTTCCAAGCCTTGCCGACACCGTAGATACGCCGGTATTCGCGATACACGGCCCCGAAGATGACCGCGTCCCGATGCATTCGATCGTGGAATTGTCGAAGCGCAACCCGGCTGTGACCTTGTTGGTCTCGAGTGAGCACAGCCATGGAAGCCTGAAGCTGTGTCCAGGTGAGGCCAAGAAAGATACGTATGGACGGCTAATCTCCAAGGTGAATGAATTCAGCTAGGGTCGTCGGAGTTTGGGGATTCCCAAATCGGTGGCTGAATGATTGAATGTTACAGACACTCTAACTGAGCCAAAAAATCGAAGATGAAGGGTCTCGAGGTCGTTGCTCAGACGGTCAGGGACCGGGGCATTCGACCCCATACAGGTAATGGATATGCAAAAGAAAACGGGCGGCGAAGGAAACCGAAGGGACGTGTGGATCGCAGGCGCGGGGCTGTCCGCGGCGGTCGTGGCACGCGAGTTGGCGGAAGCCGGGTATCACGTTCAGGTCTTCGAGGCGCGAGACCACATAGCCGGCAACTGCTACACCGAACGCGACCCGGACACCGGCATCATATTGCACCGCTACGGGCCGCACATCTTTCACACCGGGGATGACGAGGTGTGGGACTACGTCAACCGCTTCACCACCTTCGTACCCTACGACCACAAGGTCTGGACGACCGTTGGTGGGCGTGTCTTCCCGCTGCCCATCAGCCTTGCCACGATCAACCAGTTCTACGGCCGCGCCATGGGACCGGCCGAGGCGAGGGATTTCCTTGCCGACATCGCAGAAGACATCCCGCACCCCGAAAACTTCGAGGAACAGGCGCTCTCGATGATCGGCCGCGACCTGTACGAGGCGTTCTTCAAGGGCTACACCGAAAAACAGTGGGGTCGGTCCCCGACCGAACTTCCCGCGTCGATCCTCAAGCGCCTGCCGGTCCGCTTCTCCTACGAGGGCAGCTACTTTGCCCATGCCCATCAGGCGCTTCCGCGCGACGGCTACACGCCAATGGTCGAGGCCATGCTCGATCATCCTTCGATAACCGTGCGCATATCGACATCGCTCGATCCCGCAGAGGTGCCGGACGGGGTGCATCTCTTTTGGTCAGGGCCGCTTGACGCCTATTTCGACCACGTCCACGGGCATCTGGGCTATCGCACGCTCGATTTCAGTCACGAGCGCACCAGCGGCGATTTCCAGGGCTGTCCGGTAATGAATTACGGCGAACCGGACGTGCCCTATACCCGCATCACCGAGCACAAGCACTTCGCACCTTGGGAAAGCCACGACAGCACGATCATCACCCGGGAGTACTCGCGCGAGGCAGGGCCGGACGATATCCCCTACTACCCGATCCGCCTGACGAACGAAAAGGAACAACTCGCGCTCTACGTGAAGGCCGCGCAGGAAACGCAAGGCGTGACCTTCCTCGGCCGGCTCGCAACTTACCGCTATCTCGACATGGATGTCTGCATCCGCGAGGCGCTCGATGCCTCTCGCGCCTTCCTTGCCGCCGAAGCGAAGGGCGAGCGTTTGCCGGCGCTACTGGTTTCTCCCTGAGAGGCTCACGCGGAATGCCCGGCTTGTCCCCTTGCGGACCGAGACGGGTTCCGATACGTCACGATCGCGCGCCCGTGGAACCGGCACCCGACCTATTTCAGGGCTTTGGTAATTCGCAGCGCAGCCTGCATTTGTGAAAATGCGACGAATTCATATTTGCCCTCGGGAAACGTTTCGGTGAGCGCCTTGTATTCATGATGCTCCCACGCGGGATATCCGAACAATTCGTCGAAGAGGATGATGGAGCCGACGCGCAGCCGCGGTTTCGCCAGCTGCAGAATGGTCTTCGCCGGTTGATAAGTGTCGGTATCGACATGAAGATAGGCGATGTCGCCCGGGTTCTTCTTGAGGAAAGGTTGGAACGTGTCGTCGATCCAGCCCTTGATGAGTTCAACATTGGGCTCGACTTTCGGAAGTTGCCCACCGAGATCAAAATGCCCGCTCTTGTGATGGTTGCCTGTCCAGTTCTCGGACAAGCCCTCGAAACTGTCGAAACCGAAGAGTTTTCGCTCGGGATGCAGGCCCGCCATATGGTTGATCGAGCCGCCAGTGAAGACACCGCACTCGATCATCAGCCCCTCATCCTGGATCAAGGTGGCCACGTAATCGAGTAGATGCGACTTCCTGCCGAACAGAAGCGCGTTGGCAATGTTGGCCTCGATGAAATCCGCCGAGCGTTCGTTGGCCCGGTCCTTTACGATCTGTATCGGTTTGTCACTTGGCATTGGCTCGATTTCTCTTTCCGTCACTTAGGGTAGCATCGTACCGTCGCGGCGGTAGACGCTGTTGCCTGTCTGACGATTTGATATCCCCTGTCCGGGCCGGTCCAAAGAAAAATCTGTGCGCCGAGGGTCGACATGTTCGATCATCGGCATCCGGGCAATAGCGTCCCGTCACGCTCCTGCGATAGTTGAACAACAGATGTCGTTCTTTTCGCCCCCAAAATCTTCTTTCGGTTGAGGCAATTGCCGACATGCATAAACTAGCGAGAACCTGGCACCTCAATGACCGACCAACGAGAAAACAACGCAATGGGCGCACTCAGCAGTATCGTACTTCCCGAAGGCCACAAGTTCCTGCGGGCGGTCCCCGTCGAGAAACAGGACGATGAAGCATTCGTCGCCTCTTACGACAATCAAACCTTGTTTTACGATGTCTTCTATGACGGGTCGAACAATCTGGTTCGGATGATCGGTCCGGATCTGAGGAATCTTAAGAACTATTTCAAGAACGCAATCCTCGAGGTCGATGGCGTCGAAGTTCAGGAACGGAACATTGTCAAGCTCGGGCCTCGCACGAATGAGGTGACCTTTTCATCGCCGCATCCGGACCCCAAGCATCTGCGCCTGTTTCAACCCCGGACCCCGCAGTTCGAAGAGGTCGTGGAAATCAATCGCTCCAACCTCGAGAAATTCCGGGGAAAGAATGCGCTCGTCGCAATATCCAAAAACAACGACCTTCAGTGGATCGAGGACTGGCTGACTTTCTATTCACGACGGCATGGGGCAAACGCTGTCGTGCTGATTGACAATGGAAGCGATGCCTATTCGCCCGAGGATATCAGACAGACAATCTCCAAGGTAAAGGCGATCGAAGCCGCCGAAGTGATCTCGGCCCCTTTCCCATTCGGGCCACGCGCAACGACGCGGGTCGAGATCGGCTCGAAGTTTCTTCACCTGTCGATGCTGCATATCGCGCACAGGAAATATCTGGCCGAGGCGAATGCTGTTTTGTCGGTCGATATCGACGAACTGGTGCTGGGTCGCGATGAAGAGACGGTTTTTTCCGCGGTCAAGTCCACGGCGGACGGCTACATGTCCATTCGCGGACGCTGGCGTTATGCACGCAAACCGGAAGGCTCGGCAAAGGTCACACATGCGGACCACATACTTCAGCGACGGGGCGCGGACGCGCGGATGCAGCCCAAATGGTGCCTGGACCCGCAAGGGCCGTTGGCCGGCAGGTACTGGCGCGTCCACGGAATTTCCGGTGCACAACGAAACTTCGAACATCACTTCTACTATCTTCATTGTCGCCAAATCACGACGAGTTGGGATTACGCACGTGGTTTCGAGGACGAAGAGAATTTCGAGGAGGCGCAGGATGCCTCGTCTCTTCAGGAAGTGTTCGAGGGCGTGAGCAGCCCGACCTGACCGACCCTTTCGCCGCAAAGCAGCCAAACGGCCATATTGCGGCAAACGGCAGCCTCGAAGCGATATTGAAAGATGCTGGAACTTGCAGGCACGTCCGGTTTCGAAAACCAGCAGATGCGTGACACGAGCTTGTTTCCGCCAAGGGTTCGCGGCGCAATGATCTGCAGCCTTTTGCCCGGTGCTGAGTTATCCGGTCCATCCAAGGCCCGACGAAATCGAATTCATCGATTGCAGGAGCGGAATGGAAACGCGGTTTGGCTCTTCACGGGACCGCACCTCGCGTAGCAAGGCGACCTGCAGGGTATTGACCCGGTCCAGCCCGGGACGAATCCTGTCGAAACGCGCGCGCATGCGTGGAAACCTTTCGGCGATCTTCTCACTCCCGGTCAGGAAAGCGATACCGCTGCATGCCAGCGCGTATTCCTTGGCGATCGCATCAGTCACGCGCCGCCGAATACCGTCATCCGTGACCAGCGACGCGTATTCCTTCGCAATGTCCAAATCGGCTTGGAACAAGGACTTCTCGACCTCGTCGGCAATCAGGCGAAAGAGCTTGGTACGCTCGAACATCGCCAGAAGCGTGTCTTCGCCACGGGTGCCTTGAAACTTCCGGAATGCTTCGATGGCTGAGCCGAACCCATACCAGCCAGTGATCAGGTGGCGGTTCTGCGACCATGCGAAGACCCACGGTATCGCCCTCAGGTCAGCCAGCGAGGCGGCACCGAACCGGCGCGCGGGACGCGAGCCGATCTTGAGCATGGCCAGTTCCTCTACCGGGCTGGCCTGCTGGAAATAGTCGATGAAGCCGGGCATGTGCAGAAGCGTGGAATAGGCGGTCTGGGACAAGCCCGACAGTGCCTCCAGCGCCTCGTTGAATTCCGGCGCGCGGGGTGGGTCGTCCGCATCCGCCGTATGCTTCAGAACGCTGGACGCCAAAAGCTCAAGGTGCGCGGCGGCGGTACCGCGGTTGGCGTAGTTGGCCGACACCACCTCGCCCTGTTCCGTCAGCCGCATCCGTCCCGAAACGGTGTCGGTCGGCTGCGCCGCAATGGCGCGATCCATCGGCGCGCCTCCACGACTGACCGAGCCGCCGCGGCCGTGAAAGAAGACCGGGGTCAGACCTTTCGATTTCAAAACGCGCGTGATCCTGCGCTGTGCCTGGTCAAGCTCGCAGGTCGAGCAGACAAAGCCGCCATCCTTGTTGCTGTCCGAGTAGCCCAGCATGACTTCGATAGCCGAACCGTCCCGCGTCAGGCTGCGCTTCGCCAGCGGAACGTTAAGCAGGTCAAGAAGGATATCTGGGGCGGCGCGCAAATCCTCGATGGTCTCGAACAGCGGCACGACCTTGATTTCCAGTGTTTCGGCGCCGAACCCCGCGTACCGGGCCAGCAGGAAGACTCCCAACAGGTCGTCGGACGAGCGCGTCATGGACAGGATGAATGGGCCCAACGCGGCCGGGTCCGGTCCGTAGCGGCGTTTCGACATCAAGGTCAGCAGGTCGATCAACTCGTTTGCCTGATCGGACAGCGCGTTGCTGTCAGGCGCAGGCAACTGCGGATCAGACAGTTCCGAACGAAGCCGTTTCGACCACGCCGGATCGCCATACGCCGGCACATTGCCATCGTCCCGCTGGCGCCAGATCTCCGCGATCGTCTCTGTTGTTACGGTCGAGTTCTGTCGGATGTCGAGCGTATAGATGCTGAACCCGAAAACCTGCGCCCGCCAGCGCACCGGGCGGATATAACGCTGCGCCAGATGCCGGGCGTCGACCGAGGCAAGCGCGGTCTCGATGATTTCCAAGTCGGTGATGAAATGGCTGACATGGCGATATGTTTCAAGCCGGTGCAGGATCGCCGAAATCGCCTGTCGAAAAAGCTCGTTCGGGTTGCGGTCACTGTGGGGTGAAACCGAGGCGAGGCGCTCTAGCTCTGCCTGCATTTCCGAGCCCAGCGGGACGATCCGATTGCTGATGCTCAGACGCTCGGCTGCGATGCGCAGATGCTCTCGGTACATGTCCATCGCCGCATCGCGCGCCCGCTTGAGAGCATGGGCCGTGCTGTCGGTGGTCACGTTCGGATTGCCGTCACGATCGCCGCCGATCCACGAGTGGAAGCGGATGCAAGGCGAAACGACTTCGAAGGTCCCGAAGCGGTTCGCTGCCGCCTGCTCGAACTGTTCGAACACCTGCGGCACGGCGTCGAAGACCCCGTCACGGAAGAACTGTAGCCCCCATTCGATCTCGTCGCTCAGGCCGGGACGTTCCAGCCTTAGTTCACCCGTCATCCACAGGAGGTCGATCTCGCCTTCGATATCGCCAAGAATGCCTGTGCGTTCGCGGGTGGTCCACCGTTGCGCTTCCAGCGCCACGAGGCTGCGATAGATCCTGCGGTGGATTTCCAGGATCGTCACCCGCTTGGCCTCGGTTGGATGCGCGGTCAGGGTCGGTCCGACGGAAAGGCTGGCCGAGATCTCTGCAAGGCGTTCCGCGGTCAGATCCTGGCGGTCGAGGGCCTGCGCGAAACTGCTAGGCACGGTTTCGGCCCCGGTTTGCGTTTCGGTTTGGCGCCGGTCGCGGATCGCCGCATTTTCCTCGACGATACGCAAAAGCTGGAACCAGATATTCAGGGCCTGAAGATAAGGCACGGCAGCGGTACCGGTGGGGATCGCCCCCTCGCTGTCGTTCCGCGCCCATTCGGACACGTGCGGCGCACGCCGTTCAAGGACATTGCTCCACAGCTCGAAAAGTGCCCGGCGCAGGTCGGCCGCGTAAGCCTCGCCGTCATGGGTGCCGTTGCAGGCGGCATTCAGCAGGACAGACGGCATCAGACGCTGCCCGCGCTCGGCGACCCTGCCGCACAACCTGGTATGTCGCCGCAGTTCGCCCGGTGATCAAGACTATCGACCATGACATTCCTCTTGTTGCGGCGCCGGCATGCAGCATACAGCGCCGCCCAGTTCTCGCCCGGTGTCGTTTCCGTCACGCTACCATCCTTGTCCGAAAGCCGGCTTCAGGATTCCGGCAGAATTCGACATGAATCCACGCATCTTCAGGGACAACGTGCCGAGCCAGAATGACACGACACGTCAGCGCATGACTACCTACACTTGAGTTTGAAGCGGCGTTCATTCGGAACACTGGAGCGAAGGCTTCAAGCGACAGGTCGAAAGACCTTTGCTTTCGAGCACGGCTCAACGGGTGCTGACCGCACTTAGACAGCTTCAGATTGCGCGCGGCGGCAGACCTTGTGCAGTTGCGGGGAAAAGGTGCTTCGTTCCGCAGAGTAGGCCTTGCCCGGATCAATTGCGGACGTGTGATTACGGGCGAAGACAGCCCTTCAGGTCGTGCAGGGCGAGTACCTGCTCAGGGTGGAGTTGAAATTCCGGTTTTGTCCTGCTGTTCGTAAGGGGTGATGCGACGTACCTCGGCGATCGGGCAATTCTGGGAACAAGTCTATTCGTTTGTTTGTCCCACCGGCTCATTTAACGCCTGAAGCTCTGGATATCGTCCGCCGAAAGGGCATAGCCGATCTCGGCCAGTTGGGTGGACCGCGACGCCATGCCGAACGTGCCGGTGACCGTCACGGGCTCGAACATGCCGGAGCTTTAGAAGAGCGTGCGGGTGGTCACGAAGACCAGCTGGTTCGCCGGGGGCGGGGGGACGTGAACGCAGGCGCCGACATAGGGCACGAGGATGAACGCGGTGACGCCGGTACCCTCGTGGTCAAGCGGCACGATAAAGCCCCACGGTTGCACGGTCTTTCCGGTCCAGTCGGTACGGATGCCCGTCGATGGCGGCTGGCGCGCGGCCATGCTGCTTTCGTCATGCGGCAGGATACCTTGCAGACCGAAGATCTGGAGCCGCGACTTGACCCCGACCAGCGCGGCCGTCACCGCGGAGGGTGAGAGGTCCATCTGATGTATCTGCTCGACCGGGGTGCTTTGTCCCGGGCTCTGCGCGCCGGACTGCCAATCGACGTGGATCGCCTCGATGGCCTCCAGGCTGACGATGACGGTCCGGTCCACCGGGGTGCCGGTGCGGTCGATGATACCCGCCACGGCCTTCTCGTCTTGTCATGTACCTGTGCTGCCGGCCCGACAGGTCAGCCTGTCGCGGGCAAGCGTGATCCGTTCTGCCCGGTCGAGCCGGGCCAGGATGGCGTCGGGCATCTCGCCCTCGGCCCGCGCCTTTTGCCAGATGCGGCGGCACGAAGCGGGCGACCACGCCAGCGCCGCCTGTCTCATCCAGTTGCGCAGCAGCGGCGGCAAAGCGTCGAAATCGCGCATCGGGTCGCTGCGCCGGCGGTGGCGCAGGCTGGTGGCGATGTTGCGGCTCATGACTCGTCGTCCGGATCGGTGACCGGGTCCAGCGCCAGCATCAGGCGGGTTTCGCCCGTGCCCTCGATAGGTGGAGATCGGTGCAGCAGGTGCGGATCGGGTTGCGCCGGCCAGAGCGTGCCGCGCATGACGAAGGGCGATCCGGTCGGCACCGTATGGATGGTGGCCGGCACATCTTCACGCGCCAAACCATATTGCGTGCCGGTGCCGCGATAGGTGCACACGAGCCGGGCCGTGACCCTGTCGATGTGGAACCGGCGGCAGGCATTCGTTGTCACCACGTCCAACCGCAGGCGCAGCCACCGCGCACGTGTCATCTCGCCAAAGGTGGCGGCCAGCATCGCGACGTCGTCGATGAGGATCCGGCGCTCCGGTGCGTCGGGCATTCTCGCCTCGTCGCAGGTCAGAATGACGGCCGAGGCAATCTCGCCGGGTCGCACGATGACCCGGGTCGAAGGCAGTACCTCGGGTGGTAGCGTTTCCAGCCAGTGCAGCACCGCTTCGGGAAGCCTGCGCTGGCAGATCACGCCACCCACGCCCGGCAGCCGGATCGCGCCCATGTCCTCGGCGCCATTGACGCTCAGTACGCCCGACCCGGCGCCTTTTGGAACAATCGGATGCAGGGTCACGCCGCAGCCCTCCGCCAGGCGGGGAACGGGTCGGGCAGGTCGGGCAGGTGGTCCGGTCCAGGTGCCACGCTTTCGGGCACCAGCGCCGCGTCCAGCCGCGACTTCAGCGCCGGCCAGTCGATACCTGCGCCGATGAACACGATCTCCTGCCGGCGGTCGCCCCACGGCTCTTGCCAGTGCGCTTTCAGGTATTCCTGCGCGCCAGCGTGTTCGGGATGCCGCTCCTTCGGCACCGTGGCCCACCATTTGCCCAGCGGGGTGACCGATGACAGCGCCCCGGCGAGCGAATATTCCGCCACCCAGTCGGGCCGGGTGGCGATCCAGAAATGTCCCTTGGCCCGAATGACGCCTGGCAGGTCGCCGTTCAGCACCGACATGATCTTTTCGGGCTCAAACGGCTGCCGCGCGCGATAGACAAAGGACGCAACGCCGTATTCCTCGGTCTCGGGAACGTGATCGGCAAAGCCGTAGAGCCCCTTGGCCCACATCGGGTGCTCATGCGCCTTCTCGATATCGAAAAGCCCGGTGTCGAGGATGGCGTCCGCGGCGACGTCCGAATGATCGGTTTCGATGATACGGGCGTCGGCGTTGAGACTGCGGATGATCTTACGCGCCGCATCGGTGCGCTCGGGCCCCGCATCTGAGACTTTGTTGAGCACCACGACATCGGCAAACTCGATCTGGTCGGTCAGCAGGTGAACCAGCGTGCGCTCGTCCGCCTCGCCCATGGTCTCGCCACGGTCGCTGAGGAAATCGTGGCTGGAATAGTCCTTCAGCAGGTTCACCGCATCGACCACTGTCACCATGGTGTCGAGGCGCGAGACGTCCGACAGGCAATCGCCCGCCTCGTCGCGGAAGTCGAAGGTCGCGGCCACGGGCAGCGGCTCGGAAATGCCGGTCGATTCGATCAGCAGATAGTCGAAGCGTCCTTCGCCGGCGAGCCTGCGGACCTCGTCCAGAAGGTCGTCGCGCAGGGTACAGCAGATGCAGCCATTGCTCATTTCCACGAGCGTTTCGTCGGTGTGGCTGAGGTTGGCGCCGCCTTCGCGCACGAGGTCGGCGTCGATGTTCACCTCGGACATGTCGTTGACGATCACGGCAACACGTCGGCCCTCGCGATTGTTGAGGACGCGATTCAGGAGCGTCGTCTTCCCGGCGCCGAGAAAGCCGGAAAGCACGGTGACGGGGAGGCGGGAGTCTGGAACTGTTGGCATGTAGGCTCCTGTTTGGGACCGGCTCTGCAGTCCGATTTGGATTGGGTTTTTGTGGCCGGAACGGGAACGCCCTCTGCGGCATGGGCCTCGCCCCGGAAAACTCGAGTCGCGTCAGTGTGCTTAGGGCGGTTCCGGGATTGTCTCTTCCGAACATCCTTCAGTTGGGCTCAATCTTCAGCGCAGGCCGCTCTGCCGTTGGTTTCGCCGGGCAACATGAGACTTGATACTATATAACATAACAATGTTATCTTATAACGTTTTAAGAAATACAAGTGGCAGAATGCTTGTGCAGACCAATTCCACTCAAGACCGGAATTGCCCTCAGAGCCGATGGCCACCATTCGACACGTTTGCAGCGAACGACCGACCTATGCCTGAACTGCCTCGAAAGCGCTCGCTCGCGACCTTTATCGCCAATGTCCAGACAACCATAAAGCGGACATCAGCCAAGCTTCCTGGAGGTCAACCTCGGCGCGCGAGAACGCCCATATGTTCGGCGCCTTTAATTCGTCGATCGACGGGCCCCGGCGAGCGCTCAAAGCTGACGACAAAAGCGGCCGTCTGCCATTGACGCAACGAACCCACTAAGCCTGACAAAGGCTCCGGAGCGTCACATCAGGCCGAACAAGCGCGGTATCGTAAGCGAAAGGTCTGGCCAGAAAGTGGTCAGCATAAGTACCGGGAAGGCCACGAATCCCATCAGTCCGAGCGCTGGCATCACGGCTTGCAAGATGGGCACACGGCATATCTTGCAGGACAAGAAAAGGGTGGGTGCGACGGGCGGGCTGTTGGCGCCGATCACCACCGAACAGGCGACGATCGCCGCGAAATGCACCGGGTCGATATTGTTGGCGACCATCAGCGGCAGGAACAGCGGTGCGATGACCACGGTGACCGAGACGTCGTCCATCAGCGCGCCCGCGACGATCAGCACGAGGTTCACCACCAGAAGCGCGCCCACCGGGGTGGTCACGACCGACTGGATCGCTTCAGTCAGGTCCTGAGGGACACGCTCGAACGCCATGATGCGCGAGATCATGAAGGAAAAGAGCAGGATGAGGATGATCGTGCCCGTCGTTTCGGCGGCGCCGAGGACACTGCGCCCGAGGCTGCCCCAGGTGAATTCGCGGTAGATGAGGCCGCCCACGATGAGAGCCGCGACAGCCGCCACGGCAGCGGCCTCGGTCGGTGTGAAGATGCCGCCATAGATACCGCCCAGGATGATGACCGGAAGCGACAGGGCAGGCAGCGCATTCAGAGTGACGCGGCCGAAGCTTTGGGTGTCCTCCGCCTCGAGTTCGATTTCGTCGAAGGCGCGGCCGACGAGGAAGCGGTTGTAGAGAATGAGGCCGATGATGAGGATGATCGCGGGGCCGATCGTGGCTGCGAAACAGGCGGCGACGGATTGGCGGGTGACGACCGCGAAGAGGATCATGGTGATCGAGGGTGGGATCAGGATGCCCAGGAGGGACGAGATCCCGAGCAGCGCTGCGATGCGCCCGCGCGGGTAGCCGCGCTGCACCAGCGGCTCTGTCATGATCGAGCCTATCGAAGCGATGGCCGCGGTGGCGGTACCGGAAATGGCGCCGAAGATGCTGGAGGAGAGGACCATAGCGGTGCCCATGCCGCCTCGGCCCGTCGCGAGGCGGCTGACGAAGGCGATGATGCGGCGGGCGATGCCACCCGACTGCATCAGGTAGCCCGTCAGGATGAAGAGCGGCAGCGCCACGAGAACGACAGAGTTCAGCGACCGAAAGCCCTGTAGCATCAGGGTATTGAGGTTCACGTCATAAACCCAGGTGAGGTAGGCGAGAACGCCGGCGAAGGACCATGCGACGGGAAGGCCGACGCCCATCAGCAGGATGAGCAAGGGCAGGGCAATGAGGGCGTCCATTGGGTATTGTCCGTGATTTCAGCGGCGCATGAGCCGCCGGCAGGCGTCAATCGCGTCGCGCAGAGCGTAGGCGAAACAGCCCACCGCGGCGACGCCTATGGCGAATTGCGGGATCCAGAGAGGGATCTGGAAGGCGGGCGTGCTTTGCGGGCGTTTCATGCCCCAGGTGAACATGTGGTAGGCCCAGACCATGAAGAAGCAGGTAACCACGATGGTCAGCGTCGCGATGAGCAGGTCATGCGCCGCCTTACCGCGCGGGTTCCTGAGGCTGCCGGCGATCCAGTCAACGGTCAGGTGTTCGTGGCGCCGCGAGGCGATGACCGCGCCCACCATGTAGAGGGCGACCGCGGCCAGCATGATCAACTCGTGCAGGCCCACGACCGAGAGCCCCAGCACATAGCGCGCCACCACGAGAAAGAACATGAGCCCCACCACCGCAGCGGAGGAGACCACCCCGATCACGTTCAACGCGATCGCGATGGCCCCGCCGATGCGGCCCAGGGCCGATGCGCGTTCAGAGCTCGCCGGCATTTGCACGGATCGTGTCCATGATCTCGCTGCCGATGCGTTCTTCCATCAGCGGCCAAACGGCCTCGCGCACCTTCTTGGCCATCTCTGCAAGCTGCTCGTCGGAGGGTTCGATGTACTCCATACCCGCGGCCTTGGCCTGTTCGATGTAGTACTGGTCACGCTCCTGCGCCTGATCGAAAGCTTCTTCCATCACGGTCAGCGCTGCGTTCTGCACGACCTGCTGATGCTCTTCCGACAGGTCTTCCCACGCGCCGTTGTTCATGGCGATCACGCCGGTGACAAATTGCATCTTGGTCTGGTTGTAATAGTCCAGAACATCCCGGAAATACTCGTAGTCCCAGTAGATGATGTTGGCGCCGTCGCCGTCGACCACGCCGGTCTGGATGGCGGTGAAGACCTCGGACCAGTCGATCGTCGCGGTCTGATAGCCCAGTGCCTGCACCGACTCGGCCATCGGGAACATGGCGGGCACGCGGATCTTGAGATCGGATGCCTCTTCCTCGCTCATGGCGTACTTATTCGCCGAGGCGATGCCGTTGAACCCTTCGGGCCAGGGGCCGAAGAACTTGAGGCCGAGATCGTCGTAGATGCCGACCAGCATGTCGTTGACCCAGCCGCCGGGCTTGTAGGCTTCGAACGCCTCTTCCCAGCTGGTGACCATGTAGGGGGTGAAGAGAACGCCCAAGCGTTCGTCGTAGGCCGTGATCGGCCAGTTGATCATCATGTCGATATCACCGGCCACGAAGAGGTCGAAGACCTCGGCCTGGCTGCCCAGCTCGTTCTGGTAGAAGACATCGACCTGAACTTCGCCGTCCGTGCCTTCTTCGATCAGCTCGGCCCAACGGTCGAGCGCGTCGCCGGAAGGCGAGCCCTTGGCCCCTGAGTCAGTCGCCAGCTTGAGCTGGGTCTCTGCCAGGGCCGGGGCGGCCGCAAGCATGAAGACCGAGGCGGTCAAGCACAGGATTTTCCTTGCAAACATATTGATTTCTCCTGCTGGATGTTCCGCTGCTTTGTCTCCTGCAGCGTGTGGTTTGAGGATGTGGACACAGTTGTACTATACTGTCAATCGGTACGCTCTACGCTCATTCTGCAGCACGGTCGAAGCCTTGAGATCTGCCCGACGCGCTTTGTCTTACGGCCTTTCATGCTTCATGCCGGTTCTGCCACAACTCCCATTTGAACCGCGTGCGCACACCGAGGTCGAGAAAGGGGCGCGGCGGTAACGGGCTGGGCGAACCGAGGCTTTCCATATCCGCTATCAGAGGATTGTCTTGGCCGGTTGCGACGTCAGCTGCAAGGATACCGCCAAAGGTGCCCTTCGTGACGCCGACCGCGTTCTGGCAGACCGCCGACCAGATATTCGGTGCGACCTGACCGAATGCCGGCGAGGCATTGCGGGACAGGCAGACGAAGCCGCTCCAGGTATGTTCCATCTCGACCGCCTCGAGCCCCGGAAAACGCTGGTCGAAGAGCCTCTTGTGTCGCCGCTTCACGGCATCCTGCTCTCCGGGATTGATCCGCTGGCTGGGGCGGTAGTTCAGACCTTGCCGGATCAGGATCCGGTGGTCGGACGTGTAGCGCATGGTGATCCCGGCAAAGGCGTTGGCGGGGGTGAGACCCCAGGGGCGCGGGGCGCCGTAGATCCGCCGTTCCTCCTCGGTCAGGGGACGGGACAGGCTGGCATGGGCAATGAGGTGCAGGAACTTGCGCTGGTGAAAGCCGAACTGCTCGGAAAAGCCGTTGGCCGCCAGGATCATCTTGGGCGCGCGCACCGACCCCTTGGCCGTGGTGAGCCGAGCGCCGTTTGCGTATTCGGCCCCGATCACCGGCGAATTCTCGTGTAGCCGGACGTTGTCGGGCAAGGTGTCGGCCAGACCCCGGGTCAGCGCGGCGGGGTTCATCAATACACAGCCGGGCGTGTAGACCGCAGCGGTGAAATGCGGCGACCCGAGCGTCTGCCGCAGCGCGTCGCCCTCGACCCATTGGAAGGGTTCGCCCAGCGCCTCGAGCTCTTTGCGGAAAGGTACAAGGACCTGTTCGGTCCCTCGGAGCGAGACGGCCGCGTGGTACTTGCCCGCGCGGGACCAGTCGCAGTCGATGCCGTGCCGTTCGACCACGCCCTCGAGGTGATCGAGCGACATCCGCGCAAGTTTCATGAAGCGGTGGCTGCCCTCCAGCTCGTCAAGCGAGGAGCCGACATTGTGGGGCAGGTCGATGCCGAAGCCCGAATTCCGGCCCGACGCGTTCTCGCCCGCCTGGCCTGCATCGATCAGGACGATCTTTTCGTCGGGACGGTTCTCTGCCAGGCGCCGTGCGGCGGCAAGGCCGGCATAGCCCGCGCCCAGGACAATCCAGTCGGCGGCCACGTCGCCCTGCAGTTCGGGATGAGGCGTGCGGTCGGGCAGGATCGCGCTCCAACCGTTGGTTTTGTCATCCGCGGGAAGCCTGGTGATCTTCATCGTTCAGGCTTCCTTGGCCCAGTCGGCCGGTTCGATCGCGAAGAACACCAGCGCATCTTCGGCCACGTATGTGAGCGCGGTGCCCTTTGGCAGCCAGATGCTTTGGTGCGGTTCGACGGCAAGATCGCCATCGGCCGTGCGCACCGTCAGGCTGCCCTCCAGTACGAGGATCACCTCGTCATACTTTACGGTCCAGGGGATCTCGGCCTGCGTGAGTTTGACATACCCGCTGCCGAGCCGGGTGCCGTCTTCCGGCCCGCTGACGGTCGCGGCCTTGGCCATGTGGCCGTATTCGAAACGCGGAGTGAATGTGATCGCGTCCGGCGAAACAACGCGGGCTGGAGATTTGTCAGGCATCGCGATTCTCCCTCTTCCTGTCAGAAAATCGTCCTTGTTGACCACAAACCATACAATCCTGTATCTTTCCATGCAACCCTGTACGGAGAGTGCCGATGGCCCTGGTCTCGACTGACGCAAGGCAAGATAGACAGCCCCGGTTGACAAGTGAGGACTGGATTGAATGTGCCTTGACCGTGCTTGTCGAGAGCGGGATCGAGGCGGTCCAGATCACTGCCCTGTCCCGGCGGCTGAACGTGACGCGCGGCAGCTTCTACTGGCATTTCGAAAGTCGAGAATCCCTGCTCGATGCCTTGTTGACGGAATGGCGTGCTCGCAATACCGGGGTGATGGTCGAAGCTTTGGCAGGGTCCGCCTCGCTGGACGACGGTATCCTTGCGCTG
This sequence comes from Roseovarius sp., assembly GCF_965277045.1. GTDB lineage: Bacteria > Pseudomonadota > Alphaproteobacteria > Rhodobacterales > Rhodobacteraceae > Roseovarius. The sequence goes on along the minus strand of NZ_OZ255712.1, from coordinate 2,812,241 downwards.
TTCTCGGTCTGGGTGGACCATCGCAGGTTCGACCCGCGCCTCGACCAGGCGATCCGCGACTGGGCGAGACGCTTCGAGAAGCTGCGGGCCTCGGTCAAGGCGGAGGATGCGGCCCGGGTCCAGGCGATTGCGGCCTTCTTCGGGAAGCACGGATTTGATCCGACCGAGGCGTTCATCCGAGCCCGGGTGATCTATTTCAAGCAGATCAGCTATTACGCACTGCATCTGGAAGAGGACGAGGCGCTGCCGGAGCGCATGAGCTATCTGGAGGCCTATTTCCGAAGCTTTACGGGACGGGACATTTCCCCGGAAATTGCCGCTAAGTATCGGGCGCGTGTCCTAGATGGCGGGGACGCATGACTGTCGCCGCCGAGACCGGCAAACGCAGGCGCGGCCGTGCTGCGAAACGCCACCGCAAGCCCGAGGCGGCGTTCGATGCGGCCTGGCGATGCTGGCGCAATCCTTATCCGCCGATAGAGCAGTTCAACGCAGCAGAGATCGAGGCGATCCACACGGCGTCGATGCAGGTTCTCGCGGATGTTGGGGTTCGGGTCCTGAGTGAAGAGGCGCGACGGATTTACGTCGCGGCGGGCATGACGGATGCAGGCGACCAGGTGGTGCGCTTTGATCCGGACCTGGTGGAAGCTCTGGTCTCGAACGCGCCGTCCGAAACGACGCTCTATGGCCGTGGCGACAGCCGGAATGTAACGATCGGTGGCAAGATGGTGGGTGTCTGCACGACCGGTGGAACCCCTAATTTTTCGGATGCGAGGAACGGTCGGCGCCCCGGTAGCCTGGCCGCTTTGGATGACCTGTGCCGGGTGGCGCAAGCCTTTGATGTCATCCACATGATCGGCCCGTTTGTCGAGGCGCAGGACATTCCGCCCAACCTAAGGCATCTCGCAATGACCCGTTCCGTGCTGACGCTGACGGACAAGGTGCCTTTCGTGTTTTTCCGCGGAACCCAAGCCGTGGCCGACGCGTACGAGATGATCCGGATTGCGCACGGCCTTCCACAAGAGGCGTTCGTCGAGACCCCGGTGAGTTACTCGGTTGCGAATTCCAACTCTCCGCTGCAGCTCGATCACCTTATGTGCCGCGGGATAATCGATGCTGCGCGTGCAGGGCAATTGATGGTACTGACGCCTTTTACCCTGGCCGGGGCGATGGCGCCCGTAACTTTGGCGGGTGCCCTGACCCTTCAGAATGCCGAGGCGCTGGCCGGAATTTGCCTGAGCCAGATCGTTCGACCCGGCGCGCCGGTCTGCTATGGCAGTTTCACCACCAACGTTGACATGAAAACCGGGGCGCCGGCCTTTGGGACGCCTGAATACACCAAGGCGGCATTTGCTTCCGGGCAATTGGCGCGACGCTACAAGATCCCGCTGAGATCGTCGGCCGTGACGGCCTCCAACGCGCCGGATGCGCAGGCGGCCTATGAAAACCAGATGTCACTTTGGGGCGCCCTGATGGGCGGGGCCAACCTTTTGCTGCACGGCGCCGGTTGGCTGGAAGGCGGGCTGACAGCCTCGGCGGAAAAATTCATTATCGACGTGGAGCAGCTGCAAATGTTCGCCGAACTGTTCAAGCCGGTTGAGGTCAGCGAGCAAACCTTGGGGCTCGAAGCCATCGGCGACGTTGGGCATGGGGGGCACTATTTCGGTACGCAACACACGCTTGATCGGTTCGAGACCGCATTCTACTCGCCGCTGTTGTCCGATTGGTCCAACTATGAAAGTTGGGTCGAGCGCGGAGCCCTTACGGCGACGGACAGGGCGCACCGGATATTCTGTGAGACAGTCAACGCGCATGAACCTCCCGCAATGGATGCGTCACGTCTGGAAGAGCTGGATGACTTCATTGCACGCCGCACGGCTGAAGGGGGTGCGGACCTCGACAGGTAGTTCGAGAGTGAAGTGAGGGAACGCTGACCAGCAAACCTTCGAAGATGCAGCCGCTTAGCGCGCTGATAGCGCGGTGGGCTGTTCCCCTCAGATGCGACGCAACAGGTAGCTGTCCATTATCCAACCGTTTGCGGCGCGCGCCTCATTGCGTTTTTCCACGATTTTTTGCCCGACGTCGACCAGAGCTCCTTCAATGAGGATCTGCTTGTCGGAGCCGAGATACGCGCCCCACCAGATATGGAGACCGTTCGGGTCGATCTGCTGGAAGGAACAAAGACCGTCCAGCATCACGACGACGGTGGTTTCATTCTCAGGCAGGCCGGTTTCGCGGAGTTGCCGTCCGGTCGTGATGCGCACGGGGCCGTCCACGGTGTTGAGGGGAATCGAGTGGGCCGCGGTGAGTGCCTGAATTGCCGTGATCCCGGGCACGACGCGGATCGCCGGCTTTGGAGTGAGACGTTCGGCGATGCGTATGGTGCTGTCGTAGAGCGACGGATCGCCCCAGACGAGCAGGGCGACCGGTCCGTCGACGGACTGCCCGTGCAGGGCCGTGATCCAGCGTTGTGCGATCTCGTCGTGCCAGGCGGCGACGCGTTCCATGTAAGGCAGATCGGGGTCGCGTACCGGATACTCGAACGGGACGATGCGGGCCGTGCTGCCGGACGCGGTGATGATGGCGCGTCTGAGATGGGCCAGATCTTCTTTGTCGTCGCCTTTCGTCGGCAGCAGGATGACGGCGGCGTTCCGCAGCGCATCCGCCCCTTCGAGGGTGACATGCGCGGGGTTGCCCGTTCCGATCCCGATGAGCCAGAGATTGTCGATCATGGGCAGGGTCCGGTCTGGGCCCGCCGCGCAGCGGGAAGGGCGCGGGAATGTGGGGCGCGTCTTTGCATCATGTGTCTGCCAGAGATCCGTAAAGGATGAGGGCGGGATGGTCGCTGCTCTCTTGCGCCAGCAGGTCGGACAGGGTTGCGACGGTGTGGCGGCTGATCTTCTGTTCGGGGCGGCTGACGGCTTCGGCCAGGATCGCGGGGGTCTCGGGCGGAAGGCCCGCATCGATCAGGCGTGCGGCCAGTTGCGGAAAGGTGCGCTTGCCCATGAAAACCACGGTCGTCGCGGCCGGATCGGCAAGGGCGGCCATATTGACGTCCTCGGGCAAGGCGCCGGTGACGTCGTGGCCGGTGATGTACTGGACGCGCCGGGCCGTCAGGCGGCGCGTCAGGGGAATGCCGGCTGCGGCCGCGGCGGCATTCGCCGATGGGACGCCGGGGATGATCTCGTAGGGAATATGCTCGGCCTTGAGGGCGACGATTTCTTCCTCGAGCCGGCCGAACACGCCGCTATCACCGGATTTCAGGCGCACGACCCGCTGATCCAGGCGGGCGTAGTCCACCAGCAGGCGGCTGACGTGGTCCTGCTTGGGCGAGTTGCGCCCAGCCCGCTTGCCCACGCCCACAAGGTCGGCTCCGCGCCGTGCGTGGGCCAGGATCGGGCCCGAGGACAGGTCATCGAACAGCACGGCGTCGGCGCGCTTGAGCCGGTCGACGGCCTTGAGCGTCAGCAGGTCCGGATCGCCCGGACCCGAGGACACGAAGGAGACGAAGCCGGTCATTACGTCTCGTCCCCGGTGATGAGGTGAAAGAACGTGCCGGACACGTGACCCCGGGTCGAGCCGGTTTCCGGCACGGGGTTGCCATCGGCATCCGCGACCTGCGCCAGCGGTGCGTCCGGTTGGTCGAGAATGGTGGAATAGTGGAACTCATGACCGCGCAGGGTTGCGCCTGCATCGAACCCCGGCATCGGAGCCGAGAGGGTCGCGCGCCGGTATCCGAGGTGGAACTTGCGCTTTTCATAGGACGTGACGAGACCCAGGAGCCCGGCCATTTCGTGGCGCGTGCCGTCCTTGTCGATCAGCGCCTGGCCAAGGGCCATGTAGCCGCCGCATTCGCCGTGCACCGGCTTTGACTCGGCGTGTTTGCGCAGGGCGTCGCGGAACCGCGTGGCGGCGGCCAGCTTGCCGGCGTGCAACTCCGGATAGCCGCCGGGCAGCCAGACGAGATCGGCATCGGGGTCGGGCGCTTCATCCGCGAGGGGAGAGAAGGGCAGGATCTGGGCCCCGGCGGCGTGCCAGCCTTCCAGCAGGTGCGGATAGGTAAAGCTGAAGGCGGCATCGCGGGCGATGGCGATGCGTTGCGCGGGGGGGCGGGGCAGCGCGGCGGGCGCGGGCAGTGGTGCGCCGCGGGCGGCGGATTTGATCGCGTCCAGGTCGACATTCTCGCGCAGAAATTCGGCATAACCGGCGATCGCGGCGTCGAGGTCGGGATGTTCGACCGCTTGGATCAGCCCCAGGTGGCGTTCCGGCAGGGTCAGGTCGCCGCGCCGGGGCAGGACGCCTAGAACCGGCATCCCGGCGCGGTCCATCCCCAGCCGGGTCAGCCGCTCGTGGCGGGGCGAGGCGCAGCGGTTCAGGATGACCCCGGCGAAGGGCAGATCGGGCATGTATTGTCGGAATCCGAGAGCCGTGGCGGCGGCGGATTGCGCCTGGCCGCCCACGTCGAGCACCAGCACCACGGGCCAGCCCATGTCCTGCGCGGTTTCCGCACTTGACCCGAAGCCTTGCTGGCCGCGCGTGGCGACGCCGTCGTAAAGCCCCATCGAGCCTTCGGCCACGCAGATATCCGCGCCTGCGGCCTGTCCTGCAATGGCCTGCCACAGGCCCTTGCCCATGGCCCAGCCGTCGAGGTTGAAGCTGTCGTGCCCGCAGGCGGCCTTGTGAAAGGCGGGGTCGATGTAATCGGGGCCGGACTTGAACGGTTGCACCTTGAGCCCGTCATCGGCCAGCGCCCGCAGGAGGCCCAGCATCACCGTCGTCTTGCCGGTGCCCGACGACGGCGCGGATATCAGCAGGCCCGCGCTCATGACGTGCCTTCACTTTCCGGCGTCCAGTCAGACCAGGGACTGTCGGCGCTTTGCGGCCGGTAGCGGCGGTCGTAATCCGCCGCATAAAGGCAGGACTCGTCGAAGCCTTCGCCTGCCAGCGCGGGGCCTACCAGGATCAGCGCGGTGCGCGTGATGTTCTCGCCCAGGCGGGCGGCGATGTCGCCGAGCGTGCCGCGGATGATCTGCTCATCCGGCCAGGAGGCGCGGTAGACCACGGCGACCGGGCAGTCGGCGCCGTAGGCCGGGGTGAGGTCGGCGGTGACGGTGTCGAGGTTCTGGATCGACAGGTGGATCGCGAGCGTCGCTCCGGTGGCGGCGAAGTTGGTCAGCGTCTCGCCCGTGGGCATCGAGGAGGCGCGACCGGGCGTGCGGGTCAGCACCACGGATTGCGCAATGCCGGGCAGGGTCAATTCCGCGCCCAGTGCCGCCGCGGCGGCGGCGAAGGCGGGGACCCCCGGTGTGACCGACACGGGGATGTCCAGCGCCCGAAGCCGTCGCATCTGTTCGCCCATCGCCGACCACACGGAAAGATCGCCGGAATGCAGGCGGGCAATATCGTGGCCGTCCTGATGCGCGGTCTGGATTTCCGCGATGATCTGATCGAGATCGAGCGGCGCCGTGTTGATGATGCGTGCGCCGTCGGGGCAATGCGACAGCACCGCCTCGGGCACCAGAGATCCGGCATAGAGGCAGACCGGGCAGGACGCGATGATGTCGCGGCCGCGCAACGTGAGAAGGTCGGGCGCGCCGGGTCCGGCGCCGATGAAATGAACGGTCATGGGGTCTTTCCTTGGGCCAGGGCACAGGTGGCCATGCGGTCGGTTGAAATGCAGCGGGGGGCCAGCAGTGTTGCGCCGGGGCCTGCGGCGGCAAGGGCCGCCGCTTCGGCGACCGAGCCGGTGCCGCGTGCGCGCAGGGACGCCGCCGAGACGGTTTGCGTGGCTTGCCGCGCCAGCTCTTCGGGTGGCACCGCGTGCAGGGGCAGGCCGAGTTCGCGGGCGAAGGGCGCCAGTTGATCGGCCTTGTCCCGCGCGGTGGCCAGCGCATCGGGTGTGCCGCCGGTCCGGGCCAACGCATCGCGGAACGACTCGCGCGTGGCGCGGGTGGTGAATCCCATCCCGGCGACGATCATGGAAAGCTCCATTGCGTGATCGGGTAGGCCTGCGCCCAGCCGCGTTTGCGTCCCATGGGTTGCGCTTGTGCCACTTCAAAGCGGTGCAGCTCGCCGCCGCGTCGGGCGTGGGCGTCGGCCAGAAGCGCCTCTGATTCAAGGGTGACCGCGTTTGCGACGATGCGCACGTCTTTCAGTCCTTCGATAAAGGTCAGAAGGTCGGAGGAAAGACCGCCGCCAATGAAGACGGCGTCGGGTTTCGGCAGGTCTTTCAGGGCGGCGGGGGCCGAGCCTTCGACCACGTGCAGGCGGTCGACGCCGAGCGAGCGGGCATTGGCGTTTATCAGCGCGATGCGGTCGGCGCGGGGCTCGACGACGCTGGCCGTGAGAGACGCGTCACACAGCAGCCACTCGATCCCGATTGTGCCCGAGCCGCCGCCGATGTCCCAAAGGTGCTCGCCCGGACGGGGGGCGAGTGCAGAGAGGCTCAGCGCCCGGATGTGGCGCTTGGTCATGACGCCGTCGGTTTCAAAGAGCGTGTCGGGCAGGCCGCTGGTGCGGGGCAGGACGGGGCCGTTGCCCGCGACTTCGATCGCGGCGCAGACCGGGTGGGCGAAGTTGCCCGACAAGGTGTCGGCGGTGCATTGCGTGATCCGTTCGCGCTGGCCGCCAACTGCTTCCATAACGGTCACCGCCGATGCGCCGAACCCGGTGTCGCACAGATAGGCCGCAAGCTCTGTCACCGCGTCGCCATCGCGCAGCAGGACGATAAGGCGCACGCCTGGGGACAGGTGCGGGCGCAGGCGGGTCAGCGGTGCCGCGTGCAGGCCGGTGCAGATCGTGCGGTCGAGCGGCCAGCCGAGGCGGTTCGCCGCGAGCGAAAACGTCGACCGGCCCGGAAGGGCGCGCCATTCGGACGGGTCCAGATGGGCGGTGATCGTCGTGCCTGCGCCGAACCAGAACGGGTCACCGGACGCCAGGACGACGCAGGGCGTGCCGCGCAGGGCCAGCAGGTCTTCGACGCCCTGTGAAAAAGGCACGGGCCAGGGGATCGTGCGGGCGGATGTCTGGATCAGTGACAGGTGCCGCTGTGGCCCCATGACGATTTCCGCCGCGTCCAGCGCGGATCGGCTTGCGGCGCACAGGCCGTCCGGGCCATCTTCGCCCACACCGATGATCGTCAGCCACGGAGCCTCAGACATGACACCGACCGTTCTGCTGCTGGGTGGCACGACCGAAGCCATGCAAATGGGGAAGGCATTGGCCGCGCAGGGCGTGCGCGCGACGATCAGCCTTGCGGGACGGGTCAAGACCCCCGCGGATCAGCCGTTGCCGGTGCGCGTTGGAGGTTTCGGCGGGGTGGACGGGCTTGTCGACTATCTCGGCTCGCAGGGCGTGACCCATGTGATAGACGCGACCCATCCCTTTGCCGCGCAGATGAGCGCCAACGCGGTCTCCGCCTGTGATGCGCTGGACCTGCCCTTGCTGGCGCTGACCCGGGCGCCGTGGCAGGCCGGGGCGCAGGATCGCTGGACCCATGTGCGGGATGTAGAGGGCGCGGCGGCCGCGTTGGCCGGTCCGGCGCGGCGGGTTTTCCTGGCGCTGGGGCGGATGAACCTGCCCGCCTTTGCCGCGCAGCCGCAGCATGACTACCTGTTGCGGCTGGTCGATGCGCCGGAAGGGTTGCCGCTGCCCAAGGCGCAGGTGGTTGTCGACCGTGGTCCGTTTGACCTTGAGGGCGACCTGGCACTGATGCGGGCGCATGGCACCGACCTGGTCGTGTCCAAGAACGCGGGTGGCACGGGGGCGCAGGCCAAGATCATCGCGGCGCGGCAGCTTGGCCTTCCGGTGGTGATGATCGACCGGCCCGCCATCCCGCCTCGCACGGAGGCGCATAGCGTCCAAGAGGCGTTGGACTGGCTTCATGGCGTTACCGCACGCGGCGTATAGACGATGGGCGCGCCGCGACGTTCGATCAGGCGGGTGGTCGAGTTGCCGACCAGCACGACTGTGCGCATGTCGGCCATATCGGGCGTACATTGTGACAAGGGCACGACGCGCAAAGATTCTTCTGACGTGCTGACGGCGCGGGCGAATATCACCGGGCGGTCGTCGCCGCAGGCGGCGTTCAGGATGTCCAGTGTTTTGGCAAAGCCTTCGGGTCTGGAGTTCGACCGTGGATTATAGAAGGCCATCGCGAAATCCGCCTCTGCCGCGAGGCGGAGGCGTTTTTCGATCAGCGCCCAGGGCTTTAGGTTGTCGCTGAGGTTGATGGCGCAGAAATCGTGTCCGAGGGGCGCCCCGGCGCGCGCGGCGGCGGCCAGCATGGCGGTGATGCCCGGCAAGACGCGGATGTCGAGCTCGCGCCATTCCGTCGGGCCGGCCTCGACCGCCTCGAAAACGGCAGAGGCCATTGCGAAGACGCCCGGATCGCCAGAGGACACGACGACCACGCGCTTGCCCGCGCCGGCCATGTCCAGCGCGTGGCGGGCGCGGTCCAGCTCGACACGGTTGTCGGAGGGGTGCAGCGTCAGCCCGGGGCGTTCGGCCACTCGGGCGACGTAGGGAATGTAGCCGACCACATCCGTGGCCTGGGCAAGTGCTGCGGTGACCTCGGGCGTCACCAGGTCGTCCGCGCCGGGGCCGAGGCCTGCTATGACAACGCTTCCCGTCATGGGCGCCGACCCTGCCCGTGCACGATGATGATCGAGAAGTAGGGCGTGATCTTGTCCTCGGCCTCGGACAGGCGCTGTACCGTCTGGTTGGGCATCGATGCGTATTCCACCAGCCACGCCGCATCGTACCGGTCCGCCCGGCGCAGGGCGCGGCGGATCTTATCGATGTTGCGGCCGATCTTCATGATCACCAGCGCGTCGGCCCGCGCCATGTGTTCGACCAGCGTCTCCTCGGGCAGGGTGCCCATCAGTGTCGAAAGGATGTCGTCGCCCCAGGTGATCGGCGCGTCGGTGGCCGTCCATGCGGCGGACATGCCGGTGATGGCAGGCACGACCTGCACCGCGCAGTGGTCGCGCAGGCGTGAATGCAGGTGCATGAAAGAGCCGTAGAAGAACGGATCGCCCTCGCAGACGATCACGACGTCCTCGCCCGCGTCGGACAGGGCGCGCAGGCGGTCGGTGCAGGCCTGGTAGAATGCCGACAGAATTTCGTTGTAGCGCGGATCGGTAAGCGGAATTTCCGTGGTGACCGGGTATTCCATGGCGATCTCGGTGACGTCGTCGCGCAGCATCCCCTCGACGATGCGCCGGGCCTGTCCCTGTCTGCCTGCCTTGCGGAAAAACGCGACGTGCCGCGCGCCGCGCAGCAGGCGGTCGGCCTTGACCGAGAGAAGCTCGGGATCGCCAGGGCCGAGCCCCACGCCCCAGATCGTGCCGGGCGTGCTCATTCCGCGCGGCTCGCGATGGCGTTGATGGCGGCCACGGTGATGGCGCTGCCGCCCAAGCGGCCCTCGACGATGCAGCAGGGCACCGGTTGATCGGCCCAGAGCGCATCCTTTGATTCGCGCGCGCCGACAAAGCCGACGGGACAGCCGATGATGGCCGCCGGACGCGGGCAGTCCGGGTCTTCGAGCATGTTGAGAAGATGGAAAAGAGCGGTGGGCGCGTTGCCGATGGCCACCAGCGCCCCGGCCAGTTTCGGGCGCCACAGTTCCAGCGCGGCGGCGGAGCGCGTGTTGCCCATTTCGCGCGCACGCTCGACGATGCCGTCGGCGTGCAGGGTGCAGATCACCTCGTTATCGGCGGGCAGGCGGCTGCGCGTGACCCCTTCGGAGACCATACGCGCATCGCAGAAGATCGGCGCGCCGTTTTCAAGCGCGGCGCGGGCGGTGCGGGCAAATCCGGGGGAGAAGCGCACATGCTCTTCCAGCCCGACCATGCCGGCGGCGTGGATCATGCGGACGGCGATGGGTTCTTCATCGGGGTCGAGCCGCGACAGCGCGGCTTCGGCCCGGATGGTGGCGAAGCTTTCGCGGTAGATGGCCGCGCCGTCCTTTTCGTATTCGTATGGCATCAAATGGTCTCGTTCAGGTCTTCGGGGCTGAGGCCCCGTGCGCAGGGTGTGTCCCACGGCGCTCCGTTGCGGACAAGGTCGAAACGTCCGTCGCGCCCGGTGAGAGTGGTGTCTGCTCCGCGGGGAAGGGCGCAGCCCTTGGCACAGCCAGAGACATGCAACGTGCCGGAAACGCGGGAGGCGAGATCGCCGGCTATGTCCATCGTGGCCACACTTGCCTGCGGGCAGAAGGGTGCACCGGGGCAGGCGTGGGCGGACATGAGCGGATTGCCGGGCTCGGTGACGAAAGTCGTGTCGCCGGGCGTGCCGTCCACCAGCAGAAAAAGGCGGCTCAGCATCAGGCGGATGTGCGATGCGCCGCTGGTTTCCAGCAGGGTCTGTAGGTCGGTGGCGGCCATTTTGCCGAATGGTGCACCGAGGATGAACCCCTCGGGTCCGGGACCGGGGAAGCTTGGGGCGGACTGCGTACGCGGTTCCGCGACAGTCCAATCCTGGGGAAGGGAGGTCGTCGCCAGATGCCGCGCCATGCGGCCCGCCGCGTGGCCGCCGGTCTCGGCGAACCAGCGGGCGAGGTCCAGAAGGGCGCCCGCGGCCGAGGCCTCTGTCACGAGGCGGGCCTTGGGCGCGCCGTCGGCGCGCAGGAGCAGCGCGCCGGAGGTGTCCAGCTCGAACCGGAAGTCCGCAGAGCCGTCGCCGAGGCACGCACCGGGCCCGGTGTCGATGGCAAAGCCCATCTTCTCGGGCAGGGCGGGCAGGTCAGGAAGGGTGGCGAGGACCCGGTCATAGAGCCGGTCGGCCAGCCCGCCCGCATCGCGCCGGGCGGGGATGAGGATGTTGCGATGACCCTCGATGGCGGGGTCTGCATCTATGAGGCCGAGCGTGTCGAGCGCGGCAAGCAGGGCTGGATGGTCGGCCTCGGCCACGCCGCGCAGTTGCAGGTTGGCACGCGAGGTTAGGTCGATCACGCCATTGCCATAGCGCTGCGACAGATCGCACAAGCCCAGCGCCTGCGCCTTGGTCAGCTCACCCCGGAAAGGCCGCACGCGCACGACCAGCCCGTCGCCCGACATCATCGGGCGGTGCGCGCCGGGGCACCAGCCTTTGACGACAGGGGGGGCGGTGCCGTTCATGCGCTATCTTCCAGCCCGGCCAGGATCGCGTTGCGGCGGGTTTGCCAGAGGCCGGCATCGAGCAAGGCGCGGAACCGGTCCTGCATGGCGGCATACGCTTCGGGGTTGGCCTCGCGCAGGAAGGTGTCGGTCTCGGGGTCGCCCAGCGTCGCGTCGTGGTACGCGTCAAAGAGATGCGGACCGACGACTTGTGCGAGGTTGGCGAAGGCGGCCATGTGGTCGAGCGTGGCGGCGATCTCGGCCGCGCCTCTGAACCCGTGCCGCTTCATGCCCGCGATCCAGCCGGGGTTGGTGGCGCGGGCATGGACGACGCGGGCGATCTCCTCGGGCAGGGTGCGGGCGCGGGGGTGCGAGGGATCAGTGTTGTCGAGATGATAAAGCGCGGCCCGCCCGCCAGTCACCGATTGCGCGGCGGCAAACCCCGCCTCGTGCGTGGCGTAGTCGGCAGCGAGCAGAAGGTCGGTTTCGGGCAGGTCCTGAAGATGGACGAAGCTGTCGGCATTCTCGACCCTGGCGCGGATGCCTGCGTCGTCGCGCGTGGCCTCGTCGCCGTCGAGCGCCCAGGCGGAGGCGGAGAGCCAGGCCTCGCCCGCCTGGGTGCGCGCCTCTGCGGTGTAGGTTTCGGGCGCGGCGCCCATGCCGAGGCCGAAGCTGCCGGGGGCGGGGCCATAAACCCGCGCGCCGGAGGCGTGACCGGCATAGGGGTTCCAGTCGGGAGCTTCGTCGCGTTGTTCCAGCGCCCTCACGGCTTGCGAGAAGAGGCCCGAGAGCGTCGGGAACACGTCGCGGAAGAGGCCAGAGACGCGCAGGGTGACGTCGATGCGGGGGCGGTCGAGTTCGGCGATGGGCAGTACTTCGAGCCCCGAGACCCGTTCCGAGCCCTTGTCCCAGATCGGTCTGACGCCCAGCAAATGCAGGGCCATGGCGAATTCTTCGCCCGCCGTGCGCATGGTGGCAGACCCCCAGAGATCGACGATCAGGCCGCGGGGCCAGTCGCCTTCTTCCTGCAGATGGCGGCGGATCAGTTCCTCGGCCAGCTTGACGCCTTGGGCGTGTGCGGCCCGCGTGGGAACAGAGCGGGGATCGGTGGTGAAGAGGTTGCGCCCGGTGGGCAGCACGTCGTCGCGGCCGCGATAGGGCGAGCCGGAGGGGCCCGCCGCGATGCGCCGCCCGTCGAGCGCGTCGAGCAGCGACTGCTGCTCGGCCAGGGCGCTGTGTTGCATCGGTTCCGCGTCGGTATCCGGCCGGCCCCAGATGTGCAGCCCGTCGCCGAACATGCTTTCCTTGATGTCGCACACGAAACGGTCGATGCGGGTGATCGCCTCGGCGGTCGACGTGGCGCGGTCGAGGCCCAGATCGTCCTCGACGCCAAGCGCTTGCGCCTCGGCGCGGATATCGGCCTGCAGGCGGTCGCGGCGGCGGGGGTCGAGCCCGTCGGCGGTGGAAAACTCGTCGAGCAGCGATTCCAGCGTTGACAGGCGGTCAGGCGCTGCGCTGGCTTGCATCGGCGGGGGCACGTGGCCCAAGGTCACGGCGCCGATGCGGCGCTTGGCCTGCGCGGCCTCGCCGGGGTCGTTGACGATGAAGGGGTAGATGACGGGCAGCGCGCCGGTCAGCGCCTCGGGCCAGCAGGCGGGGGACAAGGCGACCGCCTTGCCCGGCAGCCATTCAAGCGTGCCATGCGCGCCGATGTGGATGAGCGCGTCGGCCTGGGTTTGCAGCCAGAGGTAGAAGGCGACATAGGCATGGCGCGGCACGCGGGACAGGTCGTGGTAGTCGTCGTCGCGGGTCTTGGGCGTGCCGCGTTCGGGTTGCAGCGCGACGATGGCGTTGCCGAGGCGCAGGGCGGCGAAACGGAATTCCCCGTTCACGACATCAGCTTCGTCCTCTGGCCGCCCCCAGGCCAGGTAGAGGTCCTCGCGCAGAGGGAAAGGCAGGCGCGCCAGCAGCGTCTTGTAATCCTCAAGCGGCAGGCGCATGTCGCGCGCCAGCAGGCGGTCTTCGAGTGCCGTAGGGGTCGCGTCCAGCGTATAGCCCGCGTCGCGCAGGTCCGACAGGATGGCGCGGGCCGAGGCGGGGGCGTCTAGGCCCACGGCGTGGCCCATTTGCCAATCCTTGCCGGGATAGGTGGAGAGGATAATCGCCGGATGACGCGACGCGGCGGGCTTGGCAGCGAGGTCGAGCCAGCCTTGCACGCGGGCCACGAGTGCGGCGGTCAGGTCCGGCTCGGCCCGGTGCGCGAAGCGGGAGAATTCGAGGTCCGGATCGCGCACGCCCGGTTCCTTGAACGAGACCGTGCCGCCGGTCAGGCGGCCGTCGACCTCGGGCAGGACCACATGCATGGCGAGGTCGGCGGGTGACAAGCCGCGCTCGGAGCCGTCCCAGGCGTCGCGGGTGGAGGTGGCCAGCGCGGCCTGGAACACCGGCACGTTGCCTGCGTCGAGCGGCGAGGTGCCGTTATCGCCCTTGCCGGAAAACGCGGTGGCGTTGACGATGGCGTGGGGGCCGTAGGCCTGCACCTGCCGGCGCAGCCAGCCTGCCGCCTCGGGGGCCTTGAGCGAAGGGGTGAAGAGCGCGCGAACATGGTGGCCCCGCCCCTGAAAGGCCTGCATCAGTGCCTCGATCGGGGCAAGGTCGGCGGCCACCACGTAGGAGCGGTAGAAGACGATCAGGATGCGGGTCTGGGTGACGGGCAGGTCGACGAGCGGGCAGCAGGCACCGTGCTCGGGCGTCCAAGCGCCCACCATGGGCAGCACCTTGGCCCCGCGCACCGGCGCGGCATAGAGCCCGGCGGCCAAGGCCAGTTGTTGAAGGGCGGCCTGTGCCGCGATGCTGCCGCCGTTGTCGCAAAGCTCGGCGAGGCGCCGCAGGGTCGAGACAGGCAGGGTGGAATAGGCGTCGAGCCGGGGGTCGGGCCGGCCGTCGGCGGGCAGGACGGCGAGCGCGATGCCTTTTTCCTGCGCCAGCGCCAGGACCTGCTGAAGCCCGTATTCCCAGTAAGGCACCCCGCCGATGAGCCGGATCAGGATGCCTTTGGCGCCGGTCAGCGTCTGTTCGACATAGGTGTCGACCGACAGCGGGTGCCGCAGGGCTGTGAGGTTTGCCAGGCGAAGACCGGGCAGACCGTCGCGACGCCGATGCCAGCCTTCTGCGAAGGCGCCAAGGTCGCTGTCGGAAAACGACAATACCACCAGATCCGCCGGGCTTTGGCCCAGGTCGGTCGGGGAGTCGGTTTCTTCCAGACCGTGGCTTTCGCGGAAGACGACGTGCATCGGTTACTCGGCGGCCTCGGCCGGAGCCAGCACGGCGCGGATCGCGTCGACATTCACGTCGTCATGCTCGGCGATGACCACGAGGCGCCCGCGGCGGGCCTCGTCCGGTTTCCACGGGCGGTCGTATTGATGGCGCACGCGCGCGCCCACTGCCTGAACCAAAAGGCGCATCGGTTTGCCGGCGACGCTGGCGTAGCCCTTGACGCGCAGGATGTTCTGGCTGTTGGCCAGATCCTCGATGCGGCTGACCAGATCGGCTGGGTCGGCGAGTTCCGGGAGGTCGATGACGACGGATTCGAAATCGTCATGCTCGTGATCGTCGTGGTCGTCGTGATGGCTGGGCCGTGCGTCCATGTCGTCCTCGGCGGCGGCTTCCAGGCCGAGGATCACGCGGGGATCGACGACGCCCTCGGCCACCTCGACCACGGGGAGGGGGCGGGGGGCTTCGGCGGCGATCACCTCTTTCGCCCGCGCCACGCCGTCGGGGCCGGCAAGGTCGGGCTTGGTCAGCAGGATGATGTCGGCGCAGGAGATCTGGTCCTCGAACACTTCCGAGAGCGGGGTTTCGTGGTCGATGCTGTCATCGGCCAGGCGCTGGGCGTCGACCCTGGCCACGTCGGGCGCAAAGCGGCCTGCGGCGACGGCCTCGGCATCGGCGAGGGCAATGACGCCGTCGACGGTGATCTTCGAGCGGATATCGGGCCAGTCGAACGCCTTGAGCAGAGGCTTGGGCAGGGCCAGGCCGCTGGTTTCGATCAGGATGTGATCGGGGCGCGGATCGAGCGCCATCAGCGCCTCGATTGTCGGGATGAAATCGTCGGCCACGGTGCAGCAGATGCATCCATTGGCCAGCTCCATGATGTTTTCCGCCGGGCAATCGGGGATGGCGCAGCTTTTCAGGATGTCGCCGTCGACGCCGACATCGCCGAATTCGTTGACCACCACGGCCAGGCGGCGGCCGCCGGGGTTCTGCATCAGGTGGCGCACCAGCGTCGTCTTGCCGGAGCCCAGAAAGCCCGTGATGACGGTGACGGGAAGTTTTGCGAGATCGGTCATTGGTCAGCCTTTGCAGTCAGGGGTGGGATGCGCGCAACGCAGTTGCGCTTGAAGTGTTCGGGGCGCTGGCGCCACGGGATCAGCCCGTCCTCGGTCTGTTGATAGAGGACCGCGCCTTGCAGCAGCATGTCGGGATGCGACGTTTCGTCGAGATTTCCGTACAGATACGTCCAGCGTTCGCCGCCGCGCATGGCGGCGGTGCAGCCCGCCTCACAGTTCTGCAGGCATTCGACGGGTGTCACGGTGACGCCGTCGGGCAGCGCACGCGCCGTGACTTCCTCATAGAGGCGCTGGCCGGGGCGGCGCTCGTCCTCGGGGATCTCCTGCCCCTTGCGGCACTTGATGCAGATCAGCAGCTCTATGGGCGTGCTCATGTATCCTCCAGTGTCGGGGGTGCGCGCGGGAGTGGCGGGTGGCCACCCATCCGAGCCCGGCACACCCCGTCCGGTCCGTCTGTTCCTTCTTGTTGGCAGGTCTCCCGGCTTGCGGTTTCGGGCCTTTCGGCCCACGGTTTCCGGCCTTCCCGGCATTGCGCCAGTGGCGGTGGAAACCTTCCCGGTTCACGGTCGCGGGGGCGGCTGTGCCTGGCGCGATGCGCTGCACATTCCCTTTTCACCTGTTTACACAGGCACCAACACGGTGCGACATGCTGCGAAAACCCACCTTGTGTCAAGGAGACGTCACATGTCCGACCTGTCCGAAGCGGAAAAGACCGCACGCCACAACGAGAAGATGAAGAAGATCAAGGCCGCGCGCGACCGTATGATGCAGGACAAGACCGAGGAGAAAGGCCTGATCATGGTCCATACCGGTCCGGGGAAGGGCAAATCATCCTCGGGGTTCGGGATGATTCTGCGCTGTATCGCGCATGGGATGCCCTGCGCGGTGGTGCAGTTCATCAAGGGCAACTGGGTGACAGGAGAGGCCGAGATGCTGCGCAACCGGTTCGCGGACGAGTGCCGGTTCTTCATCTCGGGCGAGGGGTTCACCTGGGAGACGCAGGACCGGGAACGCGATATCGCCGCCGCGCAGAACGGATGGACCATCGCCAAGGAGCAGATTCGCGACCCCGAGATGAAGTTCGTGCTGCTGGACGAGATCAACATTGCGCTGCGCTATGACTATATCGACATCGACGAGGTCGTGGACTTTTTGCTGCACGAGAAACCGGCGATGACGCATGTCTGCCTGACGGGGCGCAATGCCAAGCCCGAACTGATCGAAGCCGCCGACCTGGTGACCGAGATGAGCCTGGTCAAGCATCCGTTCCGGGACGGGATCAAGGCTCAGAAAGGCGTGGAGTTCTGATGTGTCCTGTGCTGGTCGCCGGCGGAAGTGTCCCGACGGCAGTAACGCATGAAAAGGGCGGGCCATGCCCGCGATAATGATCCAGGGGACCGGGTCCAATGTCGGCAAGTCGATGCTGGTGGCGGGCCTGTGCCGGGCGGCGCGGCAGCGCGGTTTGAACGTGGCACCGTTCAAGCCGCAGAACATGTCGAACAATGCCGCGGTTACGGCGGACGGTGGCGAGATCGGCCGTGCGCAGGCGTTGCAGGCGATGGCCTGCGGGGTGGATTTTCACACCGACATGAACCCGGTCCTGCTGAAGCCGGAAACGGATGTCGGGGCCCAGGTGATCGTGCAGGGTAAACGCCTGACCACGGCGAAGGCGCTGGAGTACTCCAGCCTGAAGCCCACGCTGATGGCGGCGGTGCAGGACAGTTTCGCCCGTTTGCGCGCCCGGCATGACCTTGTGATCGTCGAAGGCGCAGGCTCGCCCGCCGAGATCAACCTGCGCAAGGGTGACATCGCGAATATGGGCTTTGCCGAGGCGGCGGACGTGCCCGTGGTCCTTTGTGGCGATATCGATCGCGGCGGCGTCATCGCGCAGATCATAGGCACGCAGGCGGTCCTGCCAAAGGCGGATGCGGCGCGCATCGGGGGCTTTCTGATCAACAAGTTCCGCGGTGATCCGGCGCTGTTCGAGGATGGCTACCGGGAGATCGAGGCGCGCACCGGCTGGCGCGGCTATGGCGTGGCACCGTGGTTTCCCGAGGCGTGGCGGCTGCCGGCGGAGGACGCGCTGGATATTGCAGACAGCCCGGTTCGGGGCGCGTTTCATGTCGTGTGCCTGCAATTGTCGCGGATCGCGAATTTCGACGATCTTGACCCGCTGACGCAGGAGCCGGGCGTGCGCGTCACGATGCTGCAACCGGGGCAGGTGTTGCCGTGCGACGCGGACCTGGTCATCATTCCCGGTTCGAAATCGACTCGGGGAGACCTGGATTTTCTGCGCCGGCAGGGATGGGACATCGACGTTCTGGCACATCACCGGCGCGGCGGCAGGGTTCTGGGCATCTGCGGCGGCTACCAGATGCTAGGGCGCATTGTCTCGGACCCGGCGGGGATCGAGGGGCCGCCGGGGGATACGCCGGGGATTGGTCTGCTGGATATTGAGACGGTCATGGGCGGCGACAAGAGCCTGGCCCAGGTCGACGCGCAACACGTGGGATTGGACCTGCCGTTTGCCGGATACGAGATTCACATCGGTCGCAGCGATGGGCCGGACCGCGCGCGACCGTTCGCCAGGGTGGGTGGCGTGGACGAGGGAGCGGTATCTGCCGATGGTCGCGTGGCGGGCAGCTATCTGCACGGCATGTTCGCCGATGACAGGTTCCGTGCAGCCTGGCTTGGATCGAACGGCGCCGACGCGTCGGACCTGGGGTACGAGGCGATGGTTGAACGCACGCTGGATGCACTGGCAACGCATCTTGAGGCGCATCTGGATGTCGAGGGCCTCTTGGCGCTGGCCAGATGAGGTCAGGCGGCGCGGGTCGCCTTGTCCAGCTGCGGCCTGCGAGTTTGCCACGGCAGGCCATAACGTTTGCGCGGCCCGATTTGGCCAGCCATGGCACCAGCTGGACCGCGCCTTTCGCACCATTCATCGGGATCACGCGAAGGGACGTTCCATAGGCGCAGGCCGCTGCATTGCACAACTGCGCCAGGTCGGATTTGCGCGACAGCGCTGCCCGGGCTTCGTCAGATTAGCGCGGAACCGGGTAGAGTTCGGGATTGATGCCGGTCGACAGATCGAGCCAGTCGGCGGGGGTTCCGCCCAGCCTGGCAACGGCAGTATCAACGTTGCCGTTGTGATCCCGAATATCCGTCCTGATAGCCTTAGAGCAGTGCAAGACCGACCAGCGCAAGGGCGCAAAGTGCCATCGCGCGCCGGTAGAGCACCAAGGCGCGCGCCAGATCTTCGGGGGTCGGATCGGGGGCGGCGCCGTTCAACCAGGGCTCGTCTGTGGGATGACCGTCATAGATGCGTGGACCGGACAGCCGGATATTCAAGGCACCGGCCATCGCGGCCTCGGGCCAGCCCGCATTCGGAGACCGGTGCCCGGACGCGTCCCGCCGCATCACGTGAATCGCATGAAAGAATGCGCCGGAGGCCAGTGCGAAGATGAGACCGGTCAGCCGGGCGGGAAGCCAGTTCACGAGATCATCCAGCCGGGCGGCAGGTTTGCCGAACGCCTCGAACCGGTCGGTGCGGTGGCCGATCATGGAATCCATCGTGTTGATGGCCTTGTAGACTGCGATGCCAGGCAGGCCGAGGATCACGCCCCAGAAGATCGGGGCGACGATTCCGTCGGAGGTATTCTCGGCAAGGCTCTCGGTGGCAGACCTGGCGATGGCCGGCGTATCGAGCTTGGTCGGGTCGCGCCCGACGATCATGCTGACGGCGTGGCGCGCGGCGGGCATGTTTCCGGCGGCCAGCGGGTGCGCGACGGCGGCGACATGCGTATGCATGGAGCGCATGGCAATGAGCGGCCAGGCCAGTACGGCGCCAATCATCGCACCGACCCACCCGTGGGGCAGGATAGCCTGAACGATCAGGGCGGGCAGGCCGGCGAGCAGGGTCATCCCAAGGACTGTCACGCCCCCGGCCAACAGTCGCCGGCGGCGGGACCCGCGATTCAGCCGGCGCTCGGCCATTGTGATGGCCCGGCCAAGCCAGGTAACGGGGTGGCCGATTCGGGCGTAGAGCCGGTCGGGCCAGCCGAAGACGAGATCGAGGGCCAGGGCGCCCAGCATAATCAGGGCGAAACTCATGCGCGGCCTGTCTCGAAGCTGAGGATGGTTTTGTGCCGCGCTTCTTGCAGGGCGGATGGGCCGTATTGCGGGTTGGTCCCCGGCGCAAAGGTCAGCCTGCGGGCGGCACGGGTATGCGCGCGCACCATATCCGAAGCACCGAGATCCCTTGCGAGATCGGCCATGGGATCGCAAGGACCCGGACGCGCTGTGCGGCGACGTGCCGAATCCGAGGCGAAGGCGTCTACGCAGGACAGGTCGCCTGCCTCGGTCGCTGCTGCCCAGTCATCGGTGGAGAGCAAGGCCTCCTCGGACGGGGCTGCGACACGCAATGGCGAACAGGCCGGGGTGATCAGGGTCACCTGCCCCGAAGGACCGTACCGCCCTTGGATCCGTTCCCCTAACTGGCCGCATACCGTGACCTGGTTCATGTGCGGTTGACCTCGATCACCGAGAGCGGGCCGTCGGGGCCGCAGCGAAGGCGCGTTACCGACAGGTGCGCCACCTCGAACGCCAGTCCGCCAGGTCCGTGTCCGGTCACGAAGCCGAGCGCGGCGCGGATCACGCCCGCATGGACGACCAGCGCCACCGGGCCGTGCGCCGCGGCATGGCGCCCATGCTCGATCAGGGCGGGGGTCACGCGCGCGCAGAGGTCGTCGAAACTCTCGCCGCCGGGCGATCGATGCGCGGCCAGGGCTGCGCTGTCCAGAACGCCGATGTCGGGCAGCGCGTCAAACGCCATGCCGTCATGCGCGCCAAAGTCCTGCTCCCATAGGCGTGCGTCCTGCTCGCAGGGTCCGAAGAGCGCTTCGGCGGTCTGGCGGCAGCGTCGTGCCGGACTGCTGATGACCCGCGCGATGGACGTCAGCTGATCTTTGAGTTGCGCGACCGCGGTGTCGTCGAGGGCGGCCGCGACGTCGGTGCGGCCATAAAGGCGCCCCGGATCGGCCACAGGGGCGTGACGGATCAGGACAAGCTCTGGCCGGGGGGGCGCAACGGGTTCCAAGACGTCGCCTTTCAGCTTTCTTTTTTTCTCGAAAAGTGCTTTCCCACGCTGCAATGAAAAAGTCGATACTCATCACCGGGGGCGCGCGGTCCGGCAAGTCGGCACTGGCCGAGCGGATGGCTTTGCAGCTTGCCGGCCGGGCGATCTATATCGCGACGGCGCGTCTGCACGACGGCGACGACGAGATGGCCGAGCGCGTGGCGAAACACAAGGCGCGGCGCGGTGCGGCGTGGGATGACGTTCATGCACCGACCGATCTGGCCGGTGCGTTGCAGGACACCGACGGCAGCGTGCCGCGGCTGGTCGATTGCCTGACGCTGTGGTTGACGAACCTTATCCTGGAAGACAGCGCCTGGCAGGCCGAAGCCGACAGGTTGGTCGAAACGCTGGCACTCCAGACCGCGCCGGTGATCCTTGTGACCAACGAGGTGGGGCAGGGGATCGTGCCCGAGAACAAGCTGGCCCGGCTGTTCCGCGATGCCGCGGGTCATGTGAACCAATCCGTGGCGCTGGCCTGTGACGAGGTATGGCTGACCGTGGCGGGGTGTCCGATGAAGGTAAAGCCGAATGACCATTCTTTCTGACCTCTCGTCGCTTGAGCAGATCGCGGGCCTTGCCGGTTCCCTGCCCGTAGCCGACGCCGAGGCGGCAAAGGCGGCGCTGGCGCGCCAGAACAACCTGACCAAGCCGCCCGGCGCCTTGGGGCGGCTGGAGGAACTGGCGATTTTCATGGCAGGCTGGCAAGGCACGGACCGGCCAGACATTGCCGGGGCGCAGGCCCTGGTCTTTGCAGGCAATCACGGGGTTTGCGCGCAGGGGGTCAACCCTTTCCCGCAGGATGTGACGGCGCAGATGGTGGCGAATTTCGAGAACGGCGGCGCGGCGATCAACCAGCTGTGTCGCGCGAACGGGGCCGATCTGTCGGTGATTGCGCTGGAGCTGGACCGGCCGACCGGGGATATCACCGCCGGGCCGGCCATGTCGGAGGCGGAGACGTTGGACGCCCTGCGTCGCGGGGCGGCGGCCGTCGATCCGGGCGCCAGCGTGCTGATTCTGGGCGAGATGGGTATCGGAAACTCGACCATTGCCGCCGCGATGGCCAAGGGCGCCTTTGGCGGAGATGCGGCGCTTTGGGTCGGCAAGGGGACGGGGTCGGATGACGCAGGGGTGGCGCGCAAGATCGACGTGGTGACACGCGCCTGCGCGTGTCACTCAGACGCCAGAGGTCTTGAAATCCTTGCCCGTCTCGGCGGGCGGGAGCAGGCGGCGATCTGCGGCGCCGTGCTGGAAGCGCGGGCGCGGCGCATTCCGGTCATCCTTGACGGGTTCATCTGCACGGCGGCGACAGCGCCGCTTTTTGCTGCCGACCGGCGGTTCCTGGACCATTGCCTGGTTGGGCATGTCAGCCGTGAGCCGGGCCATGCTCGGCTTTTGTCGGAACTGGGGATGCGGCCGATCCTGTCGCTGGACATGGCGCTGGGCGAAGGCTCGGGCGCGGCGATAGCGCTGGGCGTGTTGCGTGCGGCGCTGGCCTGTCACAACGGGATGGCGACCTTTTCCGAGGCCGGGGTGTCCGGTCAATGAACCTGCGTGCGCGTGTTGCCGAGCTTCAACTGGCGGTGATGCTGCTGACCCGGCTGCCGGCGGGGCGGATCGGGGACGATCCGCCGACGATGTTGGCCGCTCGGTGGGCCTTTGTCCCGGTGGGAGCCCTTGTCGGCGCGTTGACGTGGCTGGTTTTCAGCCTGGCGGAGGCGGTCGGCGCGTCCGACCAGATTTCGGCCCTTCTGGCGCTGGGAGGACTGGCGCTTGTGACCGGGGCGCTGCATTTCGACGGGCTGGCGGATTTTGCCGACGGGCATGGCGGCGGGCGCGACAAGGCGCACGCTTTGGAAATCATGCACGACAGCCGCATCGGCAGCTATGGCGTGGTTGCGGTGGGGGTGGTGGCGGCCCTGTGGGCGGTGTCCGTGGCCGAAGCCGACCCCGGCTTTTGGGCGTTCGTCGGCGCAGCAATGCTGAGCCGCGCAGCCATGGTTGCGGTGCAAGAGAGCTTGGTCCCAGCCCGCGCGGACGGCTTGGGGCGTAGCGCGGCGGGGCGCAGCAAGGCCGCGCGCGGCGTCCTCGTGGCTGCGGCGGTCGTGGCGCTGGTGTTTTCGCCCTGGGCGCTGTTGGCCTGCGCGCTGGTGACTTTTGCCATCGGCTGGCTGGCGTGGCGCAAGATCGGCGGGCAAACCGGCGACGTTCTGGGGGCTGTGCAACTGGTCTCGGAGACCGCCATCTGGGTCGCGCTGGCCTGCCTTTGAGGTCCTTGGGATGCCGCGTTAACCCTGCCAACCCTCGTGCATGATAAGGTCATCGAGCGATATCCGCTGCCGCCACCCCTTGGCGGCCAGTTCGGGCTGTTCGTAAAGCTGATCGACATATCCGACGCAAAGGTAGGCCACCAGCTCGACATGTTCGGGGATGCCGAGCAGAGTGGCGATCTCGCGGTGGTCGAAAATGCTGACCCATCCCACGCCGATCCCCTCGGCGCGGGCCGCGAGCCAGAGGTTCTGCACTGCGCAGACGGTTGAATAAAGATCCATGTCACGATTGTGCGTGCGGCCCAAAACCACCTTGCCGCCGCGGGTGCGGTCGCAGGTGACTACGATATTGAGCGGTGCCTTGGTGATCCCTTCGAGCTTCAGCGACCTGTAGGCGGACTGACGTTCATCGGGGAACATGGCAGCGGCTTCTTCGTTGGCGCGGCTGAAAATGCTGTGCACCTGGGTTCTGAGTTCGGCGTCACGCAACAGAATGAAGTTCCACGGCTGCATGAAGCCGACGGAGGGCGCGGCATGGGCCGCTTCGAGGATTCGGCGCAGCGCGTCATCCTCGATCGGGTCGGGCAGAAACTCGTTCCGAACGTCGCGGCGCGCCTCGATGATATCATAGAGGCATTGCCTTTCGTGCGAGGAAAAGACGCGTGCCGGACTTGGCCTGGGTTGATCCGCCATGAGGGGCCTTTGCGATAGATGCGGCGAGTTTCGGGCGACCCTGTCAGAGGGTGATATCCAGTGGAACGCGTCGGCAAGCGTCATCGCTTTTAGGTCCGGCGCGGCGAGTGTCATGTCTATGTCAGAACGGGGCAGGACTTTGCAAGCATGACTCAGATTGCGTGCCTGAGCCGGGCGGGAACTCTCGCCTTGCGGTTCGGTCGCTGGGTTCGAGATTCGCCTGTCGCAATGCGTTGTATTGTTGACAGGTGGCAATGCTTGCTAGACTAACGAGGATGATCGGTTCCATTTCCGCACGGGATGGAGAACAGGGAACGCGGTGCGCCTGAAAACACTTGGCAATTCCGTGGCTGTCCCCGCAACTGTAGGCGGCGAATCAGGCTGAATACGTCACTGGAGCAATCCGGGAAGGCCAGCCAGACGATGAAGACCCGCAAGCCAGGAGACCTGCTGATCGCGACTGAAACCACAAGGCCTTCGGGTGTGAAGGCAAAGAGGTAGGACTATGACTGTAAAGACTGCAACGGCCACACAGACCGCATCGGCCTCCGCGCTGGTGTCGGTATTCGCGATCGCCGCGCTGGGTCTTGGCGTGATCTTCGTGGCAGGCCACGTTCAGGCCGGGACGCTTCACGACGCGGCGCATGACGTGCGTCACGCCACCGGCTTCCCCTGCCACTGAACCGATGTTTACGCGTCTGCTGACCAGCGCTCTGTTCGCTGGCGCTGCCGCAGGGTTGATTATCGCCCTGTTGCAGCTTTTTTTCGTGCAGCCGGTCCTGCTTCACGCAGAGCTTTATGAAGGCGGCGAGCTTGTGCATTTCGGGACCGACTCGACTGTTTCGGCCACGCCGGAGCTGCCTGGCTTCGATGCCGTGCGTGACGGGCTGAGCATCATCTTCACGATGCTGATCTATTCCGGTTACGCGATGATTCTGGTGGCGCTGATGTCGCTGGCCGAGACCCGTGGTGCGGCGATAAACGCGCGTAGGGGCCTGATCTGGGGCGTTGCCGGATTTGTCGCGGTGCATCTGGCTCCGGGCTTTACCCTCGCGCCGGAAGTTCCGGGCGTGGCTGCGGCCGATGTCTACGAGCGCCAGGTGTGGTGGTTCGCAACGGTGCTGGCGGCGGCCATCGCCATGTGGCTTATCGCCTTCGGCCGCAACTGGGCCGGATGGGGCGCCGCCGTGGTGCTGTTGCTGGCGCCGCATGTCATCGGTGCGCCCGAACCCGAGGTCTTTACCGGACCCGTGCCGACCGAGATCGGCGCTTTGTTCGCATCGCGCGCACTTGGGATCGGATTGGCGGCCTGGGTCATGCTGGGGGCCTTCGCGGGTTTCTTCTGGTCGCGCGAAAGCGAAGCGGCCGGCCAGGCTCAGACCGCCTGATACCGGCACATCCTATTCCGGGCGCGTGCCTTGCGCGCCCGCTTTCTTTTCAAGCCTGAGGTCGGACACGCTCATGGATCGTTCCATTCCAATGCTTCTTATCGGGCTCGTTTTCGGCGGGGGACTTGGGTTTACGGTGGCTGCGGCGAACGGTGTCACCTTTGACGGGCATGATCATGGTGATCCGGCCCATCATGGCGGTCATGAGCAGCACGCCGGGGCGACCATGCACGATCACGGTGACATGTTGTCGGTTCCGGCGGGCGCCGATGCGCCAAAGCTGAAGATTGAGGTCACGCCCGATCCGTCCGCCGGATGGAACCTGCACATCATGACCGAGAACTTCCGGTTCTCGCCGGAGAATGCCAGCGGTGACCATGTCCCGGGCGAGGGACATGCCCATGTCTACGCCAACGGCATCAAGCTGGCCCGGGTCTATGGCCCCTGGATGCACCTGGACAGCCTGCCGGAAGGCGAGGTGGAGCTGGAGGTGGCGTTGAACAGCAACGATCACCGCCCGCTAGCCGTGGACGATACGCCGGTTGCGCAGACCGTCACGCTTAACAACTGAGCGCCGGGACACGCCCCACCAGACAGAACCGAAGCCGGCCGCAGGGCTGTGCGTTCTCGATCCAGCCGTCCGGCGCGGCGAGGTAGGCGCGCAGAGTCGCAGCGATATCTTCTGCATCCGCCGCCGGGTCGACCCCGTTGAAGAAATAGGTGGCCCGGCCCGGGCCCTGCATGGCCATCGAAACCGGGCTGGCGCAGCCGTTCATGCACCCGCGTTCGACGATACTCACCGCGTCTGACAGGCCTGAGGCCGCCAGTTCCTCGTGCAGCGTCGCAAGGTCCGAGGGGCCGCAGTTCTGACAGAAATGGACGGTGGCGGCGGGGAGCATTCGGTCTCTCACATTGCTTACAGGCTTCGAGGCATACAGTCCCCAGCCTTCAGTGTCCCGGATTTTCCGGGTCGGCATCCGCATCGCCGCGGTCGAACGCAACCGCCCAGGCGTTCAGCAGAGGGCTGTCGCCGTGCTGGCGCCGCCATTGGCGGATGGCGTTGCGCAGACCGGCACGGGCCACGCGGGTGTCGGGCTCGACCCAGGTTTCGGGGTCACGTGCTTCGCGGAGCGCGTTCCACACGCGCTGTTTCTGATCGACATAGTCCTGGGGGCCCCAATCGGACAGCAGCGCCTGGAACGTCGCGAATGCCGTTTCGTCAAAGTCCTGGTCCTCGCCGAGGCGTCCCATGACGGGACTGTTCGGGTGAAAGCCGCAGCAGGGCACCCAGCCATCGGGAATTGGCGTGTTGGCCGAATGCGTCCGGTTGGCACGCAACAACTTGGGCAGCACATGGGTGTGCGGCCCCTCGGGCGAGGTGCCGCCTGTGTCCGGTCCGCCGATCATCTGGTAGACTTCGACCCGGCCAATGCGGGTCAGGGCGACGCGATGCGGATGCGCCTTAAGGATCGCACCCATTGCCGGGTTGTCCTGTTCGAAAAGCGAGCGACCGGCGTTCGCGCGGAGAGTTTCCAGCAACACGGGATCGGCGGTGCGGATGCAGAAATCGACCTGCGCCTGGGCGAGGCCCATGTCGAAGATGACCGCCTCTCGGTCTTCCTTGCGGATTGCATCGGTGTCGGGGCCGAGTTCGGTCAGAACCTCCCGCCTGTTCATCGAAGCGGTGTCTTCGGGCAGGCAGAGCGAGACCGCCTGCGTCCAGCGGTGGGATTTGGGGCTGAGCGTTTCGTAGGCGACAGGCCGGACGTCCTCCAGCGTGTCGATACGGATGCCGCCGCGCGACGTGACCTGCTGCAATACCGATGTTTCGATAGGTGTGGGATCGCCCGCCACGTGGTGAAATTCTGCAATCGCGCCG
Organism: Roseovarius sp.; assembly: GCF_965277045.1. Classification (GTDB taxonomy): domain Bacteria; phylum Pseudomonadota; class Alphaproteobacteria; order Rhodobacterales; family Rhodobacteraceae; genus Roseovarius. The sequence goes on along the minus strand of NZ_OZ255712.1, from coordinate 2,785,435 downwards.
AAAGAGCCCATGTTCCACCCCGCATTCGGATCGTTCAGCCCGTCCTTCAGTACGGCTTCAAGATGTTGCATCGAACATTTCTCCTCTTGTGGCCAACCATTGGCGTGCGCCGTCCAGAACGGCGGAATAGACGGCGCAGCCCGTAGCTTCGCCGATGTCGGTATGCAGACCGGCATAGCGCGCCTGCCCCGGCAGCGCCGCGACGGCAAGGCAATCGGTTCCGGTCCCGGTGGCGCGCCCTGGCGCGAGAGGCAAGTCCAGGTCCATCACCGCAGCCGTGCGCGCCTGAACCGCGATGCTCATGGCCTCGATGAGCGCGACGTCGGTAAGGCGGCGGTTGAGACGGAGCGCTATGTTGATAGTGCCCCAGTGTTCGCCTTCTGGAGCGGCTCTGTGACCTACGCGCTCGGCATTGCTGAGGCCGACAGTTGCCACGGCCTGCGCCTCTGTCGCGCCGGCCGTGGCGACGGCGTGGGTAAAGCTGCGAACATCACGCGAGGTCAGGAAAGCCACGGCATCATCGGAGTTTCGCGCGGCCAGCTCGGCGCGAAGCCAATCATGGGCGTCGAGATCCTTGGTGAGGTCCGCATCTCGTACTTCGCGCCAGATGATACGGTTCGCCGTCACAAATCCGGGCCTGTGCACGGCCCAGCTGAGCACGTGCATTTCTTGTCCCAGGTCGAAGTCCAGCCAGGGACGGTGGAGGGAGAGGCCATTCATCACAGCACCTCGAGCGGCTGGAAAACGAGGCCCTTGTCGGTGTCCTGAAACCATGCCGTCACGCCGAAAATCTCGGCGAGGCGTTGGTCGGTCAGGACATCCGCGGGCTTGCCGTCCGCAACAAGCCCCTTGTTGCCCAGCATGATCAGGCGCGTGCAGTGGCGAGCCGCAAGCCCGAGGTCATGCAGCGACACCAGGGAGGATTTGCCGGTCCGTGCAAGCGCCGCGAAGGTCTGCATGGTGGAAATCTGGTGGGCGGGATCGAGCCCGGCGATCGGCTCGTCGGCGACAAGCAGCGGGGTTTCCTGCGCCAGCGCCCGGGCGATCAGCACGCGGGCCTGTTCGCCGCCCGAAAGCTGCGTAGCATCGCGGTGGCGAAATTCGGTGAGCTCCATCCAGTCGAGTGCATCGTCGACGGCCTTGCGGTCGTGGTCAGCCGGGTTCTGGATAGAGTTGAGGTAGGGGACGCGACCCAGCATTACCACGGTTTCCACGGTTACCGGCCAGGCGATCTCGCGTGCTTGGGGCATCCAGGCGGCTTGCCTGGCGCGGGCGTTTTCCGACAGGGTGGCGAGGTTGCTGGAGCCGGTGAAGGGCAGCAGGCCGAGCGCGGCCCGCATTAGTGTCGTCTTGCCCGCGCCGTTGGGGCCGATGAGGCCGACGAACTCGCCTGTCCCGATCTCGAAACTGACGTCGCGCAGCACATCGCGATTGCGCAACGCGACCGTGAGGTCCTTGACGGACAGAAGGCTCATATCCGTTCCTTTCGCAGCTTCAGGATGAGATGCAGGAACAAGGGCGCGCCGACAAGCGCGGTCAGCACGCCGAGCTTGAGGTCTCGGGCAGGCAGGATGACCCGCACGGCAATGTCGGCGGCCAGAACCATGGCCGCGCCGCCAAGCACTGAGGCCCAGAGCAGACGGGAGGGATGCGCCCCGACAAGGGGGCGCAAAAGGTGCGGGACCACGAGGCCGACAAAGCCGATTGCTCCTGCGACCGCCGTGCCCGCGCCGACGACGCAGGCGGTGCCGAGCACCAGCAGCAGGCGCAGGCGGACAAGGCGGATGCCCATGGCCGCCGCCGCATCCTCGCCCAGCGTCATCGCGTCGAGGCCTCGCCCCAGGCCGGCGAGCAGGGCAAAGCCCACGGCCATGAAGGGCAGGGCGAGCCACACATGCGTCATCGAGCGGTCGGTGAGCGAGCCCATCATCCAGAAGACGATTTCATTCGCGGCGAAGGGATTGGGCGAGAGGTTCAGCACAAGCGAGGTCAGCGCCCCGGTCAGGGCAGAGACCGCGATGCCGGCCAGGATCAGGGTCAGGGACGTGCCGCGCGGGCCGGCCAGCGACATGACCAGGATCACCCCCAGCAAGGCGCCCGCGAGCGCCGCCAGAGGAAGGCCGAGCGCGAACGCCCCCGCGAGCCCGGTATGGATCGCCAGGACAGCCCCGAGCGCGGCAGAGCCGGAGACGCCGATCAGGCCGGGCTCTGCCAGCGGATTGCGCAGGTAGCCCTGCATCGCCGCCCCCGCCAGCCCGAGGCTGCCGCCGATGAGCACGGCGAGGATGGCGCGAGGCAGGCGCACCTCGCGCATCACCAGCGTCAGGGGGCCGCCATCGCCCAGGAAAAGCGCGGACAGGCTTTGCCTGATGCCGATGCCCGCGGGGCCTATCAAGAGCGACGCGGTGAATAGCGCGACGATCACAAGCAGGAGCGTCAGGGACAGTGCCCTCATGGCCGGTCTCCGAAGAGAGCTTCGCGATCGGCGGCCAGCTCCTCTATGGCGCGGAGCACGTAGGGGGTGCCGCAGACCCAGTCGCGGTCGGTGATGCTGGCCCTTTCACCCGTCCGGCGCAGCGCTTCGATGACCGGATGGTTCATTATCGCCTCGGCGCGGGATTCGCCGGGATAGGGCTGCGAGGTGATCACCAGATCGTGGTTGGTCACCGCCAGCACCTCAAGCGGGATCTTCATGCCCGATCCGTACCCGGCCTCTGCCGCGGCGTTCGCAAAACCCGCCGTGGTCAGGATCTGGCCGGCCAGCGTCTGTTCCCCCGACGTGTAGCCATTGGCGTAGTAAAGCACGGCACGGGGCCGCTGCGCCACGTCGGCCCGCAGGTTGGCCAGACGCGTGTCGAAATCCGACACCATGGCCTGTGCCGTATCCTCGCGGTGCAGCACCTCGCCCATCTGCAGGATGCGGTCGCGCACATCGTCAAGCGAGGAGGCGGGATCGAACACGACGACCGGGATATCCAGCCGGCGTAGCATCGCCACGGTGGCGTGGGCCGAATAGGCGCCTGCGATCACCAAGTCAGGTTGCATCAGATAGACCTCTTCGGCGAGGCCGTGATTGATGACGTGATCTCGGGCCTCTTCGGCCATGGCCGAGGAGCGGGGATCCGCCGCGATATAGGTCACCGAATGAAGCTGACCGGGCTCTGCCAGCATCATAGCCAGCTGATCGGTGCAAAGATTCATGGACACGACGCGGCGCGGCGCCTCGGCAGCAACCGGTTTGGCGCCGCACAGCAAGGCTGCGAGGGCCAGTCTGGCAAGGGCCGTGGAAAGACGCCGCGCCATCATCTCAGAAGGTGGCCGTCAGGCCGAAAAACGCCGTGCGGCCGGAGGTCTCGAACCCGAGGATCTCCTGGTACTTTTCGTCCGTCAGGTTCTCGATCCGGCCATAGATTTCGACGCTGTCGGTCATCTGGTGACGCAAGCCGACGTTGACGAGGGTGTAGTCCGGCAGGGTCACGGGAACCGATATGAAGCTGGGCGGCAAGAACAGGTCGACGTTGTTCGCCGCGTGCTGAACGTCCATGGTGAACCGCGTGCGGTCATCGGGGAAGTCATAGCCAAGCTGCAACAGCACCTCGTGTTCCGGGCGGCGGACCTCGGTGCTGCCGTTCGGGTTCTCGGCATCAAGCCAAGTATAATTCAGCCCAAGGTCGAGCCGTGCGTTCACCTGCCAGGTTGCGCCGATTTCCACGCCTCTGCGGTCGCTTTTGCCGGCCTGGTTGAAGGGTGTCAGGCTGCCGGTGCCAGGGTCGACGGTGGACGAGATTTCGTTGGTCAGTTCATCGTCGAAATAGGTGACGTCGACAAGGCCGCGCCCGTCAAGGAATTGTTGTTCTACACCGAAATCCCAGCCCTCGCTCTGCTCGGGTTCCAGGTTGGGGTTGCCGATGAAATTGTTGGAAAAGCCGAACTGTTCGAACATGGTCGGGTTCTGGACGCCGGTTCCGTAGGAGGCGTGAAGTCGGGTGGTCCGGTTGGGCAGCATGTACGACACACCGACAGCGTAGGTCTTGAAATCCTCGAACTCGTCGTTGAAATCTTGCCGGACGCTGGCCTGCACATCAAGACGGTCGGTCAGGTTCCCCTGATATTCCGCCACGAGGGCGGTCTGCTCGCGCGTCTGCTTGATGAGCTGGCTGGGTGCGAAGACGAAGGCGGGATTGTTGTTCACGAAAGTCTCACGCTCCCACTCGGCGCCGAGGGTCAGCACGTGGCGGGCTGTGTCGACCGAGCCACCATCCAGCGCGACGCTGCCCTTGTAGCTGATCTTCTGCCGTGTCTCTGTGGTGTCGCCCGACTGCACCCCGGCGCCGTTGAAACGGTCTGTCTGGATGTCCGCAAAGGATAGGTCGAGCCGGTTCCGGAAACGTCCGCCGAACGTGTCGAGCTCGGCGTAGATCGAACCGAAGGTTTCAGAGGTATCAGAACCGGAAAAATCATCGACGAGGATTTGCCCGGCAGGCGTGAGCGCCGTGTATATCTGGCCGTCGAAGTCCGAATCGCTTTTCACGTGCCGCAGGGTCCCGCCGAAGGTCAGGTTTTCGGTCGCGTAATACTGGACGTTGAGGTTGTAGGTTTCATTCAGATCGCCGTCGTCCTCGCCGTTCAGGCCCGACACGTCATAGCCGCCGGTATCCCGGCGCGTCGCGGAAAAGCTGAGCGCCAGTTTGTCCGTGCGCTGCCGCAAGGCCAGGCTGACTTGCGTGGTTTCGTCGGTGCCGATCTCGAACCCGGCCTGCCCACTGAATCCCGGCTCGGTCGCGCGCTTGGTGGTGATCGAGATCACGCCGCCGATGGCGTTCGAGCCGTAAAGCGAGGATTGCGGGCCGCGCAGGACCTCGATGCGCTCGATATCGGCGCTGAGAAGACCGCTGAAATCGTATTCGCCCTGGCTGGGCGAGGCCACTTCGACGCCGTCGATGATGACCAGCGTGTGGTTGCCCTCGTGGCCGCGCATCCGGATCTGGGTCAGACCGCCAACGGGGCCGGTACGAGAGACGGAGACACCCGGCAGTGAGCGGATAAGGTCGACCGCGTATCGTGACCCGCGATCCTCGATATCCGTTTCGGTCAGGACAGTACCGGCACGGCCATAGGCGCTGCCTTCGATCGGGGTCAGGCCGCCGGAAACAAAGATCGTTCCCAGGTCATAAGGCGTGTCCTGGGCAAGGGCGGGCTGGGTGAAAAGGGCGGTGGATGCCGCAAGTGCGGCTTTGAGTGAGCGTGACATGGCATGTCCCTCCGGATCTCGCTTGACGCGATGGCTTTTGTATTTGCCTTTGGAGGGGTGACTCCGCAGACGGTGATATCGTCACCGCTACGGAGAGTCCGTTGTCGAAACGCGCCCCGCGTTCGGACAGGGTGATCACCTCGGCAGGTCTCCTGACTTGCGGGTCAATGCTTGGCCGGGTCTTCCCATCATGCGCCGCATGACAGTGACATGGTCCGGCTTCGCTCTCCGCCTACAGTTGCGGGGGCAGTTGCGGAATGGACGCCTTAGGCGTCGCACCGCATTCCCTATTATCCCGCCGAAAAACCGCCGGGAACCGAAGTGAGACGATGCCTAATGGATGAAAAGGTTTGAGAAAAGACAAAAAATCGAAGGCTGGAAGGTTTCATCCGCAGCCGGGCGGTATTCTGAGGGCTGGCCCCATTCACGTTTCACATGGCAACGCCGTCGATCCCGAGCTTCTTACTCGTTTGCCGCTGGTCGGCTGTTGCTTCGGCATTCGCTCGGTGCGGCGACTTTGCGAGAAGGTCATCTGAACCTCGCGTCTCCTTGGTTTTGCCGTCTGGACGTTAGCGACCGGGTGCCGGACCGCTCGACCTGCTCGAATAACCGGCACGGTCGTTTCCGCGTAGTCCGACACCGCCAGGCAAACTACGCCCCAGCTCTGGAACCTCAGACAATGGCCGCATAACTTACATCAACCAGCCTCCGGCAAACCCGGCGCGGTTCAGTTGAGCCTGCACACCAGCCGGTAGACTCCTATTTCCGGATCGCGCTCATCAGAGCCTTGAGGAAGGTCTGGGTCTTGGCCGGGTCAAGCCATCGCATCACGGCGACGACGTCATCCTCGGGGTTGATCCAGATGCAATGTCCGCCTGCTCCGAGAGCGCTGAAGGCGCTGGTCGGCAGATCGGGATTGGCGTCTACGCCGCGGTTCAGCCACCAAAGGTAGCCGTAATTGTCGAGTGTCGGTGTCGGTGCCACGGATTGCGCCATCCAGTCTTCGGGCAGGATCTGTCGGTCGTCCCAGCGACCGTTCTGGCTGATGAACAGGCCAAAGCGTGCGTGATCATCGGCGCTGATGACCAGACCGCCGCCCCAGTGACCGCCGCCGGTGACAGATTGCACTTTCTGTCCATCAATCTCCACCCACGATGTGGAGTACCCGTCCCAGCGCCAGCCGTCCGACGCGCCGATCGGATCCATGATCCGCTCGCGCAGGATGTCCGGCAGCGGACGGCGGAACCGGCACAGCAAGGCATAGGCGAGGGCATTAACCCGCACGTCGTTGTATTCGTAGTAACTTCCGGGGCGGCCAACCTGGCGCAGTTGCCCTTTCCGGCTATTGTCCGCGCCGGCCCCGACCTGGCGGAAATGGTCGATCTGGTCGTCCTTGCCGAAGAGTTCACCGCGCCATTCGCTGTTCATCTGCAGCATGTGGCGCCAGGTTATGGCGCGGTTGTGATCGCTGGAAAAGTGCGGCCCTTCCACGGTGGCGCTGACCGGCTCATCCAGGTCCGTGATAAGCCCGTCCTTGACGGCAATGCCGGCAAGGACCGAGAGGTAGCTTTTGGCGATCGAGAAGGTCATGTCGGCGCGCTCCGTATCGCCCCAGTCGGCAATACGTTCTCCGCGATGCAGGATCACCCCGGCGGAACCGCCGCGTTTCGTCACGGGGCCGACGACTTCGGCCCAGGGGCCGGACTCGTTCCATTCCGCGCTACCGGCATACGTGCCGTCGGCGTGGTACATGCTCCGTGGCCAGTCGGTTTCATTTGCGAGGGCGATGTCGACGACGGGTTGAAGGGCTGGGTCTACGGCGTGAGACGTCATGTTGGGTCTTTCTTTTCTTTAGGTTTTGGAGTTCTGAATGCCTTGCCAGAGCGATTTATGTTGCCCTGAAGGTGTGAGGCTACGCGCCTTCATTTACGCGCTTCGCGGAGAGCAGGATGAGTTCCGCCAACCGGTTGATTGCGGGAGTTCTGGTTCGCCAGCGTGGGAAGAAAATCACGTATTCCAGCGTCAGCTTTGGCACGAACGGGCGGATGACCATGTTCGGTCTGAGACTTGACCGAGCTACAAACCCATCCGAGACGGCAATCCCCAATCCTCGTGCCGCAAGTTCGCAGGCCACGACCCCATTGGGTGTCTCCAGCCGGATGTTCGGGGTTGCCCCCTTCCTTCGAAACAGCGCGTCAATCCGCTGGCGCATTACCGTGCGGGGACTATTGATGACCAGAGGTTCGTCTATCAAGTCTTCAAGCGATACCTCGTCTTGTGCGGCTAAGTGATGATTCTCATGCATCACGGCGACGGCATCTACTGATGCCATCGGTTCGATATCAATGGAGCTGTCATCCAGTGGCAGCACCGAAATCCCGACGTCGAATTGCTCGCGGCCAAGCCAGATGTCGATGTCAATGCGCGTCCGGCTGTCGATAGTGGCGGTGAACTGGGGGTCTTCTTCTGTGATGGTTGCGATGGCTTCGGCGACGAGGGCGTTGGTCACGTGGGGCGCAGTCAGGATGCGGACATGGCTGCGTTGGTGGGCCTTGATACGCCGTGCTTCGTTCTCGACTTCGTCAAGTGAAGACAACGCGCGTTCGACCTGAGAATAGAGTTCCCGGGCTTCGCGAGTTGGATTGAGACGCCGACCCTTGCGCACAAAAAGGGTGAAGCCGACCTCTTCCTCCAGCATGGACAGAAGTCTGCTGACCTGTGGCTGCGTCCGATGCAGCCGCTCGGCCGCGTCGTTTACTGATCCGCCCTCCATGAAAGCGCGGAAGGCCAGAAGACTTTTGTGGTTCATTACAGCGCCCTCAAAATATATGCGATTTTCGCATGTATAAGTACGAAAACCGAATTTGACTTATATGATAGGCCTGCGGCAGGGTCGTGCAAAGCAGAAAATACAGCCGGGTAGCCGGCACGAGAACAGGGTGGTTGATGTCAGACTTCGACGGAAATAGTGCGGCTTGGGTTACAGCGCCGTCGCAATACCTGGAACAGCGTCCGGCGACGTACACACTGCCTGAACGGCCCCGGTCACAATATGTCGAGATGAAGGATGGGTGCCGGCTGGCCGTCGATACCTACCTGCCACAATCGGACACGCCAAGTTCCGGCACGTTTCCCACGATCTTGATCCTGACACCCTATTACCGTCGTTTTGCACTTCGGGATGGATACAGCGCGGCGACAGAGTCTAGTCCGAACATCGCGCTCTACCGTGACTTCTTCGTGCCGCGGGGCTACGCGCTGGTGGTCGTGGATGTCCGTGGTACCGGGGCGAGTTTCGGAACCCGGGACAGCTTTCGCTCACCTACGGAGCGGGAGGACTTTCACACAGTCGCGGACTGGATTGTCGATCAGGATTGGTCGGACGGGACGATAGGTTCCACCGGCATTTCGTACCTCGGCGCGGCTGCGTGTTTCCTTGCAAGTACCGGGCATCCCGCGGTCAAGGCTATCGCGCCGCTCTTCGCGGTCTGGAACACGTACGCGGATCATTTTTATCCCGGTGGTGTGCTGCTGAATCAACTCGCTACGACATATGACGATATCATGGTCGGGCTGGACCATGACCGCCCCGATGTGCTGGAGGCGTTTTCATATTTCAACAACCCGGATTATGCCGGCCCGCAGCCTGTGGACGAAGACCCTGACGGAGCGCTGAAACGCGCGGCTGTGAAGGAGCATCTTGGCAATTTCCACATGCCTGATTTCATCACCGAGTTCAGGTTCACCGATGATCGCCTGCCATATGATCCCGATTTCGGCAGTCATTCGTTCAGCCCGTATCACTATGCCGACAAGATTTCACCTGATGTTGCAGTCCTGTCCGTATCAGGCTGGTTCGATGGTGCGGGCTTTGCCAACGGCTCTATCGCGCGGTTCCTATCCCTGCCGAATCCCAATCAGCATGTTTTGCTGGGGCCTTGGGATCACGGCGCGCGCAGCAACGTATCCCCCTGGCGCGAAGAGGCGGGCAGTCAGTTCCCCATGATGGGCGCGGTTTTGCGTTTTTTCGACCACTACCTGATGGGGCTTGAAACGCAGCTTCAGGATGAAGCCCCGATCCACTATTTCGCACTGCACGACGAAGAATGGCGGGCGGCGCAGCAATGGCCCCCGCACTCCGAGGTCCGCCGTCTTTATCCCGACCGGGAGAGCGCATTGTCCTTCGAGTTGGGTGCCCAAGGCGCGGACAGGTTTCGTGCCGACTTCACGCGGGGAACCGGCTTTGGGACGCGACACGAGCGTTTGTCGGCGCAGCCGGTAACCGATTACTACACCGACTGGTCCGAAAAAGAGCGCGGTTTGCTGTCATGGACGTCGCCGCCGCTGGAATCCGCATCTGAAATTGCCGGACATCCGGTCGTGAACCTGTCGATAAAGTCCAGCGAGGCTGACGCGGTGTTGCATGTCTATCTGTCCGAGCTGGAAGCGGACGGCAGCCTGCGATACGTCACCGAGGGTGTGTTGCGCGCCCTGCACCGCAAGGTCATTCCTGCGCCTGCAGATCAGAACTGGACATGGCCGTACCGCGATTACAGTCGCAAGAACAGCGCGCCGCTGGTACCCGGCGAGCCGGCAGAGCTCAGGTTTGCCCTGTTGCCGACCGCTTGGCGCTTTGCCCGCGGCAGCCGGATCCGCGTCTCGGTCGCGGCAGCAGATGCCGACCACTACGTGCAGTTGCCATATGGGCGCCCACCCGAGATCGAGATTCTACGCGGCGCGGAGGATGCCACCTGGCTCGAGCTGCCGTGGTGCGAGACCGACTAGACGAATAACAACACCACCAACTAGGAGGAATACCAAGTTATGTTACTTTCGAGAGCCCTGTTAGCGAGCGGGATCCTTGCGATCACTGCCGCGTCGGCACAGGCGGGCAAGGAGAACGACACGTTCGTCTGGTCCACATCCACGGAAATGGACACGGCGGACATCTACTACGGCAACCAGCGCGAGGCGCTTATCAACGCCTATGCAATGTGTGACGGCCTGTTGCACCGCGACCCGATCACCAATGAATTTCAGGCCTTGCTGGCAACCAGTTGGGAATGGACCGACGATACCACGCTTGAGCTGGAGTTGCGTGAAGGTGTCAAGTTTCACGATGGCACCGATTTCGATGCGGAAGACGTGGCCTACACCCTGAACCACGTGGCAGATCCCGACAGCGACATGAAGATCCGCGTCCTGGTGGACTGGATCGACAATGTCGAGGCGGTGGACACCTACAAAGTTCGCATCAACGCCAAGCGCCCGACGCCGGCAGCTCTTCAATACCTGACGGGTACTTCGCCGATCTATCCGACCGGTCACTATGAGAATGCGCCTGTCGTACCGGGAGCCGATGGCGAGGACCGGCGCGACTGGGGGGCTGTGCAACCGGTCTGCACCGGACCCTACAAGCTGGCGGAGTATGTGGCGGGCGAGTCCCTGACGCTGGAAGCCAACCCTGACTATTTCGAGGATAGCCCCAAGGGCAAACCGTCGATCGGGACCCTTGTCTATAAAACGATCAAAGACCCCGAAACCCAGATCGCAGAAGTCGTGACCGGTGGTGTCGACTGGATCTGGGGCGTTCCGCCCGAGAATGCGGAAATGCTGTCATCCATGGGCAACTTGACCGTTGTCTCCGCGCCGACAATGCGGATATCCTTCCTGTCCCTGGATGCAGCGGGCCGGACGGGCGATACGCCAATGACTGACCTGAAGGTTCGCCAGGCAATCGCCCATGCCATCAACCGCGAAGCGATAGCCGAAAATCTGGTCGGCGACGGTGCCGAGGTGCAGAAATCCATGTGTGCGCCGGTTCAGTTCGGTTGCGAAACGGATGTGAAACAATACCCGTACGACCCGGAGAAGGCCAAAGCTCTGTTGGCAGAGGCCGGCTATCCCGACGGCTTCAGTGTCCCTTTCCATGCCTATCGTGACCGCGCGTATAGCGAGGCGGTCCTGAACGATCTGCGCGCAGTGGGTATCGAGACCGATCTTCAGTTCCTGCAATGGCGTGCCCTGCGTCCGAAGATCGTCGATGACGAAGTGCAGATCGGACATCTGACCTTCGGCTCGAACGGGATTCTCGATGTGTCCGCGTCGACCAGCTACTACTTCACGGGCAGCCCTGACGACTACGCGCGGGATGAAGAGGTCACGGCCTGGCTTGAAGAGGCAGACCGTACCACCGATCAGCAAGAGCGCGAGGAATTGTATTCCAAGGCTCTGAACAAGATCGCGGATCAGGCCTATTACATCCCTTTGTTCATGTACGGCCGGACCTATGCCTTCAACAAGGATCTGGACTATCCGGTAACGCCGGATGAGATGGCGCACTTCTACTTGGCCAAGTGGAAGTAACCCTATCCGAGCCAGCAAGAATGCGTGTGGGGGGCTGAGAGCCCTCCACGTGTTTCGCCAGGAGACCACATGCTCGTATATTTATCCAAGCGGCTCTTGATGACGTTGCTCGTCATCGCCGTGACGTCGGTGATCGCTTTTCTTCTTGTACACCTCTCCGGTGATCCGGCGGCAGCAATGGCGGGCGAGGGGGCCAGTCAAGCTGATATCGAGGCTGTTCGAGCGACCTATGGTTTTGATCGGCCGCTTTATGTCCAGTACCTGGATTGGGTGAGCCGTGTCATGACCGGGGACCTTGGCCGTTCGACCTATCTGCGGGCCGACGTGACCGATGTTCTGGCCCGGCACGTTCCGGTGACGGCATCGCTTGGTGTCTGCGCCCTGGCGTTCGCCCTGGCCCTGTCGATCCCGCTGGGGGTTATCGCTGCTTTGCGGCCCAACACGATGATCGACCGGTTTTCGCTCTGGTTGGCGGTGGCGGGGCAGGCCCTGCCATCGTTTCTTTTCGCTTTGGGCTTGATGTATCTCTTTGGCGTCTACATGCGCGTGCTTCCGATCTCGGGCAGCGAGACCTGGTGGCATTTCATCATGCCGTCGGTGGCGCTGGGCTATTACGCGACACCGGCGATCATGCGTCTTACGCGTTCGGGCATGCTGGACGTGATGCAGTCCGATCACGTGCGTACCGCGCGGGCCTATGGTCTTTCGCCCTGGCGCGTGGTCGTCCGGCATGGCCTGCGTCACGCGATCATTCCCGTCGTTTCATTGGCTGCCGTGCAGCTTGGTTTCATGCTGGGCGGGTCGATCGTGATCGAAACGATTTTTTCTCTCAAAGGGATCGGGCACCTCGCGTGGGAGTCCATTCAGCGCGCCGATATCGAGGTGATCCAGGCGATCCTCCTGGTCATAGCGGCGGCTTATGCCGTGCTCACCCTCCTTGCCGACCTTCTCAATGCGGCTCTTGATCCGCGGATTCGGATCTCATGACTGATTTGACTAGCTCCACCCAAGACGCGGCCCCGGTGTCGATGTCCCCGGGCCGGGTCGCGCTGCGTCGCGCAATTCGCCACGGCGGCTTCTGGATTGGCGGCACGATCATTTTCGTGATCGTCCTGATGGCGATCTTTGCACCGTTGCTGACACCCTACGATCCGTCGGTTCAAAGCCTGTCAGAAGGCTATGTGCCACCCGTCTGGGCCGAGGCGGGCAGTTGGGAGCATCCTCTGGGAACCGACAATCTTGGCCGGGATTACTTTGCGCGCCTCCTGTACGGCGCTCGTATCTCTCTCGGGCTCGGTCTTCTGACGGTCATCATCTCGGGTACGATCGGAACAGCGATGGGCATCACCGCCGGGTATTGGGGCGGCTGGCCGGACATGATCATCAACTTTTTCATCACGGTACGGCTGACGCTTCCGGTCGTTCTTGTAGCGCTCGTCGTGGTGGCTTTGATTGGCAGTTCGCTTTGGCTGCTGATCCTGGTGATCGGACTGTTGCTTTGGGACCGTTTCGCCATTGTCGTGAGAAGTGCGACACAACAATTGGCGCAGCGCGAGTACATAACGTCGGCGCGTGCAATCGGCAGTTCGACGCCGCGTATCCTGTTCCGGGAAATCCTCCCAAATATCACAGGACCGTTAGTTGTGGTGACCTCCATCGAGATCGCACACGCCATTTTGCTGGAGGCTGCGCTGTCTTTCCTGGGATTGGGCGTGCAACCGCCTGACGTATCGTGGGGGCTGATGGTGGCAGAAGCCAAAGCGCAGCTGCTGTTCCGTCCCTGGATGATCGCGATCCCGGGGGCCGCGCTGGTTTTGCTGGTTTTTGCGATCAACCTTGTCGGCGATGCACTGCGCGACGTTACAACGCCAGAAGGAAAGGCCTGACATGACCGATGACGCGCGGATCTTGAGTGTCCAAGGGCTCAATGTGCAAATCCCGGTCCCGGGATCTGTCTTGAGGCCGGTACGGGATGTAAGCATTGATGTCGGACGTGGCGAGACGGTTGCCGTGGTTGGTGAATCGGGCTGCGGCAAAAGCCTGACGGCCTTGGCAATCATGGGTCTTCTACCGCGCCAGGCAAAGGTGCAATGCAACGGATTGCACCTGAATGCGGAGTCGCTTGCGGACGCCAGCCCGAAGCGCTGGCGGCAACTGCGTGGTGACCGTATAGCCATGATCTTTCAGGATCCGATGACTGCGCTGGATCCCTGCTATCGGATTGGCGACCAGATGTGCGAGATTTTGCAGCAGCACCGCAGGATTTCGCGATCCGGCGCCATGGCGCGGTCGCTGGACTTGCTCGGCAAGGTGGGTATCCCCGCGCCTGAAGAGCGGTTGAAGCAGTATCCGCACCAGTTGTCGGGCGGGTTGCGCCAGCGGGTCATGATCGCGATGGCGCTGTTATGCGAGCCCGAGCTTATCATCGCGGACGAACCGACGACTGCGCTGGACGTGACGATCCAGGCACAGATCCTGCGGCTGTTGCGGGATATCCAGCGCGAAACGAATATCGGGCTTTTGCTTATCACCCACGACCTTGGCGTCGTGGCGGGCATGGCTGACCGCATCGTCGTGATGTATGGCGGCGAAGTTGTGGAGGTTGGCACCTGCGACCAGGTGCTGGCCCAGCCGTTGCACCCGTATACCGAAGGGCTGGTGCGATCGATCCCCGTGCCCGGTGAGACGAAGCAGGGCGAGGCGCTTGGGTACATTCCCGGGGTCGTTCCACGCCAGGTGGGCGAGCGAACGTCCTGCGGTTTCGTGGATCGTTGTCCCTATGCGACCAGCGCATGCCGAAAGGGACCGATCGCCATGCAGGACGCCGGTAGCGGCCGGCTCATGCGGTGCATTCTGCCCACGGATGGCAGCGCGCGCGACCCGGATGTCTGGATCCTGCCCGATGAAACCTCTGCCCAAAGCGCAACCAATAGCGGGAGCCTGTGATGCCGGAAGTTCTGACGATGCGGGGCGTTACCCGCGATTACCGCGTTGGCAGCGGGTTCGCGCGCAGGCAGACATTGCGTGCCCTGCGGGGCGTTGATCTGAGCGTTGAACGCGGTAAGACCCTTGGTTTGGTCGGAGAATCCGGCTGCGGGAAAAGCACGCTCGCCAAGATTCTGTTGGGAGTCGAGCTGCCATCGAGCGGCGAAGTTCTGGTCGGTGGCAAACCAATCCAAAGTTACGACCGGGTTGAGCGGGCCCGCTTGATCCAACCTGTATTCCAGGATCCGTATTCATCCCTCAACCCTCGCATGACCGTGGAGGCGATCATAGCCGCGCCGATGCGCGTGCGCGGCGAGGGCGGGCGTTCGCTTCAGACGAAGGTCCGAGATCTGGCCGGTGAGGTCGGTTTGCCGAGGCACCTCGTCGAAGCCTATCCAAGTCAGCTATCGGGCGGACAAAGACAGCGCGTGGCCATCGCGCGAGCGTTGATTGGTGAGCCTGAAATCCTGATTTGCGACGAGCCCACCTCGGCTTTGGATGTCTCGGTGCAATCGCAGATTTTGAACCTGCTTCACAACCTCAAGCGACAGCTGAACCTGACGATGATCCTTATCAGTCACAACTTGGCGGTCGTCCACCACCTCGCGGACGAGGTTGCAGTGATGTATCTAGGTCAGCTCGTGGAACGCGGCCCGAGCCGGGATATCTTCGAGGCGGCGCGGCATCCTTATTCCGATGCCTTGCTGAAGGCTGTGCTGCCGCCGCGAGCCGGTGTGCGCCTGCCTGAAATGGGATTGGAGGCCGAGTTCCCGAGCCCGGTCAATCCGCCGAGTGGCTGTACCTTTCACCCCCGATGCCAGAAGGCGCGCGCCCTCTGCGCGGAAAAAGTCCCCTGTCGAACCGACGCTGATGCCGAACACAACTATCGCTGCCACTTTCCAAACAATTCGAAAGAAAAAGAATGTCCGCAAGTTTGATCGACTATCGGATCACCGATCGCCGCGCCTTCGCCGCTGGTAAGAAATTTGGTGAGACAGGTGCGTACGAGCGTCTGAAAGGCAGGGTTTTCTTCCGTGTCGATCCTGCGGCGCCGGGCGTTCGGGATGTAACAGATATCGAACTGGCCCCTCGTGACGAAACCGGCCGGGTCAGCTTTGCGGCGGATTTCTGCATTCTGCGCCCTGTAGACCCTTCCCGAGGGAACGGCAGGCTCTTCTATGATTACGGCAACAGGGGCGACAAGCGGGCATTGCAGTTTTTCAACGTTGCCACGGGCAGTAATGACCCGTTGGAAGAAGCCCATGCCGGCGATGGGTACCTGATGAGTCGGGGGTACACGGTCGTTTGGATGGGATGGCAGGGTGATTTGCTGCCCGGTGATGGCCGCCTGTTGCTGGATGTTCCGGTGGCCACCCGTGACGGCGTACCGATTACCGGGACGATCTGCACAGAATTCATCGCGTCCGAGACCGGAGTGCGCGAGATGCCGCTCAGTACGCTGGCGTCCACGCGAAGCTATCCGGCGGTTTCGCTCGATACGACGCGAGCGACCTTGAGCCGGCGCGCCTACGCCAACGCGCAGAGGGAAGAGATCGCTCCGAAAGCGTGGGCATTTGCGCGGCAGGAAAGGAGTGGGAGTGTCGACAGCAAGAAAACGGACACCGCTCTGATCCCGTCGGACAGCAACATCTATCTGTACGATGGATTTGAACCTGGCTGGATTTACGAACTGATCTACGAGGCCCGCGACCCGCTGGTGCTGGGACTTGGACATGTCGCTGTGCGCGATTTCATCAGTTTCCTGAAAAAGGGCGGCGCTCAGGCGGAGGGTCAGCCGGCGCTTGCGCCACGTCCATACGAAAAAGCGTATGCATGGGGGCGCTCGCAGACAGGGCGATGCATTCGGGACTTCGTCTATCTGGGATTCAACGATGACGGCCAGGGAAACCGGGTGTTCGATGGCGTGATGCCGCACGTGGCGGGTGGGGGCAAGATGTGGATGAACCACCGCTTTGCCAATATCACGTTGTTGCCCGGTCAGGAGCACGAGAACCACTTTTCCCCCGTTGACAGTTTCCCTTTCTCGTATGCCCACAGCAAGGATCATCTGACGGGGGCCGACGACGCCATTCTGAAGCGCCCCGAGACGGACCCGCTTGTGATCCATACCGATACGTCTGCTGAATACTGGCATCGGCGTGCGTCTTTGGTGCATACCGACACGCGGGGCAAAGATCTGGAGCAACCCGACGGTGTGCGGATCTACCTTTGGGCCAGTTCACAACATTTCGCGGATCCTCTGATGACCGCGCCCAGTACCGGGCTTGGTCAGACCATGTGCAACGTGGTGGCAACACATTACTTTTTCCGCGCCGTGCTCGACCGGCTTGATGCTTGGGCAACCGACGGTGTTGCGCCGCCGCCGAGCGTGTACCCGACGCGGGCGGAGGGAACACTGGTAACAGGGGAGGAATGGCGTGCGGCCTTCCCCGCGATCCCGGGCGTGGCACTGCCGCGAGGGCCAAGCAGGTTGGAGCAGCTCGACTTCGGTTCCGATTTTGCCGAGACGGGCACAATCAGCGCTCCTGCGCGCATCATTTCGGAACAGGGATACGCCGTTCTGGTCCCCGCCGTGGACGAAGATGGAAATGATCTTGGCGGGCTGCGCGCGCCGATGGCCGCAGCGCCATTGGGCACCTATACCGGATGGAGCTTGCGCCGCCGGGACATGGGACATGGCGCGATGGTCGGGATCACCGGCAGCTACATTCCGTTGCCCGATACCGAGGAAGAACGCGCCCAGATCGGTGATCCACGCGCGCCCGTCCTGTCGCGCTTTGCGGATTCCGCTGCCTACGAGGACGCGATCCGCGATGCGGCGGAGGCACTTTGCAAGAAGGGCTACATATTGGAGAGCGACATCGCCAACTGTGTGGCCTTGGCGCAGGATTGGGGGCGACCAAGGCATCTGACTCGTCTGCCTGTTGCGGGTGCCGTTGACGGAACCGACAGAGGGAACATCAGCACATGACACGCGACGCGATGATTGTTTGCCCGCAGCCCGAGGCCGCCGAGGCGGGTGCGGATATTCTTCGGATGGGCGGAAATGCCATCGACGCCGCCGTAGCCTGCGCCTTCGCGCAAGGCGTGGTCGATCCTTTGATGTGCGGCATTGCGGGTTTTGGCAGCATGGCCATTTACCGGCCCGGAAACGGAAAGACGGAATACCTCGATTTCCACGCTCGCGCGCCGCTTGCCGCACATGCAGACATGTGGGCCGATCTAGTGGAAGGCGAAACCCGTGACGGCTTTGGTTTCGTCTTGAAGGGCCGGATAAATGACCTCGGCTACCAGTCCATCTGCGCGCCTCCGGCATTGCGGGCCTATGCAGAGGGGCACGCCAAATATGGAATGCTGCCTTGGGATACCGTGCTGGCACCTGCCATCGAATGGGCAGAAGAGGGATACTTCGTACGCCCTGCCATGCAGACCTTCTTTGCCGAAGGATCCGGCATGGGGCGTGCCGCTACCGCCGAGAGACTGGCCTTCAGTACCGACGGTCGCGCGCTCTATTGCCGTGAAGATGGACAGCCCAAGGCGACCGGAGCAGAGATCCGCAATCCGGATCTTGCCAAGACGCTGCGCATGATCGCGAGCGAAGGCGCCGACACATTCTATACTGGCACGATCGCGGAACAGATCCTTGCGGATATGGAGGCCAATGACGGCTTGTTGACCGCGGCGGATCTGGCCGGGTGCGCACCCGAATGGCGCGCGCCCCTGGAAGGCAGCTATCGCGGGCGAAGGATCGTGACGAACCCGCCGCCGGGGGGCGGTGTGATGCTGCTAGAGATGCTGAACATTCTCGAGAATTTCGATCTGGCCGATATGGGACACAACAGCCCGGCCTATCTCGCTCTGGTGTCTGAAGCTATGAAACGCGCCACGATCGACAAGGACCGCTTTGTAGGCGACCCGCGATTTGTGGACGTGCCGCTCAACCGCCTAACGGACAAGCACTACGCCGCAGACCTCGCCGCCGAGATAAATCGTGGCGAACGGGCGACGGTGCAACGCCTGCAGGCAACGGATGTGGTGCCGCGTGACACGACCCATATCTCGGTGACAGACGGAGACGGTAATTGCGTGTCCATGACACATTCTCTCGGAATGCCCTCCGGCGTAATCACGCCAGGGTTGGGCTTCATGTATAACGGATGCATGGGCGTGTTCGACCCGCGCCCTGGACGAACCGGATCCATTGCTCCCGGCAAATCGCGGTTCAGCGCGATGTGTCCCACTATCATGTTCGATGGCGAGGACCCGGCACTGATCCTGGGCGCGCCCGGCGGAACACAAATCGTAATGGGTGTTCTTCAGACAATCCTGAACAGCGTCGATTTCGGTATGCCGATTTCCGAGGCCGTCTCCGCTCCGCGTTTTTCTTCGACCGGAAATGCGATCGATGTTTCCAACAGGATCCCACGATCCGTGACCAAGGTACTGGAGGACGATGGCCGGGATGTCATCCGAAATCCCTACGGCCATACGATTGGCTGGGTCCACGCGATCAGCATGGCGGACGGGCGGATAGGTGGCATGGCTGATCCAGGCCGCGACGGGGTCGCCTACCGTGTGACAGCTGCAGAAGTTGATACGAAATGATCGTCGAAGGACCATTTCGTAGCCCAGATTGTTCGATGGAGATTCACCTATGAATTACGGCGCCACGCGGCCTGATTGCCTCGATTACAACCCGTTCAAAGCGATTGTCACGCCTCGACCCATCGGTTGGATCGGCACGTTGGACGGCAGCGGTAGTGCCAATCTGGCGCCCTATTCCTTCTTCAACGGTCTGGGCGCCTATCCCGACCAGGTCTACTTTGCGAGCGATGGCGCCAAGCACAGCTTTGTTAATGCGAGGGACCGTGGCGAGTTTACATTTTCCCTGGCGACGGAAGACCTGGCGCAAGCGATGAACGTTTCTTCCGAGAGTTTGCCGTATGGAACGAGCGAGTTCGATGCCGCGGGTCTCGAAAAGGGCGACCCGGTGGAGATCTCAACGCCTTTCGTGGCGAGAAGTCCCGCCGCCTTTGAATGCGTTACGATCCAGACCCTGCAATTGGAAGACCGAACCGGGAAGCTGATTGATCGTTACATGGTCATTGGCGAGGTGGTCCGTACTCATATCCGCGATGAATTCATCTGCAATGGCCGTTTCGACACTGTGAAAGCCCGTCCAATAGCGCGGATGGGATATCGCGATTACACAACGGTAAACGAAGCTTGGGAACTGGTGCGTCCCGATGACTGAAGACAGATGACGACCCCAATCACCTGAAATGTTGTCACGATTTCCGAATGCTGAGTAAGATGAGAGCGCGCCTATTCTTATACCGATGCGTTCAACTGCTCCTGGTGTACTCTGGCGCGCTTTTATTCGGACTATTCGCCCACTGGATTCGTTTTCCGCTGCCTTGGATGATCGGAGCGATGGTCTTTGCCGCCTGTGTCCGGCTGGCCGAGCGGCCATTGCCGGTTCCGGGTCAGACGCGTCAGATCGGGCAGATCTTGGTGGCGACCTCGGTCGGCTTGTCTTTCACGCCGGACGCGGTGGCGGCGTTGGGGTCCTTGTTGGTTCCAATGTTCGGCACCGCGATCTTGACCATTGGTCTGGGCTTCTTGGTCGCATTGTTTTTGATGCGGGTCAGCAGGGTCGACGTTGTCACTGCTGTGCTGGCTTCCATCCCGATGGGCCCGGTGGAAAGTGCCAATCTGGCCGAGAGGTACGGAGTACGCCCCGGTCCTGTCATCTTTGCGCAGACTCTGCGGATCATGCTTTTGGTGATCCTGATCCCACCAGCGATAGTTGCCATAGACGGGACTATAAAGGATCCGGTCGCAGCATTGAGCCGAATGAGCTGGACTGTTTCGGGCGCGGTTCTTCTGGCCGTGACAGGTCTGGCTGGTGCGTTTCTTGCCAGAGCAGTACGACTTGCCAATCCGTTTTTCGTAGGGTCGCTGGGTGGGGCGGCCTTGGCCGCAGCCTTCAGTTTCCCGATCACAGCGTACCCCTATCCCGTTCTGGTATTTGCCCAGATATTCCTGGGCGTCTGGTTGGGTGCGGTTTTCGACCGGGACCTTCTGCGAAGAGCGCGCGGTTTCATCCCGGGTGCGATCTTGGCATCATTGCTGTTGATCATCCTATGTGCCGGAATGGGCGTGGTGCTTGCGTGGATTACAGGCGAGACTTGGCAGGTCATGTTGTTGTCCACCGCACCTGGTAGTGTCACTGAAATGGCTCTTACTGCCAAAATCCTGCAAGACGGGCTGGCAGTTGTAACGGCGTTTCATGTGGTCCGTATCTTCATAATCTTGCCGTTTGCCGGAAGTATAATTGGGCTAACCGTACGATTTTTTGGTCCAACGGTTTCTCGGTAAGAAGCTGAAAAGACTTCGTATCGTTGAACTTTTTCCAACCAAACACCCGAAGAACCGATTTTTCGGGGCGCCGGCGTTCAAATCTGGCTCGAGACTTACCGAATTTGCTATTTGTGATGTGCGATTTGCTGCTCGGCAGCTTTTTCATAAGTTTCATTAAGTTAACAGCGTCGTTGGGCGGATAGCGGACATTCGCTGCTGCTATGACACAATTTTAGTATTTCGCGGAAGCGGAGCTTCGCTGGACCTTCGCGGCGACATCACACCAACGAGGAAATCCGACTACACAAATCCTTTTTCAATATTGTTCTTGGAGGCCCCGCATTACCGCTTAACGCGCCAGCAAACAGAAACTGAAGATTCTCTTCCTATAGGTGGTTGGTCCTCGCTGACTTCTGGCTATGAGGTTTGCGTACAACGAGGCGGAAATCCAGGTTTCTTCCGGGAAGCGTTGACAGCTTCGTAAGACAATCATCGTTCCGCGGCTAACTTGACCGTTCGCGTCAAACTACTTCACCAACAAAAGGACCTTTGTTCGTTTCGCTCGAACATTCACGAATGACCGGGGCTTGAGCGCCATGTCTGTCGGGTGATGCCGAAGCCGGCACAATCCTCGGCATAAGCACGCCGGGTCCCTTCGGCAGAAAGCCCACATTTTTGAAGAACCCGCTGCGATGCCAGGTTGCCGAGGTCGGTAACGGCCTTGATCTCGTCCAGTGCCGTGTGTTCGAAGGCGAATTGCAGAAGACGCGTGCAGATCTCGGTGGCGAACCCCTGCCCCCAGTAGGCGGGCAACAACATGTATCCCACTTCGATTTCGGCGTCCGGGTAGCGATCACCGATCATCAGCGACCAATCCGTGTCGTCGGTTTCAATCGGAAGGGGCAGCAAGATGCAGGTTCCGATCTTCGCGCCTGTATCCAAGAGGGTTGCTGTCCATATCCCGATACGGCCACCAGCGGCGCGTCTTACTTCGACAGGCAGGTGGTTTCGTATCTCAACGGGGTTGTAGGCGTCACACACGTACTTCACCACCTCCGGATTTGTGAAAAGCGCAATGGCCAAATCCTCGTCCTCCAGCGTGAGCGGGCGAAGCTCCAGCCTTGCCGTTCTCAGAACAAGATCCTCTGGCGGCACCGGTGGGACAGGCCTATCTCGCCAGGAGAGCAAGGTCATGATCCAAGCGCCTTGATGACGGCCTCGGCCTGGGCCTGTCCGCTATAATAGGCGCCGCTGCACAGGGCGGCGTAGGGACCGGCGACCGCTTCGCCTGCAAAGAACAGCTTGTCGGCGATGGGCTGCGCCAACAGATCACGCGCCTCGTATCGTCCGGGACGCGCGGAGGCATAGGCCCCAAGCGTATTGGGATCGTCGGCCCAGCCGGACGCCGTCCCCCTGACGAACTGTTTGCGCGCATCGCTTCCAGCCATTTCGACGAATTTGTCCAGCGCGAAATCAATCATCGCATCCTCGCCCGCACGGGCAAGCTCCCAGCCGAAGGCGCCGCCAAAGAAACCGACCGAATAGTCGAACCCGAATGGCCATGTAAGAAAGAAACATGCCTCTGCCGGTACGTCGCCCGCCACGTGGTGCGTCAACCATTGATCGGGTACAAAGCCGAAGCGGGCCCCGTCGAACTGAAGTCCGATCTTGCACAAGAGCCCCATGGGAAGATCGGCAATCGCGCCCTGCGCGGTGTCCGGCAAGGCCGGCGAAAAGTTGATGGCACCACTGCCCAGCACGCCGGTGGATACGGTCACGATACAGGCTTTGGCGCGAAGCGTGCCTCGGTCCGTCTGGACGGTAACTCCCGTTCCACCCCAATCGACGCCGGTCGCGCGCGTGTTCAGGGAAACTGGAACGTCGGCGCCCCAACTGGCGACGACCGCCCCCAGACCCTTGCGCACGATATAGCTGGGATAGCCTTCATCCGCTTCCCAATAATCCAGCACCGACAGGTCGCGAAAATCGACGCCGTGATCCATGGGGCCGATCCAGGTCTGGACTGTTGCGCCGAAATCAAGGTTCTCGGGTACGATCTGGGACGCGGGGATATCCCACTCTGCCTCACCCGCTTTCTCGAAGCCTTTCTCGATGGCACCCCACGCCTTATTATAGGCAGCGCGCTGGGAGCTGTTCGCCCGCTGGGACCCAACGAAAAGCGCCTCTCCGGCGCTGGATTGGCGGACCAGCTCGGCACCCTGGTCACGTGCGATATCAAGGAAGGGGTTGTCGTCCGCGTTGATCCACGAACATCCCAGATCGAACGGCTGACCAAGTGTCGTGGTGTCGGTCACAGCGCGTCCGCCGATTCGATTTGCTGCCTCCAAAGTAAGCACGGACCGGCCGGCTGATCGCAAAACCTGCGCCGCTTGCAGACCTGCGATTCCCGCGCCGATGATGATGACGTCCGCATCCGCTGGTTGGCCGACTCCGCGTGAGGGGAGCATTCCGCTTGCAGCTAAGCCCATAATAACGTTCCGCCTTTTCATGAGTGACCTTTCGATTGCGCCGCGTGATTTCAGACAGAAACAGCGACCGAATATCCCACCAGACGCCTTAGAAGCCGCCATTCTGGCGTCATACGCCGCGGTCTTGTAAGCGCATACTATCCTTGACGTGTGGCATTTTTCAACGCCACACTGAATGAATATTCAATAAGTGGATGGCCAAGTGTCGCGAGATCACGTCGGCCGAGACGTGCGAAACAAGCGTCGCCGCGCAAACCCGTTTCACGACCGGGCGGCGTCAAAAAAGAAAAACTGGACTGCAAAAGCAGCCGCAACATGGGAGAAGATCATGGACATCAAGGACCAATTGGGATCGATGCGCGAAGGCAAGATGAGCCGGCGCGCGTTCACGAAATCGCTGCTCGCGGCGGGGGTCGGGGTCACCGCCGTGCCGCTGGCCGGACGCAGGGCTGCAGCGGCCGCCGAAGACCAGGCGACCTATTTCACCTGGGGCGGATACGACATCCCCGAACTTTTTGTCCCATATCAGGAAAAGACGGGTGAACTGCCCAATTTCGCGATCTTCGGCGGCTCCGAAGAGGCGCTGACCAAGATGCGCGGCGGCTATGTCGTCGATGTTTCGCATCCGTGCAACTCGGGCCTGCCGCGCTGGGTCAAGTCCGGTCTTTTCCAGAAAATCGACACGACGCGCCTTTCCAACTGGGGCGACGTGATGCCACAATTGGTGGATTTGCCCGGAAACGAGGCCGAAGGCTCCAACGTTTGGCTCGCGCCCTTCGATTGGGGTCAGACCTCGATCACGTATCGCACCGACATGTTCGAGCTCGAAGGTGAAGAAAGCTGGGATATGCTGTGGGATAAGCGATACTCGGGTCGACTCGGGTCGCTGGCTTCTGGCGGGGACGCGTGGTGGTGTGGTGCCATAAAAGCCGGTGTGCCGCTGTCCGAGTTGGACACCGACGAGGCGTTTGAAAAGATCGCCGCCGTGATGCGCGAACAGCGACCGCTGATCCGCACCTACACCGATGACACCACGACGCTGGAACAGGCGCTTTCGTCGGGCGAGATGGTGGCGGCCATGACGTGGAATTCCTCTGCCACCCTGCTCAAAGCCGAAGGCGTGCCAGTGAAATTCGCCAAGCCCAAGGAAGGCGCGCTGACATGGGTTTGCGGGCTCATGATCCACAAGGACGCGCCCAACCTCGATCGCGCCTACGACGTGATCGATAGCTTGCTCAGCGTCGAATCCGGCAAGTTCATGATCAACGATTACGGTTACGGCCACTCGAACACCAAGTCGTTCGAGCAGTTCGACGAGAACACGCTGGCGGGACTCGGACTGAGTTCCAATCCGTCGGAGATATTGGAGGCCGGTCACTTCCAGATCCCGCAGTCTCAGGAATGGGAAACCCGGATGAACACGCTCTTCGAGGAAATCAAATCCGGTTTCTGA
Source organism: Roseovarius sp. (assembly GCF_965277045.1). Lineage (GTDB taxonomy): Bacteria > Pseudomonadota > Alphaproteobacteria > Rhodobacterales > Rhodobacteraceae > Roseovarius. The sequence goes on along the minus strand of NZ_OZ255712.1, from coordinate 2,760,507 downwards.
GCTACGGTTTCAGCGCCGGGCGGTCCGGCGCTGACACATCCATCCGATCGCGCAGCCCTGCGCCCAACCCGAAGGCCGGATCAATGCTCGAGGCGCCCCCGTCATGACGGATCAAACACTTCCCGGAAATCGAATGTCGCATGCGAACCGGCACTCGGCAAGCTGGTTCGGTCGCTGGCTCTATCGCTCCGAGGCCGCGCGCGGCTATTCGCTGTTGTCGCCGGCCCTGATTTTCTTGGGGATCGCGATACTCGTGCCCTTCGGCATCCTGGTCGTCATGAGTTTCTGGACCGCCGAGGGCTTCGGCTTCAACACCACGATCACATCCCACAATTACGAGCAATTTCTGGAGCGCCCGATCTATGGCGCCTTGTTGACTCGATCACTCTACATGTCCGGCATGGTGACGGTTTTCACCGTGCTGCTATGCTATCCGATGGCATACTACGTGGCCTTCCACGTGCATCGCCACAAGATGATGTGGATCGTCCTGATGACGCTCCCCTTCTGGACCAGCTACCTGCTGCGTGTCTTCGCGTGGAAAGTTGTCCTCGGCTATGAAGGCGTGATCAATTCGGCGCTGATGGCCACGGGACTGATCGAGAAACCGTTGGAGTTCCTGCTATACAGCCAGGAGGCGGTGATCATCACGCTTGCTCACGCATGGGCGGCATTCGCCATCCTGCCGCTCTATGTCTCGCTCGAAAAGATCGACAAGTCACTTCTGGAAGCTGCGACCGATCTGGGCGACGGGCCGGTCTGGCGGTTCCTGCGCATCACGCTGCCGCTGTCGCTGCCCGGCGTGATCTCGGCCAGCCTGTTGGTCTTCATCCCGACCACCGGTGACTACATCACCCCGGCCTTGCTGGGCGGGCCGGACGGCACGATGATCGGCAATCTGATCCAGAAACAGTTCGGCCCGATCAACAACTGGCCGATGGGCGCCGCGCTGTCGATCATCCTGATGCTGTGTATCGCGGGGATCAGCCTGCTGTTCATCCTGCTCACCATGTTCGTGAGGAAGCGCATATCATGAGTTCCGAAAGCTACATCCGCAAACCCAACCGGCCGCTACAGCTTTATGCCGTGATCTTCCTGATCGTTCTTTACGTCCCGGTGCTGTTTCTTCCGCTCTTCAGCTTCAACGACTCGCTTTACGTGCGCTTCCCGCTCGAAGGCTTCACGACGCGCTGGTACATCGAGCTGTTCCAACGGGACGCGGTCTGGAACGCCCTGTGGAATTCCATCCGCGTGGGCGTCGTGGTTGCCGTCCTTTCAACGACGATGGGAGTATTCGCGGCCAAGGCCATCACGCGTTACCGGATGCCCGGCAAGGGCCCGGTGGTGTCCTTCATCATGCTGCCGCTGGTCGTGCCGCTGATCATCTTCGGCGTGGCGCTTCTGGTGCTGATGAGCCAGCTGGGCATCCCGCTCTCGCTCTACACCGTCGGGATCGGTCACATGATCGTCTGCCTGCCGTTTTCCATCGCGGTGCTGATCCCGCGCTTCGAAGGCTTCGATGCCTCGATCGAGGAAGCCTCGGCAGACCTCGGAGAAAACGCATGGTGGACGTTTTGGCGGGTCACCCTGCCGATGGTCGGCCCTGGGGTTCTTGCCAGCCTGATGCTGACATTCACTGTGTCGTTCGACGAATTCATACTGGCGTTTTTCCTCAGCGGAACACAACCCACCTTGCCGATGTACATCTGGGGCCAACTGCGCTTTCCGCAGGAATTCCCCTCTATCCTCGCATTGTCGTCGATTATCATCGTCGTCAGCTTCATTGTCGTCTTCGTGGGCCAATGGATCAACAAGGGCGCGTTCTCGGCCGCTGCAAAGGGAGACGCGTCATGAGCGACGACGATGGCTTCATCTCGATCCGGAATGTCGACAAGTATTTCGGCAGTTTCCAGGCAATCAACGATATTTCAATGAATGTCGGACATGGCGAGTTCTTCTCACTGCTCGGCGCGTCGGGCTGTGGGAAAACCACGCTACTGCGGATGCTCGCGGGGTTCGAGAATCCCAGCTCGGGCGAGATATTCATCGATGGCCAGCCCATGTCTCAGGTGCCGCCGCATATGCGCCCCGTGAACATGGTGTTCCAAAGCTATGCCATTTTCCCGCATCTCAACGTGCGCGACAACATCGCCTACGGGTTGCGCAAGCACAAACTGGGCAGGGCCGAACGCGACAAGCGTGTCGACGAGATGCTGGAGCTGATCAAGCTGCCCGACTACGGCGACCGCAAGGCCAATGAACTGTCGGGCGGGCAACGGCAAAGGATCGCGCTCGCGCGTGCGCTTGTGTTGCAGCCCAAGGTACTGCTTCTGGACGAACCCTTGGGGGCGCTCGACAAGCAATTGCGCGAACAGATGCAGCTGGAGCTGCGGGCGTTGCAACGCACCGTCGGCATCACTTTCGTCTTCGTGACACACGACCAGGAAGAGGCATTGACCCTGTCGGATCGCGTCGCGGTCATGTCCGGTGGCGAGGTGCTGCAACTGGACACGCCCAGCGGGCTTTACGAACGGCCCAACAGTCGTGAAGTCGCGTCTTTTATCGGCACGATGAATTTCTTCGAAGGCAAGGTGACCGGCGCGAACGGCCAGACGGTCACAGTGGACACGTCCGGGTTGGGCGTGTTGGAACTGCCCAAGTCCCGGGACGGTCTGAATGCCGGAGACACCATTCATATCGCCATCCGCCCCGAAAAGCTCGACCTGGCCGACTCCGAGCCGAACAGCGGCACCAAGACCGTGCGCGGCGTTCTGCAAAACGCGGCCTACCTTGGGGAAAGAAGCCATTATTTCGTCATGCTCGAGGGCCATGACACCCCCATCGCCGTTTCGGCGCAGAACCGTTACGACGGCAAGCTCAAGGCCCGGGAAGGCGAGGCGGTATGGCTGGCATGGCAGGATGAAGCCGCCGTGATACTGCCCGCGGGCAGCTGATCTTTCAGGAGACAAGTTTTTGCAAACACCGGCAGCAACAGACAAGGCCGCGCGCCTCAATGAACGTACGGGCCGTACCGCATCCAAGGCCGTGCGCCGTCAGCAATTGATTGAGGCCACGATCGATTCCATCGCGAAATACGGCATTTCAGGAACAACGATGACCACGGTCACCGGCCTTGCCGGCCTGTCGGTCGGCATCGTGAATTTTCACTTTGAGAGCAAGGAAAAGCTTTTCGAGGAAACGCTGCGCTTTCTTGCCGAGGAACACCGCGAACTTTGGGTCAAGTCGATCGAAAAAGTGGGGCTGGCCTCCGATGAGAAACTCATGGCGATCGTCGACGCTGAATTTCATCCCCAGACCTGCAACCGAAAAAAGCTGACCGTCTGGACCGCCTTCTATGGCGAGGCAGGGTATCGCAAATCCTACCGCAACATCATGACCAGCATCGATACCGAGCGATGGGAGACCATTATCGGTCTGTGCCAAGACCTGATCGATGCGAGCGGTCAGACCGACCTGGAAGCCCAGCATATAGCCGACACTCTGGAAGGCTTGTTCGACGGATTCTGTCTGAACATCCTGGTCTATCCAGGAGAATTCACGCGGGAGAATGCCAAGCAGCGCACGGCGTCCTACCTCGCCATGGTATTTCCCGGTTATTTCAATCCGCCGGCGTCCTGTTCCTCGCAGGTCGACACATGACGAGAGATCCCCGCTATGACGTGCTGTTCGAGCCGGTCAAGATTGGCCCCGTCACAGCCAGGAACCGATTCTACCAGGTGCCGCATTGCAACGGTATGGGGCGCAGCTTTCCCTCGTCCATGGCCGAGATGCGCCGCGTGAAGGCCGAAGGGGGGTGGGCCGTGATCTGCACCGAGGAAATCGAGGTTCATCCGTCGGCGGACCATTCACCCTGGGCCGGTGGGCGCCTTTGGGATGACCGCGACATTCCCGTGCTGGCCAAGATGTGTGACGGGATTCACGAGTTCGGCAGCCTTGCCGGAGCCGAACTGAACCACGCGGGGCAGATGACAGCCAACCGCTACACCCGCGATGTGCCGCTGGCCCCCTCTCACCTGCCGGTCGCGTTGCACGACCCCGTGCAGGCCCGCGCGATGGACCTTCAAGATATTCGCGCCCTGCGCAAATGGCACCGTGACGGCGCCTTGCGGGCCAAGAAGGCCGGGTTCGACATCGTATATGTCTATGCCGGTCACCAGCTTTCCACGATCTCGCATTTCCTGTCGCCCTACCGCAATCGCCGCTCCGATGCCTATGGCGGATCGCTGGAAAACCGTGCCCGGCTGCTGCGCGAGATCCTAACCGATACCAAGGACGCGGTCGGGGACACCTGCGGCGTCGCCCTGCGCTTTGCCGTCGAAGAATTGATGGGCGACATGGGTTTTACCAGCGAAGGCGAAGGGCGCGACCTGATCGAGATGCTCGCCGAAGAACCGGACCTGTGGGACGTGAACCTCAGCACGTGGGAGAACGACAGCGCCACATCTCGGTTTAAGCCCGCTGGCTTTCAGGACGACTACGTCGCCTTCGTCAAGGAGGTGACCACCAAGCCCGTGGTCGGCGTAGGGCGCTACACCTCGCCGGACGCAATGGTTTCGCTGATCAACAAGGGACGGCTCGACATGATCGGAGCGGCACGGCCCTCGATCGCCGATCCGTTCCTGCCCAAGAAGATCGAGGAAGGCCGCATCGAGGATATCCGGGAGTGCATCGGCTGCAACATCTGCGTGTCGGGCGACAACAATTTCGTGCCCATCCGCTGCACGCAGAACCCGACGATGGGCGAAGAGTGGCGGCGCGGCTGGCATCCCGAACGGATCGCCGAAAAGACCGCAGATGAAAGCGTGCTGATCATCGGCGCCGGTCCTGCTGGGCTGGAAGCTGCGCGCGCGTTAGGCCAACGCGGCTACCGGGTGACGCTGGCCGACAAGGCAAGCGAGGCCGGCGGGCGCGTGGCCCAGGAGCGGCGTTTGCCCGGCCTCGCTGAATGGGGCCGTGTGGTGGATTACCGAACCTACCAGATCAGCCAGATGGCGAATGTCGATCTTTACCTCGAAAGCCCCATGACCCCTGACACGCTAGCGGAATTCGGCGCCGACCACATCGCCATGGCCACCGGCGCACGCTGGACGGCGGACGGGATCGGACGCCAGAACCCGCTCGGTATCGAGATTGCCGACGGGGCGAAAGTGTTGACCCCAGACGACATCTTGGAAGGGACTGTGCCCGATGGCCCCGTCGTGCTGTTTGATGACGATCATTTCTACATGGGCGGCGCCATCGCAGAAAAACTGCGCCGGGAGGGCTGCGACGTGACGCTGGTGACCCCGGACGGAGAGGTGTCGTCCTGGACGCACAACACGCTCGACCAGCACGCGATCCAGAAGCAGTTGCTGGAATTGGGCGTGCGGATCAGGACAGCACACAATGTGGCACGAATTGCGCCCAACGCTGTGGACGTCGCTTGTGTCTATACCGACACGATACAGACGCTCGACTGCGCCGCCGCCGTGCTCGTCACCATGCGCAAACCGGTCGATGACCTTTGGAAATCGGAATCAAAACGGACGCGCATCGGCGATTGTCTGGGTCCATCGACCATCGCCGCGGCGGTCTATAGCGGCCACCGCTATGCGCGGGAACTGGGCGAACCCGCGAAAGGCAACGTGCCCTTCCGCCGCGAACTCATCGACCTTGCCTCATCCTGACCGGAGCTGCCCCAGATGTCCCGAAATCCCCGTTACGATATCCTCTTCGAGCCGCTGAAGATCGGGCCGGTGACGGCGAAGAACCGGTTCTACCAGGTGCCACATTGCACCGGCATGGGATACCTGCGCCCCCGAATGCTGGCCGGCATGAGGGAAATGAAGGCTAAGGGCGGCTGGGGCGTGATCTGCACCGAGTACAATTCCATCCACCCGTCCTCGGATGACCTGACTCACGCCTCGGCTTCGCTCTGGGATGATAGCGATATCCGTGCCCATGCCCTGATGACCGAAAAGGTCCACGCCCACGGCGCGCTGGCCGGGGCGGAGTTGTGGTATGGCGGCGCGCGAACCGGCAACATGATGACGCGTGAAGTGGCGATGGACGTGACCAGCATGCCCAATTCGGTGGGCCATCCTTTTCAGGCCCGGGCGATGGACAAGACCGATATCCGCAACCTGCGGCGCTGGCATCGCAACGCGGCGCTTCGGGCGCGGGACGCGGGCTTCGATATTGTCTATGTGTACGCCACGCATACTTACCTTCTGTCGAACTTCCTCAGCCCTACGATCAACACACGGTCCGACGAATACGGCGGCAGCCTTGAAAATCGCGTGCGGTTGGTGCGCGAGTTGATAGAGGAAACCAAGGACGCGGTCGGCGACCGCTGCGGCGTCGCCGTGCGTTTCGCCGCCGACGAAGAGATCGGAACCGAGGGCGTGCCGATCCACGGCGAACGCCGTGACATGTTTTCCATGCTGGCCGACCTGCCTGACCTGTGGGACATCAACATCGCCGATTACGGCGTCGAGATGGGCGTGTCGCGTTTCACCAAGGAAGCTGCGCTTGAACCTTACATGGATTTCGTGAAAAGCCAAACAACCAAGCCCGTCGTGACGGTGGGCCGCTTCACCTCGCCCGACACGATGGTCAGCCAGATCCGGCGGGGCGTCACGGATCTGATCGGTGCCGCGCGGCCCTCCATCGCCGATCCCTTCCTGCCGAACAAGATCGAGGAAGGCCGCATCGAGGATATCCGCGAATGCATCGGCTGCAACATCTGCTACGCGGGCGACAGTCTCGGCGTGCCGATCCGCTGCACGCAGAACCCCACGATGGGCGAGGAATGGCGCAAGGGCTGGCACCCCGAGGAAATGAATGCAAAGCGCTCGGACTCCACCGTCCTGATCGTCGGCGCTGGGCCCGCCGGGCTGGAGGCCGCGCGCGCCCTCGGCAAGCGCGGCTACCAGGTGACTTTGGCCGAGGCAGGCACCGAGCTTGGCGGGCGCCTGCCGCGCGAAGCGGCCTTGCCGGGAATGAGCGAATATATCCGCGTCCGCGATTACCGCGCGCAGCAGTTCCACAAAATGCCCAATATCGAGGTCTTCCTCGGAAGCCACCTCACGGCAAAGGATGTGATAGAGTTCGGCGCCGATCATGTTGCGGTGGCCACCGGCGCGAGGTGGCGCAAGGACCGCTTCGACGGCGGGAGATACGTGAGTATTGTGCCTCCCGGCAGCAACCCGCAGATCCTGACACCGGATGACATCATGGACGGCACGCTGCCCGCGGGCCCGACGCTCGTCTATGACGAGGATGGCTATTACATGGGGGGCGTCATCGCGGAAAAGATCAAGGCTGCCGGGATCGACGTCACCCTCTGCACTCCGTCCGAAATGGTCAGCGCCTGGGCCGGCAAGACCTCGGAACGCTGGCGCATCCGAACGCACCTGATGACCCTTGGCGTGCGTCTGAAACTGGCGCAGGCCTTGACCGCGTTCGACGGCAGGGTCGCGACGCTTGAGTGTCCGTTTACCGGGGTTGAGACACAGATGGCCATCGCCTGCGTCATTATGGTCACGCAGCGTGCGCCGAACGACGCGCTTTACCACGACATCCTGGCCCAAGCGGGCGGTGACCGAATGGCCCTACCCTTTACCCTGACCCGGATCGGGGATTGCGAGGCGCCCGCCGTCGTCGCTGGTGCCACCTATTCCGGTCACCGCTATGCGCGCAACCTGGAAGAAGACGTGGATATCGACCAGCCAATGAAACACGACCGCGTCGATGTCGGAACGAACGCGACGACCAAGGCGCAATCGGACGTCTCGGAGAAATACCTTGAAACTTTGCTGCTATACTACGAGGAAGAAATCGAGGGTGAAGCCTATTTCGCGTCCATCGCCGACCGACTGCCCGCCCCCGCGCAAAAGCAGGTCTTCATGCTTCTCTCCGAGGTCGAGACATACACCGCAACCGCCATGCGCGCGCTCATAGACAAGTACGGTCTGAGACCACGTCCGACAGAGGACCTGCATGCCACCGGCCGCGCACAGGCCGCGGAAGTACCGAACGACTGGCAAACACTGATCGCCGAGATGCAGGAAATCTTCCCTGGCTACATCAACGACTTCGAACAGCTCGAGGCGATGGCCCCACCCGAGGACTTGCCCGGCCTGCGGATCGCCACGGCGCACGAGGTCGCCGCCGTCGACTTCCTGAACCGCGAAGTCGCCAACGATCCCGACAGCACGGCACCGCTCAGGCACTTCTTGAAGACAGGCACGGCCTGAGATGACACGGGCGCGGATGATGGTTGCAATCATTGCAGCGGGACTCGCCGGTGCCCTGATGTATTTTGGCAGTGGTGGTTTCGACGATACCCCCGCCACCGCCGTCTCGGCCAATGGCTGCGACAGCTGCAGCGCACGCAAGAAAGATTTGACACGCCTGCGGGATGCCCTTGGCACCGCCGCCAATGAGGGGCAATAAGGCCATGGCAGGCGGCCTGAACAAATTGTTCTCACCATTGGATATCCGAGGCCTGACGCTTAGAAACCGGATCTTTTCGACCGGGCACATGGCGGTCATGCTGGACGACGGAAAGATATCCGACACCATGGTTGCCTACCACGTCGCCAAGGCCAAGGGCGGCGCTGCGCTCACCATCCTCGAGGCCGCGCGGGTGCACCCGACAGGCGAGTCCGGCAGACCCGCGATCCGCGCCTATGATCCGGCCTGCATCCCGGGATATGCCAAGCTCGCCCGCGCCTGCCAATCGCAGGGCTGCAAGGTCTTTGCCCAGCTAAGCCATCCGGGCCGCGAAATGGGGCTGGCCTCGGATGGCACGCACCCGGTGGCCTTTGCCCCTTCCGCCGTGCCCAACGAACGCTTCCACGTCATGCCCCGCGCACTGAGCGTGGCGCTGATCGAAGAGATCGTCGCTGGCTTTCAGACCTCCGCCGCCAACATGCGCACGGCAGGCCTCGACGGGATCGAGATCGTGGCCTCGCACGGTTATCTTCTGGGGCAGTTCCTGAATCCCCGCGTGAACCTGCGGACGGATGCCTATGGCGGTTCTTTCAATAGCCGCCTGCGCATCATTCATGAGGTTATCGCCGCCATCCGCCGCGGCGCCGGGGACGACATGATCCTCGGCATCCGCCTGTCGGGCGAGGAGAAGGATCACGACGGTATCGAGGCGGATGAAATGCTTGAGGTGGCGCAGGCCATCGCGCGGAATGACGGTCTCGATTACCTCAATGTCACCGCCGGCACCTCCGCGGGGCTCGCCGGGTCCACCCATATCGTGCCGTCCATGCGCCTCAAAGCGGGCTACACCACGCCGCTCTCGGCGTCGATCCGGTCTGTCGTCGACAAGCCCGTCTTCGTCGCCGGGCGCATCAACCAGCCGCAGATCGCGGAACAGGCCCTCGTAAACGGCGCGGCGGACATGTGCGGCATGACCCGCGCACTCATTTCCGACCCCGACATGCCGCGCACGGCCAAGGCGGGCCGCCTGGACGACATCCGCGCCTGCGTCGCCTGCAACCAGGCCTGCATCGGGCACATGCTGAACGCCGTTTCGATCTCGTGCATCCAGCACCCCGAAACAGGGCGCGAACTGACCTATGGCCCGCGCACCCCCGCCGATCCGCCGCGCAAGCTGATGGTGGTGGGCGGCGGCCCGGCGGGCATGAAAGCCGCCGCCGTCGCGGCAGAGCGCGGGCACCAGGTGACACTTTACGAGGCAAGCGACCGGCTGGGCGGTCAGGTGAACCTCGCGCAGCTGTTGCCGGGCCGGGCCGAATTCGGCGGCGTGACCACCAACCTCACCCGCGAGGTCGAGCGCGCCGGTGTCACTCTGCGCCTTAACACTCCTGTCACGCGCGCGCTGATCGACGCAGAGGCCCCCGACGCGATCGTCCTGGCCACTGGCGGCACGCACCGGACCCCCGAGATCGAAGGCGCGGACGAGGCGCATATCGTCTCGGCCTGGGATGTGCTGCAAGGCCGCGCCAATGTCGGCGCCCGCGCGGTGATCGCCGACTGGCGCTGCGACTGGGTCGGCCTTGGCATCGCCGAAAGGCTGGCGCGCGACGGCTGCCACGTGCGGCTTGCCGTCAACGGGATGGTCGCCGGCCAGACGATCCAGCAATACGCCCGCGACACCTGGCTGGGAGATCTGCACCGGCTGGGGGTTCAGATCATCCCGCACATGCGGCTCTTCGGCGCCGATACGCAGGACGCCTATTTCCAACACACCCTCAGCGGCGAGCCGGTGATCCTGAACGACGTGGACACCGTCGTCACGGCGCTCGGAACGCAGTCGGTTACGGAGCTTGAAATGGAGCTCTGCGACTGGGGCGGCGACTGTCACATCATCGGTGACGCCCTCGCGCCGCGCACCGTCGAGGAAGCCATTTTTGAAGGGCTCAAGGTGGCGAGCGTGGTATGAGGCGGCTTGTGCCCATATCGACGCCCACGCCCGCCCCGGCACGACCACGCATCTTCGGATGTATCGACGACTGACCAACACGGTCTTCCTCTGCTGGGAAGACACCACCCCCGGAAAGGACACGCCATGACCAAGACCGCCACGATCCTGCGCTTTCAGCCCAACGGCCCGGACGGGTTGGAGGAATGGGAACAGATGGACTATGCCAGCCTCGTTTCGGGACAGCCGGTGCAGCACGGGCATCTCTACCATGAGATCGAGAGCAGCGGATACATGGCCGGCGTATGGGATTGTACGGCTTTCACAGACCAGATGATGCCCTACACGGTTGACGAATACATGCTGTTCCTCGACGGTGAGCTGACGATGGTGCTGCCCGACGGAACCGAGATCGAGATCAGGAAAGGCGACGCCTTCATTATCCCCAAGGGCTTTGAGTGCCAGTGGAAGCAGCCTGGTTTCGTCCAAAAGATATTCATGATTCTCGACGGACCCGTGCCGAAGGCCGACAACACTTCCCTACAGCGGATCACCGTACCCGACCTGTCCGCGCCCGATGCTGCGCCGGATGTCGTATCGACGCGCACCGACTTCGTGAACGCCGCCGGGACGATGCGGGTCGATGTGCAGAATTTCGGTGCGCTGTCCCAGCCCGCCCTGCGGCTCGACGCCTACAAGATCATCACGGTTCTGGACGGCACCCTGTCTCTGCACGATGGGGCGGAAACCCACAGCTTCGCCAAGGGCGAAACGGCATACGTGCATCAGGGCGATACCGTGGGCTGCACCACCGAACCGGGCACACGACTCATTGTCGCAAGTTATGCTGACCCTGGCTGAGCTTAGTTTGCGGAGAAGTAGCTTTTGAGGTCCTTAATGGCATGCTCGTTGGGGACGAATATCTCGTTGATTTGATTTTGCACTACCCGCGATTTCCACGGCCGGCGTGTTGAACCCTTTCCACAAAAAGACCTAATTTGGGTTGCATCAAACACAGCTTGCATCAGGATTCCGGGAACGAACGTCGTAAACAAGCTCGCCACGTTCGAATGCTACTGTGGTGATGAATGCCCGCCCTTCGGAATCTATCCCTGAACGCCAAGCGAAGGTCGAGGTCGGCTCTGGGCCGTGTACGGACGTTGCACTTGACCCCGCCCAGTGCATGAAATACTCCTCTGAACTGTTGAGCGGGCGTTGTGTAATGGTAAGACCTCAGCCTTCCAAGCTGATGATACGGGTTCGATTCCCGTCGCCCGCTCCAGCTTCTTCCTTCCAGTTTCATGGGCGATGAAAGACCGCAACGCCCTTGACCCCGGCGTCCCGCGCGGCCATGAGGAAGTCCGGGAAAAATCACGTTTGGGGATACATGGTACGCAAGGCCGAAAACGGCGCAGACATGATAGAGCGGGCGAAGTCGAAGCGCATGGGCGCCTTGTCGGAGCTCTGGCCGTTCCTGCGTCCGTACCGGCGGCTTTTGACGCTTGCGATACTCGCGCTGGTGATGACGGCCTGTGTTTCGCTGGTGCTGCCCTTGGCGGTCCGGCGCGTGGTCGACAATTTCGGAGCCGAAGACGGCGCGATCCTGGACCAGTATTTCCTTGCGGCTGTCGGTATCGCCGGGCTCTTGGCGATCGGTACGGGCCTGAGATACGCGTTGGTGACGCGACTGGGCGAACGGGTCGTGGCAGACATGCGCAAGGCGGTGTTCGACAAGGTGATCGGGCTGAGCCCGGCCTTCTATGAACGCACGATGACGGGTGAAATCCTGAGCCGCGTGACGACCGATACGACGCTCATACTGTCGGTCATCGGGTCGTCCATCTCCATCGCGTTGCGTAACCTGTTGATCTTCGTCGGCGGGCTGGTCCTGATGCTGTTCACCTCGGCCAAGCTGACCGGCATGGTGCTGCTTCTGGTGCCGCTGATCATCGTGCCTATCCTGACCCTGGGGCGGAAACTGCGCAAGCTGAGCCGCGAAAACCAGGACTGGATCGCCGCCAGTTCCGGCAATGCGTCGGAGGCGCTCTTGAACGTGCAGACGGTTCAGGCCTTTACCCATGAACCGGCCAGTCGCGCCGCGTTTTCGGACGTCACGGAGCGCAGTTTCGACGTGGCCCGGCGGCGGATCTGGGTGCGCGCCCTGATGACGGTTATCGTTATTTTCCTTGTATTTACCGGGATCGTTTGCGTGCTGTGGATCGGTGCCCGGGATGTGCGGGCAGACCAGATGACCGGCGGCACGCTGGTGCAGTTCGTGATCTATTCGGTCATGGTGGCCGGATCGGTGGCAGCCCTGTCGGAGATCTGGGGAGAACTTCAACGCGCCGCCGGCGCGACGGAACGCCTGGTCGAATTGCTTCAGGCCGAGGACGAGGTCCAGGACCCGGCGCACCCCGAGGTCTTGCCGCGCCCCGTCAAAGGCCGCATTGCCTTCGAGAATGTCAGCTTCACCTATCCGACGCGCCCCGATGCGCCGGCGCTGCACGCGTTGAATCTCGTGATAGAGCCCGGGGAAACGGTCGCGTTGGTCGGCCCTTCCGGGGCGGGTAAAACCACGATCATCCAGATGATTCAGCGTTTCTATGATCCGCAAACCGGACGGGTGACGCTGGACGGCGTGGCGCTGGATCAATTGGCGCGACCCGACTTTCGGTCCGAGTTGTCGTTGGTGCCGCAGGAGCCGGTCATCTTCGCCGCGTCGGCGCGTGACAATATCCGCTTTGGCCGGATTGATGCGGCGGATTCCGAAGTCGAGGCCGCGGCACGGGCGGCGGCGGCGCATGAGTTCATCATGGCGCTGCCGGACGGGTATGACACGTACTTGGGCGAGCGCGGCGTGATGCTGTCGGGTGGCCAGAAACAGCGGGTGGCCATCGCCCGCGCGATCCTGCGTGATGCGCCCGTGCTGCTGCTGGACGAGGCGACCTCGGCCCTGGATGCCGAGAGCGAACGGGCCGTGCAGCAGGCAGTCGACGGGCTGGCACGGGACCGCACCACGGTGATCGTGGCACACCGGCTGGCCACGGTGAAGAAGGCCGACCGGATCATCGTGATGGAGCAGGGCCGTATCGTGGCGGAAGGCACCCATGAAAGCCTGGTGGCCGAAGGAGGGCTTTATGCCCGGCTGGCGCGGTTGCAGTTTACCGACGGGGCGGCGGCCTAGGGCGGAACCAAAAGCTTTGAGAAAGCTTTTGGCAAATCCTTTCTCAAAGGATTTGCGGCGGTGCGTTGGTTTCGGATGGCGCCTTGTATAGTCTTTCCAAAACACCAGCGGGTGCCGTTAATGCGCGAGGATTCAGCATATCTTTTGCAGCCGTCCGTCGCGACGATGCGAGTTGTCCTGTTGGGGGCAAGCGGCACGATCGGGCGGGCGGTCTTGGAGGTGCTGCTGGCCGATGGGCATGACGTGATTTGCCCGTTGCGCCGCGCCGATCCGGCCGTGCCTGTGCGGGCGCAGTGTGTCATCGGAGACATGTCGGCGCCCGGCCAACTGGAGAAGGCGATGCGCGGGGCCGACGCCGTGGTCAGCTGCCTGGCGTCGCGAACGGGCGCGCCCGGGGATGCCTGGGCTGTCGACCACGGGCTGAACGCGGCAGCCTTGCGGGCGGCGGAGGCGCAGGGTGTCGGGCGTTTCGTCCTGCTGTCGGCGATCTGCGTGCAGAAGCCGGTGCTGGCGTTCCAGAAGGCCAAGCTGGCTTTCGAGGCGGAGTTGCAGGCCTCGACCCTGTGCCACGTGATCGTGCGGCCCACGGCGTTTTTCAAATCGCTGTCCGGGCAGGCGGACAGGATGCGGGCGGGCAAGCCCTATCTTGCCTTCGGCGACGGCAGGCTGACGGCCTGCAAGCCGATCAGCGACGGCGACCTTGCACGGTTCATCGTGAACACGCTGACCAATCCGGCCTGCGACAACCGCATCCTGCCGGTGGGCGGGCCCGGTCCGGCGCTGACCCCCGAGGAGCAGGGCCGGTTACTGGCCGATTCGCTGGGCGTGCCGTTCCGGATGAAGCGGGTGCCGGTTGGTTTGCTTGACGCCATCATTGCCACATTGAGTGTTACCGGGAGGTTAAACAGGCGTGCCCGCGCCAAGGCGGAATTGGCGCGGATCGGGCGGTACTACGCGACCGAGTCGATGCTGGTCTGGGACGAGGCCCGGCAATGCTATGATGCGGATGCCACGCCGGAATTCGGGCAGGACCGGCTTGAAGCGTTCTATGCAAGGCTAGCGGCGGGTGAAGTCACACTGGAGCGGGGCGACCATGCGGTGTTCTGAACTGGTCAAGCGAACCGGGATCGGGTAGGGGAGACCGTTATGAAAAAAGGCTTTGCATCATGACCCAACGCGCCGGTTTCATCGCCCTGATCGGGGAGCCCAATGCGGGCAAGTCCACGCTGCTCAACCGCATGGTGGGCGCGAAGGTCAGCATCGTGACGCACAAGGTGCAGACCACGCGGGCGCGCATTCGCGGGGTGGCCATCGAAGGCGACGCGCAGCTTGTGTTTGTCGATACGCCGGGACTGTTCGCGCCGCGTCGCCGGCTGGACCGGGCGATGGTGGCGGCGGCCTGGAGCGGGGCGGCGGATGCGGACGTGATCGTGCTGCTGATCGAAGCGCATCGGGGGGTGACCGAAGGGGTCGAGAAGATCCTGGACGGTCTGGACGCCTTGCCCAAGGGGCGGCGGGTGGCGCTGGCGATCAACAAGATCGACCGGGTGCCATCCGAGGTGCTGCTGGGGCTGACCAAGGACCTGAACGAACGGTATGAATTCGTTGAGACTTTCATGATTTCCGCCGAGAAGGGGCATGGTGTCGAGGACCTGCGCACATGGCTTGCGGGCGAGGTGCCCGAGGGGCCGTGGCTCTATCCCGAGGACCAGATCGCGGACCTGCCGATGCGGATGATCGCGGCCGAGATGACGCGGGAAAAGCTGACCCTGCGGCTGCACCAGGAATTGCCTTATCAGCTGACTGTCGAGACCGAGAACTGGGAGGAGCGCGAGGACGGATCGGCACGGATCGACCAGGTGATCTATGTCATGCGGGACGGTCACAAGGGAATCGTGCTGGGCAAAAAAGGTGAGACGATCAAGGCGGTTAGCCAGGCAGCGCGCACCGAGCTGGAGGAGTTCCTGGGGCGGCGGGTGCACCTGTTCACGCAAGTGAAAGTGCGGCCCAACTGGCTGGAGGAAGCCGAGCGGTATTCCGAGATGGGCCTTGATTTCAAGGACGGGAACGGGTGAGCCGACTGACGGCCGAGTTCTGGGTGCAGGCCTATCTGGCGCGGCTGAGGGTGATGGAAATCCCGGCCTTCGTCGTGGCGCATGGCGATGACACCGGCGGCGCGGTGCTGGTGAAGCTGAACACGCTGGACGGGCAAGCGGCTGTTTTTCAACGCTCTTTCGACCTGATGAGTGGCGCGCGGACGTGGGTGACCTTGGCCGAGGGAGACGAGCGCGACGTCGATCAGGCGGTGGCGAGACAGCGGTCTTTCGACCCCGATCTCTGGGTGATCGAGGTGGAGGACCGGCAGGGGCGGCACCTGCTGGACGAGCCTGGCTTGCGGGATTGAAGGCAGGTGGGTTGGCACCCACCCTACGGCGCCGGACAAAGGTTAACGGGCTGGGATTCAGTGAAAACGGTACGTCGGTATCGCGTCGGTATTCCAGTGGTATTGCGACGGTGCGGATTCGTGGGGTCCGGCGGGTTAACGGGGCGTGCGCGGTACAGGGGCGGTTAATGCCTTGGGCGTTGGACCGGGGGCGCGGGAGGTCCCGGATCAGGTCCGGGACGGCGATGTGATAGCGCGCCGGCGTGCTATGCCTCTTCCTGCCGGGCGATCCACCATGTCGTGCCGCTGGCGTCGCGGACGCCGCCGCGCAGGTCGCCGTCGCCTTGGGACTGCATCGGCTGGACGATTTCGGCCCCCGCGGCCACGGCGCGGTCGAAGGCGGCTTCGGCGTCGGCGAGGTAGAGGTGCAGGTGGGCGTCCGGGCCGTCCGGCATTTCGCCCATCATCACCACGCTGTCGCCGATCCGGCATTCGGCGTGCATGATGCCGCCGCCGCCCTCGCGTTCGATCACGCGCAGGCGGTCGGCGTTGAAGGCGGCGGCGCAGAAGTCGAGTACCGCCGCTGCGTCCGGTACGATCAGGTAGGCGGAGACGTCGGGGTAGCCTTGGGGTTTGTGCATGGGTCCTACTCCACGGTGATGACCTTGCGGGCGAGCACTTCCTGACCCGCGACGTCGAGGAAACGCAGTTCGTAGACGCCGGGTTCGGATGGCAGGTCGATCTGCACGCCGGTGGCGCCGTCGGTGATCTTGACCGCCTGAAGCCAGGTGAAGATCGCCTGGTTGCCGCGTGCCAGCGTGATGCGCTGGTCGGCGCTGCTGCTGTCCACCTGCCAGGAGACGTCGATGGTGCTGCCGGGGGCCGCGCTGTCGGGCGCGGTGAGGGCGCCGCCGGTGTTGAGGTCGGCGTCGGCGGCCAGGACCTCGACCGTGTGGCGGGCCAGCACGCGGGTGCCTTCGCGCAGGACGTAGCGGAGCTCGTAGAGGCCGGTTTCCGCCGGGGCCTTGAGCGTGGCGGTGGTGCCGTCACGCACGGTCAGGTAGGTGCCGAACTTGTCATCCGCCGCGCCCATCGGGACGAGGTTGATGTAGTCGTTGGTGGAGACCGTTCCGGTCCATTCGGCCGTGATGTCGTCGCCCGCGCGGATCTGGTCGGGACCGGTGACCGAGACCTCGGGCGGGGTCAGCTCGATCATGGCGGTGGCCAGCACCTTGGGGCCTTCGCGCATGAGGTAGCGCAGCTCGTACATACCGGGATCGGCGGGCATGGTGAGCGCCACTTCTGACGCGTCGCGCACGACCTGGTAGTTGCCGAACTCGTTTTCGGGCGCCCCGGCGGGGACGACGACGACATAATCCTGCGTGTTGACGGTGCCGGTCCACTCGACGGTGACGGAGGACCCGGTCGCAGCGCTTTCGGGGCCGGAGATGGTGACCTGGGGTTCGGTGACTTCGATCATCGCGGTGGCCATGACCTTGGGGCCTTCGCGCAAAAGGTAGCGCAGTTCGTACATCCCGGTGTCGGAGGGCGCGGTGAGCGTGGTTTCCGCGTTGTCGCGGACGACCTGGTAGTTGCCGAACTCGTTTTCGGCAGCGCCCACGGGGACGATGGTGACATAGTCCTGGGCGTTCACGGTTCCGGTCCAGGAAACGGTGAATTGCGCGCCCGTGCTGACGGTTGCGGGGCCGGAGACGGTGACCTGCGGTTCGGTGACCTCGATCATTACGGTGGCCATGACCTTGGGTCCTTCGCGCAGGAGGTAGCGCAACTCGTACATGCCGGGATCGGATGGGGCGATCAGGCGCGTCTCGGTGTCGTCGCGGACGGGCTGGTAGCTGCCGTAGGTGTTGGGCTCGGCCCCGACGGGCACGATGGTGACGTAATCCTTGGGGTTGACCGTGCGGGTCCAGGAGACGGTGAACTGTGCGCCGGTGGCGACGGTTTCGGGGCCGGACACGGTGACCTCGGGGTTGGCGACCTCGATGGGGGCGCTGGCCAGCACGCGCGGGCCTTCGCGCAGGACGTAGCGCAGCTCGTAAATGCCGGGCTCGGAGGGCATGGTGAGCGTCACGGTGTCATCGTCGCGTGTGGGCTGGTAGCTGCCATAGGTGCTGGCATCGGCGCCCGTGGGGGCGAT